>NZ_BAABRI010000002.1:0-324588 GCF_040362925.1 Haloferula sargassicola
CCCCCCCCCCCCCCCCCCCCCCCCCCCCCCCCCCCCCCCCCCCCCCCCCCCCCCCCCCCCCCCCCCCCCCCCCCCCCCCCCCCCCCCCCCCCCCCCCGGCCGCCGCCCCCCCCCCCCCCCCCCCCCCCCCCCCCCCCCCCCCCCCCCCGGGCAGGGAGGTGGAGCTGGTGAGGGAGTGGGGACGGTTCGAGTTCCCGGCAGCGAGAAGGGGCGATCGGTGAGGACGGGGAGAGCAGGCGGTTTCCCGGGGACTCGAACGGATGGTCAGAGCGAGAGCGCTGCCAAGCCCCTGTCCGGCGGTCGATGCCCGCCGCCCCCCTCGATGCCCGCTCCTCGTAGGCCGCCGGCTCGATGGCTTGCCTGTCATTTCACCCGCAGCTCCGCCGTGGGGCAGGACGCGGGGTCCCAGCGTTCGGCGAGGGCACGATGGATCACCGCCACGGAACGCACTGGCTTCACCGTGGAGCTTGCCCCGCCAGCAATGAGTTCCAGCGGCTGGTCGAGATCGATGAGCCGGTCATGGAGAAGAATCCGGGTGCCGGCCGGCACGTCGCCGGTCAGGGTGATCGTCCGCCCCTCGACCGTGGCAACGATTTCCTGCCCGGCCTTCGTTTCGTAACCCTCCGGCAGCTGGAGCCAGTAGAAGCGGCGGTGGGTCACGTCGTCCTGAAACCAGACAATCTTCTTCGGCCACGGATCGCGCGTGAACCCGGCCATCCACGGGATGCCCTCGGCATCCTTGCGGTTCATCCAGTGGCCGAGGCCCTCGTAGATGCGGCCCATGTGCGTGTAGCCCTGCGGATCGGCGGCGTGGAGCTCGTCCAGTTTCTTGAGGCGCTCCGCAGCGATCTTGTTGCGATCGTAGGCGCTGTCCTCGCCGCCCATGAAGATGGCGAAGGGCAGGTTGCGCAGGCCGAGCAGGGAAGCCTCGTTCGGATGCCCGGCCATCATCGCGGCGGCGGCGAAACGGTCCGCCATCCGCGGAGCCACCTGCCAAACTCCATCGCCACCGGCCGAGTAGCCGGTCAGATAAACCTTGTCGGGATCGACCCCGCGCAGCGCCACCATGTCCTCGATCAGCCGAGAGAACAGCGGGTCGATGTGCTCCTGATGCCACATGTTCCAGCTGTCGGTCGGGGCCCGCGGCGCGACGCAGATGCCCTCGGGGATGTCGTAGAGGTTCACTTGGTTCGACCACTGCTGGTCGTTGACCTCCTTGGTGGTGCCGCCGCCGCCGTGCATGGAGATCCAGAGGCTGCGCTGGCCGCGCTCGGCTTCGCCGAAAGTCCGCTCCTTCCACAGGAGCGTCTTGTCGCCGAGGGTGATCGCCTTGTTCTCCAGCTCGGCGGCGCGCTCGGCCTTGGTCGGTTCGAGGAGCTGCTCCGCGATGAGCCGGACGACCCGGTCGGATTCCTCCGCGGTGAAGGTCGGATCCGAGTCGGGATTTTCGGTCAGGGCCTGGACGGCCTCCGGCACGGCCTTGAGCTTGGAAACGATGACATCCCGGGTGGTCTCCCCATCGCCCGCGGTGAAGGGCTCGGTTTCGAGGATGGCACCGCCGATCTCGAACCTCAGGCGGTAGGCGTTGCCCGGCGTCACGGCGAGGCGCGGCATGTCATTGAGGTCGGCGCTTCCGGCCTTGGTTTCGAACGGCTCCAAGATCCTTCCCGCCACGCTGGTGAGCGCGCCCTTCGCGGCGACCCGCGTGTCGCCCTCGCCGCCCTTGCTCAGCCGCACGCCGAGCACCGGCCGGTCGGCCTCGGACTGGGCATACCGCTCCGTCACGTTCACCGCCGCCACCGACTCGGACTTGGGCGACCAGATCATGGGAAAGTGGAGCCCGTCCCGTTTCCAGGAGGTGGCATAGATCGCGTGCTCCGGCACATCGGCGCGGGCCTTGGCGGCATCGCCGGTGAACCACCCGCGATCCAGCCCCGCCTGGTCGAACTCGTCGGCCCCGGTGAAGTGCCAACCGCCGTCCCAGATCTCCACCCAGGTGTGGTTGCCGCGGCCGTTGGACCACATCGGCGTGCCCACCGCCCGCGCCGGGATGCCGACCGCGCGGCAGGCATCGACGAGGATGATCGAGAGCCCGGTGCAGGTCGCCTTGCCCTGCTCGATCGACTCCTTGGGGCTCTGGTTGGTGCGCTCGCGGTCGGTGTTGTAGTGGGTTTCCAGCAGCTTGAAGAGGTCGCGGTTGAGGCGCTGGGCGGCCTCGGTCGCGGAGCCGGCTCCCTTCACGATCGGGGTGCATTTTTCCAAAAAATCCGCCCGCCACGGATCGCGCGGCTCGTCGAAGACGGCGTAGGGCAGCACGTCGTTGAGGAAGATTGGCTCCGGCACGGCCTGCGCCCACGGAAAGGTCTCCCGGGCCTGGATGGCGAGGTCGAGGTTCTCGTTCAGGAAGGCGGCTGAAAGGGACTCGCGGTCCTGCCGCGGCATGTTTTCCACCAGAAAACGGGCGGCCTTTTCGCCGAAGGCGCCGTGGGCCTCGCGGGCGTGGTCGATGAACTCATCCACCGGCTGCGCGGCGGCCGTGGCGATGGCGACAAGGGCGAGGAGCGCTTTCATGCCGCGAAGCTACGGGTAGGAGCCGCCGGATCGATCAAAATGAGGCGCCACCCCGGCGCGCGATCTCTTTCCGCAGCGCCCGGCATGACGCCAAAATCTCAAAAACACTGTGCAAGGGAGGGCAACTTTATGACAATCGCGCACGACTTATTGCGAAACCCGAGAATCTTTCCACTTCAGCGACCCACCCACCATGTCCGAGCAGGCCAAGCTAACCATAGGAGACAAGACCTGGACCTTTGACACCTTCGAAGGGACCGAGGGCGAGAAAGCCATCGATACCCGCACGCTGCGGGCCGAGACCGGCTACATCACATTCGATGAGGGCTACGGCAACACCGGCTCCTGCAAGAGCGAGATCACCTTCATTGACGGCGAGAAAGGCATCCTCCGCCACCGCGGATACCGGATCGAGGACTTGGCCGAAAAGGCACGCTTCCTGGAAACCGCCTACCTCATCATCTACGGCGAGCTGCCCTCCGGGGACGATTACGAGGCCTTCCGCGGCCGCGTGCACCGGAATACCGCCATCCACGTCGGCATGGAGAGCCACTTCGATGGCTTCCCGCTGGACGCGCACCCGATGGCGATCCTTTCCAGCCTCCTCAACTCGCTGGGTTGCTACTACCCGAACCTGGCCTCGAACGACCGCGAGCAGGATCTCGAGCACTTCGACGAGGCGGCCCCGCTGGCCATTTCGAAGGTCCGCACGCTGGCCGCCATGGCCTACCGCATGAAAGTCGGGAAACCCTTCGTCTACCCCGACCACAAGCTGCTCTACTCGCAGAACCTCCTTCACATGATGTTCTCCGAGCCCTACGAGCAATACGTGGCCTCGGAGACCGTGGCCCACGCGCTCGATCTCTTCCTGCTGCTGCACGCGGACCACGAGCAGAACTGCTCGACCTCCACCGTGCGCATGGTCGCCTCCGGCGGAGCGAACCTTTTCGCCTCGGTCTCGGCCGGGGTCAGCGCCCTGTGGGGTCCGCTGCACGGCGGGGCGAACATGGCCGTCATCCGCATGCTCGAAGCCATCCACAAGGACGGCGACGACGGCTCCCGCTTCATCGAGGCCGCCAAGCGCAAGGAGGCCCGCCTGATGGGCTTCGGCCACCGCGTTTACCGGAACTTCGACCCGCGCGCGAAGATCCTGGGCAAAGCCTGCACCCGGGTCCTCGACGAAATGGGCAAGAGCGACCCGCTGCTCGACATCGCCCGCCGCCTCGAGCAGGCGGCGCTGGAGGACAGCTATTTCATCGACCGCAAGCTCTACCCGAACGTCGACTTCTACAGCGGCATCCTGCTTAAGGCCATCGGCATCCCGGTGGAAATGTTCACCGTCCTATTCGCCATCGGCCGCCTCCCGGGCTGGCTCGCGAACTGGCGCGAGATCGCCAGCGAAAAGGACGGCCGCATCCACCGCCCCCGCCAGATCTACACCGGCCCCGCCGAGCGCGATTACATCCCGCTGCGCACCCGCTGAGGCCGCGGCCGTGCCGCAAACGCCCGCCCTTCAGGCCATCGCGGCCTTGAAGGCGGCGACGTGGGCCGCCACCCGCTTCGCCAGCTCGGCCGAGCTCGGCGTTTCGAAGGTGAACGAAATCGGACAGCCGCGCTTGGCCAGGTAGATCGCCTCCGGCCAGTGGTCGGGCAGGTCCGCCTCCGCCTCATGGTAGATCCAGCCCGGCTCGCGGGTTTCATGGTCATCGATGCTGGCCTCCGGCTCGGCCGGAAACCACGGCGCCACCGCTTCGAGGATCCCGTGGGCGCGCGCCGGGCGGTCGTCGCCGAGATTGATCTCGTAGAAATAGAAGCCGCTGCTTTCCCAGTCCTCATGTAGGGAAACGAAGGCCCGCGGGGCGGTCAGCGACTCCAGCCAGGTGGCGTGGGCGCGGACCTCGGGCGTCTCGAGCCGCAGGTAGTCGCGGTTCAAATCCAGGCCGTCGGCATTTTCCCGCGTCCCGGCGGCGAGCCCGGTCGGGTTCAGCGCCGGGCAGACGATCCAGCCGGCGTCGAGCACGCCTCCCCGTAGCAACTCCAGCGCGGCCAGCGGGCCCGCCGGTTCGTCGCCATGGATGCCGGCGGAGAGGTAGCGCGCGTTTTCCGGCTCCGCCGAAACGAAGGCCATGACCGGCCCGTGGCTCGTCTCCGCCAGCCGCAGCGAGCGCAGGCCGCGGCTCTCCGCCTCGGCCTGGAACTGCTGCAGAAATGCCGCCGGATCGAACGGGCTCACCGCGGTTTCAACGTTCCTCGATCGGGGGCACCGGCCGGGTTTCCGAAGGCCCCACGTAGAGCGTGAGCGGGCGGTAAAGGCGGTTGTCGCGCAGCTGCTCCAGCACCTGCGCCGTCCAGCCGCTGGTGCGGGCGATCGCGAAGATCGGCGTGAACAGGTCGGTCGGGATGCCCAGCGAGTAATAGACCGTCGCCGAGTAGAAATCGACGTTCGCCGTCAGGCCTTTCTTTTCAAACATCAGCTCCGCGATGCGCTCGGACATCTGGATCCACTTGGGCTCGCCCAGCTCGTCGGTCAGCTCGATCGCCAGCCGCCGCAGGTGCGGCGCGCGCGGGTCGAGCTTGCGGTAAACGCGGTGGCCGATGCCCATGATCTTCTCCTTCCGCTCGAGCTTGCCTTCCACATAGGCGTCCACGTTTTCCAGCTCCCCGATCTCCAGAAGCATCTGGATCACGCCCTCATTGGCGCCGCCGTGCAGCGGGCCCTTGAGCGTGCCCACCGCCGAGGTGATGCCGGAGTAAATGTCGGACAGGGTCGCCACCGTCACCCGCGCCGAGAAGGTCGAGGCGTTCATGCCGTGGTCGGCGTGAAGGGTCAGTGCCACGTCGAGGATCTTGGTGGCGCGCTCGCTCGGCTCCTCGCCGGTGATCAGCCACAGGAAATGGCCGGCCTCCGACAGGTCCTTGCGGATCTCCGGCAGTTCCAGCCCTTGGCGGAAGCGATGGTAGGCGGCGACGATGAGCGACACCTTCGACACCAGCGAGATGGCGCACGCGGACAACTTCTCCAAGTGCGGCTCGCCGATCTCGGCGCGGTCGTCGTAAAGGCCCAGCATCGAGACGCCCGTCCGGAGCACATCCATCGGGTTGGCGTCTTTTGGCGCGGTCTTCAAATACGTCAGCACGCCGTCGGGCAGGCTGCGCTCCGCCCGCAGCGCCTTTTCGAACTCCTCCGCTTCCGCTTGGTTCGGCAGCTTGCCGCGGTGAAGCAGGTGCACCACCTCCTCATAGCTGCAGTGGGCGACCAGTTCGTCGATCTCATAGCCGACATAGCTCAGTTTTCCTTCTTCACCGCGGACTTCGGAGAGGGCGGATTCGTTTGCGATGACGCCGGCGAGGCCTTTCGAGTATTCGGTCATAAAACGGGGAGATTTTTTGAAAAAAGCGGCCGGGAATCCGGTGCTGGGGCAACAAAGCGGGTCCCTGGAATCCCTGCAAGGGAGAATGCGGAGGCCTTGCTAGGGGCGGCCTGCGCAGGTTATTCCGCGGGGGTGCCCCTGCTGCTCGCCATCGAATCCAGCACGAACCGCGCCTCCTTGGCGCTGTTTCGCGACGGCGTTTGCGTGTTCGAAGGCGGCTTCGAGAGCGATCGCAATCACAACTCGCTGCTCTTTGATCCTCTGGAGAAAGCCCTGGCCCGGCTGGAAGGCGAGCGGCTGGATGAGGTGGTGATCGGCACCGGCCCGGGCAGCTACAGCGGCACGCGGGTCGGGATCGCCGCCGGGCAGGGCGTGGCTTTGGTCCATGGCTGTCCCGCCGTCGGCCTTTCGTCGCTGCTCGCCACGCCGGTGAGGCGCGGTTTCGCCATCGGCGATGCCCGCCGCGGCAGTGCCTGGTGGGCCACGGTCGGGGACGGATTGCCGCAGCCCGAACTGATCGATCCCGCCGAATTGGCTTCCCGGCTCCGCGACCAGCCGGCCGTGTTTTCTTTCGAAAATGTCACCCGCCTCGGCCTCCCCGCGGAGCTCGAGGTCGCGCACCAAGAGCCCACCGCTCCGCGGCTCGCCGAGGCATGGCTGGCCCTGCCCGAGGAAACGAAGGCCCGCCTCCGCGCCGAAGCTCCCCAGCCCGCCTACCTCCGCCCCCCGCACATCACCGAGGCAAAGAAGGGCCATCCGCTGCTGCGGAAGAAGGAGTAGCCTCGGCCCCGATCATTTCCTGCGCCGTCCGAACATTTCCCCACACCCGGATGAGCAGGCGCGTGCTGCCGTGATCGTGGCGCTCGCAGGCGAGCAGCACGCGTGTGCCGGACTTTTCGAGATCCCAGAAATCGCCGCTCTCCGCCGCCCGCCAGCCGTCGGCCAGCCAGTCGCGCAGGATCACCTCCCGCGGCCGCGCGTCCCAGGTGGAAAGCTCGGCATCGGCGGCGGGGATCGCGGCTGGCCGTGGCGAGATCGGGCCGATGAATTTGCCCGTGCGCGCCTTGGCCCGCAGGCGTGGGGCCAGCCAGCCGAGGCAGGCCAGCAGGGCCCGCGTCCACGGCCTGGCATGGCGGGCATCGAGCTCGCGCAGCGGCTGCATGCGGGCGATCACGCCCTGATAGCCGGCGAGGCCCATCGGACCGTGGTAAATGATCGCCGCACCCGTGGCGCGGACCGGGGAGCCGGTGTAGATGACGCCCTGCCAGCGCGCGTCGCCGGCAGGCGAGAAGCGCCGCGGGAACTTGGCCATCAGCACCGCCTCGGCGCGGCCGTAGCCGAGCTGCTGCCGGAGATAGCCGACCGCGCACGGCCGGCGGTGGTGCCACACGAAGGCGTTCGGCGCGAAGCCGATCCGCAGACCGGCATCGCGCAGCCGCCAGCAGAAATCGACGTCGTCCCCGGCCGTGTGGAAGCGTGGATCGAAGCCGCCGACCTCGAAGTACGACGTCCGCCGTACGGCGAGATTGCAGCCGGGAACGTGCTCGGCCTCGCGGTCGTCGAGCATCACATGGCTGGCCGCGCCGGGTGCGGAGGCGATCGCTGCCTCGACCGGGCCTGCCGGCGGGGGCGGCAGGTTCGGCCCGCCCGCGGCATCCCAGCCTTCGGCGAAACAACGGCTCAGCTCGACCAGCCAGTCGGCATCGGCCTCGCAGTCGTCATCGGTGAAGGCCAGCAGCCCGCCGCCCGCCGCGGCGGCGCCCGCATTGCGCGCCGCGCTGAGGCCGGAGGGCTCCTGGCGGATGAGCTTCACCGCCGGAAACTCCGTTTCCACCCGGTCCGCCGAGCCATCCGACGAGCCGTCATCGACCACGATGATCTCCGGCTTGGGACCGTGGAGTTTTCCCAGCGATCGCAGGCAGGCGAGAAGCCGGTCGCCGCCATTGCGGGTGCAGACGATCACGGAAAAGGCCGGCATCTCCGGCGCGGCGGGTGTTTCGCCGAAGACGTCGCGCACCGCGGCCAGGGCCGGCTTTTCCCGCCCCTCGCGATCGATCAGCCCGAACGACCAGTCGGCGATCTCCTCGCCCGCGTTGAACCAGCGGTCGCTCCACGCATACACCGTGAAGCCCGCCACGCCTTCCTCACGGGCGATCCGCGCCGCAGCGGCGAGCAGCTCCGCCTGGGCGGCGGGCCCGTGCCGTTGGGCATCGAGCCCGAACTCGGAGATCACCAGCGGCCGATCGCCGGCGATGTGATGCAGCCGCCGCAGGTAGCGCCGGAACGCCCGGGGGTCCTCGAGGAAAACGTTCATCGCCGTCAGGTCGGCGTTTCCCGGCTCGAGGTATTCGGTGGTCGGGTAGTTGGCGTAGGCCCAGATCAGATCCGGCGCGCGTTCGCGGCCGAAATCGATCAGCGCCTCGATCCGCCGCCGCGTCCACTCGGGGCCCATCCAGCGCACCAGATCGGCGGGGATTTCGTTGGCCACGAAAACGCCGGCCAGCGCGGGATGCCTGCCGTGAGCCGCCAGCCCGCCGGCGAGCGACCGGCGCGCGGTGGCGAGCGCTTCGCCATCGCGGAAATCCACCGCCTGCGGCCACTCGGGCGCCGCGAACACCCACAGCCCGGCTCCGGCGGCGGCATCGAGCAACTCCGTTTCCGGCCACGAATACAACCGGATGGCCTCGAAGCCCGCCGCGCGGATGCGTTGGAAATCGCCGCCAAGGTCCGGGGGCCAGCCGCCGGGAAAAGGGCCGTAGGTCACCATGCGCAGGAAGGCCCGCTCCGACCCCCGCCGGAGAAACCTTCCATCGACCCGCAATCGCTCCATTTCGCCGGCACGATAGGCTGCGGCCACCACCGCGACGAGCACAGACCCGCATTTCCCTCGCGCGCCCGCCGGGCCACGCCTATGCCTGAATCATGCGCACGGAACTCCTCCACAACTCCATGTTCGCCATGGCCGCCACCCAGTTCGATGGCGTGGCCGACTTCCTCGAGCTCAATGACGAACTGCGCGAGCGCTGCAAGTGGCCCAAGCGCCTCATCACCGTGACCGTGCCGGTGCGCCACGATGACGGCAGCACCCGCGTTTACTTCGGCCACCGCGTCCAGCACCACCTGACCCGCGGCCCGGTGAAGGGCGGGCTGCGCTACAGTCCGGACGTCGATCTCGGCGAGGTCGCCGCGCTGGCGATGTGGATGAACTGGAAGTGCGCGCTAATGAACCTCCCCTTCGGCGGCGGCAAGGGCGGCATCAACTGTGACCCTCGTACTTTGTCCCAGGGCGAGCTGGAGCGCATCACCCGCCGCTTCACCATGGAGATGATCCCCTTCATAGGCGAGGACATCGACGTGATGGCACCCGACATGGGCACCAACGAGCAGACCATGTCGTGGATGGTCGACACCTACTCGACCCACCAGGGCCACCTCGTTCCGGGCATCGTGACGGGGAAACCGCTGTGCCTGCAGGGTTCCGCCGGCCGCACCCGCGCGACCGGTCACGGCGTGGCCTTCCTCGCCTCGCGCGCGCTCGACAAGCTCGGCGTGCCGATCGGTGAGGCGACCGCGGTGGTGCAGGGTTTCGGAAACGTCGGCTCGCACACGGCGTTCACGCTCGCCTCGTACGGGGTGAAAGTCCGCGGCATCTCGGACATCTCCGGGGCCGTGTGGAACGACGACGGCCTCAATCTGCCGAAGCTCTCGAATCACGTCCGGGCAACCGGCAGCGTCGTGGGTTTCAGCGAAGCGGATGCGATCGATCCGGCGGAAATGCTCTGCCAGGAGTGCGACATCCTGGCCCCGGCCGCGGCGGGCATGGTGATCACCGGCGACAACGCCCCGCGGCTCCGTTGCAAGGTCCTGGCCGAGGGCGCCAACGGCCCGACCACGCCGGAGGCCGATGCCATCCTCAACGAGCGCGGCGACGTTTTCATCATCCCCGACGTGCTGTGTAATGCCGGCGGCGTGACCGTGTCCTACTTCGAATGGGTGCAGAACCTGCAGCGTTATTCGTGGACCGAGCGCGAGGTGATCACGCGCCTGGAAACGCAGCTCGAGGCGGCGTTCACGCGGGTGCTGCAGTTCGCCGATCGTTTCAAGCTCCCCATCCGCACCGCCGCCCAGGCCCTGGCGGTGAAAACGGTGTCCGACGTGAAAGCCCAGCGTGGCCTGTTCCCGTGATCGGGGGCGGCGGGCATCGACCGCCGGGCAGGGTGGCGGAAGTGCGCCCCGGGTCACGGGACGGTTCGAGTTCCTCAAGCCGCCGTCACCTCGCGGCGAGCCCATCTCTGCAGCAGCAGGCCTTGCGAGGAAGTGAAGGTGGAGGCAAGCCGTCGTCATCTCGCGGCAAGCCCATCGCTGCGAGGGACTCGAAGCGACTTTCATCGTGACGGAAAGCTCGCCTGCGCCAGCCCGGCGGTCGATGCCCGCCGCCCCTGTGGATCATTGCCGGCGAAGGCGCTGGACAGCCATCGGCCCGGCTCCTGATCGCCCGCGGCCAAGAAGTCGCAACAGCGTGGCATGTTGGATCGGGGGCGGCGGGCATCGACCGCCGGGCAGGGTGGCGGAAGTGCGCCCCGGGTCACAGGACGGTTCGAGTTCCTCAAGCCGCCGTCATCTCGCGGCAAGCGCATCGCTGCAGCAGCAGGCCTTGCGAGGAAGTGAAGGTGGAGGCAAGCCGCCGCCCCTTCGCGGCAAGCCCATCGCTGCCAGGGACTCGAAGCGACTTTCATCGTGAGGGAAAGCTCGCCTGCCCCAGCCCGGCGGTCGATGCCCGCCGCCCCCTTTTTTACTCCGAAATCAATGCTTCCAGGCGGCCTTGTCCGGCAAAGATGGCATGATCGAACTCGAAGCCCGCCGGATCCGGATCACTGCCGGTGAAGGCGCTTACCAGGCATTGATCGGACTCGCGGTAAGCCGCGGCGAAAAAGTCGAGACCGTCATGCTCGTTGCGACGGAGCGTGAGTACCAGCCGGCAGGGACCGGGCTCGGCGGATTGAAGCGAGTAGCGGGCCAGGGTTTCGCCGGTCTTTGAAAACGAGGGCTCACCCTTCGTCGTCGCTTGATAGGTCACCTCGCGCCCCGCAAGTCCCCAGGTGAGATCGAGCGGTCCGCCTTCCGTCTCCGGCTCGAAGCGGGCGTAGAAAACCAACTTGTCGCCCGGCTTGGACAAGGTGGTGGACGGAATCGACGCCTCGCCGTTCTGCCATGTCTCGATTTTCCTGCTGCCTTGGAGCTTCGGTGTGAAGTCGCCGCGCGTGCCCCAGGTCGTGGGCACCGGGCCCATCGCGAACGCAAGCGTGCCGCCTTGGGCGATGTCGGCGTGGCGGATCACCGGCCGGTCGAGCGGTTTTCCATTGAGCGTCACCGACTGGATGAAGGGATTCGAGTCGCCCGCATCGCTGGCGGTGATCGTGAACGTCCGGCCATTTCCCAGATGAAAATCCAGCCGCGGAATCCGCGGCCCGTGGAGGTAGTAAAGGTCCTGCCCGGCCACCGGAAACAGGCCGGCCGTCAGGAAGAAGTAGAGCGAGGACATGGCGCCGGAGTCCTCGTCGCCGGGAAACGAATACGGCCCGTAGTGCTGGCGCAGCCGCTCGGCCCAGTGCGAGCTGAGATACGGCCGGCCGGCATGGGCGAAGAGCCAGGTGCTGTGGAAGCAGACCTCGTTGGTGTAATCGACGTAGGCGTTGCTCTCCTGGCGGAAGGCAAAGTCGAGGCGCTGCAGGAAGCGCGCACGACCGCCCATCATCCCGATCATGGCATCGCGTTCGTGCGGCACGTTCCACGAGTAGTTCCAGCAGGTGCCTTGATAGAAGTCGTCGCCGGAAGTCACCGATGAAGTACTAAAATCACCGTTCTTCTTCCGCGCGCGGACGAATCCCGTGAAGCCGTCGCCGGTGGCGGTTTCGTCCCACACCTCCCGCCAGTTCCGCGACCGCTTTTCGAGCCGATCGCCGATCCCGCGGTGCCCGAGCCCGCGGGCGACCTGCGCCGCGGCCCAGTCCTCGTAGGAAAAGGCCAGCGTCGACGAGCCGGAGCGGGTCCGCCAGTCGTAGTCGCCGTGGTCGCCGTCCGAGGCCACGTAGCCGAGCTTCAGGTAGTCGGGCATGCGGCGCGAGGCGTGGGCGTCGAGGAGCTTCCAGACTTTCTTCCAATCGATGCCGGGCACCTTTTTCGCGAAGGCGTCGGCGATGATGAGGTCCACCTCGTCGCCGCCCTGGCCGACCTGATAGTCCTTGCCCTGGATGAACGCGGTCTCGGCGCGGCCGTTGTGTTCGTAGCGCTCGCCGAAGGAATTCACGATCGCGGCCAGCGTGTCCGGCTGGGTGATGGCGAGCAGCGGAAACAAAGTCAGCCAGGTGTCCCAGCAGGTGTAGTGGTCGTCCCAAAGCGCGGCGTCGGCAGGCCAGCCGGCGGCATCGCCGGTGCGGTCGCGCGGCTGGATCAGGCTGTGGTAAAGCGCGGTGTAGAGCTTGCGCCCCTCCTCAGCGCTGATGCCCGGCGTATCGATCGCCAACATCGCCTTCTCCCATGACGTTCGGGCCGCGGCCTCGAGGCCCTCGATGTCCCACTGCGGGATGTCCGCCTCCAGGAACTCGCGCGCCTTTTCCACCGAGGTGAAGGAAACGGCGATCTTCAGCCGGACCGGTCCGCCCTCGCGGGTGTCGAATCGCATCCACCCGCCGAGGGGCTGGCGGTCGTGGATCGTGGCCTCGGTCTCGCCATCGCGGACATCATCGCCTTGCCAGGTGCCGGCCGCGGTGGGGATGCGGTCGGATTTGGCGAAGAAATACAGTTCGTAGGGTGCCGGGTTCCAGTTGCCATCGAAGGTGCCGCCGCCGCTGATGGTTCCGGCCTTGGCGTCGATCCGGAGCGAGCCGCTTTTCATCGCATCGCTTCGCCCGAGCTTGCGGGCGACGTCGAAATAGATCCGGGCGTCGTCGCCCGCGGGAAACTGGAACTCGTAGATCGCCGCGCGGCGGGCCGGAACCACGGTGCAGGGCGTGTTCCAGCGGTCCAGCTTCGCGCGCAGCGCCCACGGTTTCGCCTCCATGCCGGAGACGGGCGACTGGTGATCGGCCTCGTGATGTCCGGGACCGATTTGGGGAGAAACGAGAAAGTTGCCGAACGAGAGCGTGCTGCTCCCCGCGCCGAGCGCGTGCAGTTGGGAAAAGCCGACCCACGGGCTGCCGTGACGATAGCCCGAGGCCGCCGCGTCGAGCGTGTCGGGGCTCGGATAGATCGAGGCGTGCGGCAGCACCGGTCCGGGCGGGCACGAGCCGCGGTCGGCCGCGCCGATCATCGGGTCGATCCGTTCGACGGCGGGCAGGTCCGTGACGCCTCCGTCCGCCTGCTCGGCGAGGCCGGCCTCATCGAAGAGCGCCGCGGCCTCGCTTTCGCTGAGCTTTCCATCATAGAGACGCAGGTCGTCGAGGTCGCCATGGAAAGGATCGAGCACCTTCCCCGCGCGGATGAAGGCTCCGAGCGTGAAGTTCCGGATCGGGTCCGACTCCAGCGGGACCGGACGTTCGTTTCCGCCTCGGCGGACCCCGTCAATGAAGAGCGATCTACTATTTTCGTCGTAGACAGCCACGAGGTGGTGCCAGCGGCCGTCGCTCACGTTCACCCCGCTGGCGATTTCACCGGAGTCATCTCCGGCGCCGCCGCTGCGGGCGCGGACCCGGACGCCGGTGCCGCCGGAGGATTCGCGGGTCACCAGCTCGAAGCCCGCATTGAAGGTCGCGGGGTCGGTCGAGTCGGTGGACAGGCCGGCCACCGCTTGCGTGCCACCCAAAGCTTCGAGCGGCTTCTGCCGCACCCAGCAGGCGATGCTGAACGGCCGGAAATCGCGGTAGTCGCCGAGCACGGACAAAGTCCCCGCCTCATCAATGAGGTGACCTCCCTGACCTCCGAGGTGGGCGAATCCGCCGATGGCTCCGTTTTCCGGCTGGAAAGCCACGTCCTCACCGCGAGTGACGAGCTCGGCCTTGCCCACGGCATCCAGGCCGTCGTGATCGAGGGGAAAGTGGTGCCTGAGCGTGGCGGAGGCCGCGGGGAGGACGAGCGCGGCGAGCGTGAGAAGGGATCGGATCGGCATTGGGTTCGGTCAAACCTACGCCGCGCGGCGGCCCGCTGTTTCGGAGGATTTGCGAGCGGGCGTCATGGATGTTAGGCTGCCGCCATGGGTCGGGTCCCGCCCGCTGCCGGTGGCCGCTGAGGTGGATGATGGGTGGCGCTGGCGGGGATCCCCCCCTGATCAAGGGCGCCTTTGGATAGGCGGCCTTCCCCATCTTTCCGGGACATCGCTCATGAAAAACGAATTCAAGGAACTCCAGTCGTCGAATCCGAAGGAGCTGCGCGGGCTTGTGTATCACTTCCTGCGCCTCGAAAGGAAACTCTTCCTGCGCTCCGACATCCTGCTCGAATTCCGCCGCTATTGCGAATCGGCGGAAGGAAGCTGCCTCTGCAAAACCGGCGCTCCGATCGTGGTGGGCTCGATTCAGGAGGCGGCCGTGACCGGCTCGTCGATTTACCTCGCGCTTCGTCCCGGCATCGCCCGTTGGGAATACTACCGGCTCGATTCGGAGCCGATGACCGTGGAGCAGATCTCCACCCGGGACTTTCTCCGAGCCAAGGAGAGCTTCGTGCAGGGCCAGCGGAGCGATCAGGAATCGGTGCTCGAGATCGACCTGCGGCCCTTCCAAAAGGCATCGCCGAAAATGGAGCGGCCCCGCTCGATCGGACGAGGCGTGCAGTTTCTGAACCGCCACCTCGCCGGCCGCCTGCTGGTTCGCAACGGTCGCGGAGCGGAACTGCTTTTCCATTTCCTCCACGAACACCACCACCGCGGCCGCCAGCTCATGCTGAATGCCGCGATCTCCGATGCCGACGGGCTGAAGGAGGCGCTGCGCGAGGCCATCCGGTTCCTGGAGGAAAAGCCGGCCGACACCCCGCTCGCCGAGCTGCAGCACACCTTGGTCGGGCTTGGCTTCGAGCCGGGCTGGGGACGGGATGCCGGCAGCATCGCCGAGATGATGAACCTGCTCTCCGAGCTGTTCGAAGCCCCGGATGCCACCTTGCTGGAGGACTTCCTGAGCCGGATTCCCATGATCTTCCGGCTCGCGATCCTCAGCCCGCACGGCTTTTTCGGACAGAGCCATGTGCTGGGGAAACCCGACACCGGCGGACAGGTGGTCTACATCCTCGATCAGGTCAGGGCCCTGGAAAAGGAGCTCCGCGATTCGCTCCGCGAGCAGGGACTGGACGACGTGGAGCCGAAGATCGTGGTCATCACCCGGCTGATCCCGGAGGCGGGCGACACCACTTGCGACATGCCCGTCGAGCGCATTCACGGCACGCGCAGCGCCGAAATCATCCGCCTCCCCTTCCGCCACGGAAACGGCGAGGTGGTGCCCCACTGGATCTCGCGATTCAAGGTCTGGCCTTACCTCGAACGCTTCGCGCGGGAGGTGCGGCCGGAAATCCTCGGCCGTCTCGGCGGCCGGCCGGACTTCATCGTCGGCAACTACTCCGATGGCAACCTGGTCGCGAGCATGCTCGCGCACAGCCTCGGCGTCACCCAGTGCAACATCGCCCACGCCCTGGAGAAGACGAAGTATCTCTACTCCGACCTCTACTGGCGCGAGCACGAGGAGGAGCACCGCTTTTCCTGCCAGATCACCGCCGATCTGATCGCCATGAACACGGCGGACTTCATCATCACCAGCACCTACCAGGAGATCGCCGGCACCCCGGAAACGCTGGGCCAGTACGAGAGCTACCGTACTTTCTCGCTGCCCGGACTCTATCGGGTGAGGTCGGGGATCGATCCCTTCGACCCCAAGTTCAACATCGTGTCCCCCGGTGCGGATCCGACGGTCTTCCGCCCCTACGATGCGGAATCGACCACCCCCGCGGAGATGGCCGATGACGTGGCCGACCTGATCCACGGCGGCGACCGGCCCGACGCTCTGGGCGGATTCGACGACAAGGAAAAGCCGATGCTTTTCGCCATGTCCCGGCTGGATCACATCAAGAACATGAGCGGCCTTCTGGACTGGTATGGCGGCAGCCCGGAGCTCCAGGAAAAAGCCAACCTGCTGTTGGTGGGCGGTCATTTCCGCGCCGAGGACTCGGGCGACGAGGAGGAGCGCGGCCAGATCCGACTGATGCATGACCTCATCGCCCGCCACGGCTTGCAGGGAAAGGTCCGCTGGGTCGTCATGCAGACGGACAAGATGAAGGTCGGCGAGTTTTATCGCTACGTGGCGAGGCACCGCGGGGCCTTCGTGCAGCCGGCCCGGTTCGAGGCCTTCGGCCTGACGGTGATCGAGGCCATGACCAGCGGGCTGCCGGTCTTCGCCACCCGCTACGGCGGGCCGCTGGAGATCATCGAAGATGGCGTCTCGGGCTTTCACATCGATCCCAATGACGGCCCCGCCGCGGCGGCGGTGATGGCGGAGTTCTTCGAGGTTTGCGATCGAGATCCCGACCGCTGGACCGGGATCTCCCGTGCCGCCATGCAGCGGGTCGAGGAGCACTACACCTGGAAGCGCTACGCCCGCCGGATGCTGTCGCTGTCCCGCATCTACGGCTTTTGGAAATACATGACCAATATCGAGCACGCGGAAACCCGGGCCTATATCTCGATGTTCTATCACCTGATGTACAAGCCCCTCGCCGAGCGGGTGCCGGAGTGACCGGTGGTCACGCCTTCGGCTTCCGGGCCGCCAGCGCCACGGCAGTCACGAGCATCACGGCCATCGCCACCGTCGCTGGCACCGGCGGGAGACCGAGGGCGATCGCCGCATAGGCCAGTGCCGCGGCGATGGCGGCGGTGAGTGCGTAGGGCAGCTGCGTCACCACGTGCTCGACCGGCTCGCAGCCGGAGGCCAGCGCGCTGACGATGGTGGTGTCGGAAAACGGGCTCGCGTGATCGCCGAACACCGCCCCGCCGAAGACCGCGCCGATCACCACGGGCAGCAGCCGGGGATCCAGCTCCGGCGCGGCCTGTGCCAGCCCCAGAGCCAGCGGCATCAAGAGCGCCATGGTTCCCCACGAGGATCCGGTGGCGAACGCGGTCAGCGCGGCCGTTCCGAAGACGGCCAGCGGCAACCAGTTCGCCGCCACGTGTTTTCCCAGCACCGCCTGCAGCGCCTCCGCGGCACCCATTGCCTCGAACACGCTGCCCAGGCTCCAGGCCAGCACCAGGATGACCAGCGCCGGAAGGAGTCCGGCCGCGCCCGCCAGGGCCGATGCCCCGATCCGGCCGTCGCGCGGGTGACAGGCCGCCGCGGCGAGCAGGCCCGCGATCGACCCCGCCACCAGCGCCACCGGTCCCGCCGAGCCCGAGGCCGCCTCGCGCCACGCCTCCAGCGAGAAAAGCCGCACCGGATTTCCCGAAAACAACTGGAACGACAACGCGATCGCCACCGCCAGCACCCCCAGCGGCACCAACGCCCGCCACGCACTCGTCGCCGCGGCGGGAGAGGTAGTTGCGCGCGCAACTACTTTCGACGCGCGCTTCATCGGGCCCGGTTCCCAGCGGAGGAGGATGGCGGTGGGGACGAGGAGGAGGGTGAGGAGGCAGTAGGGGTTGCCGGGGATGGATTGGAAATAAAGGGCGTAGGGGTCGGCCGCGGGCAGGCTGTCGCGGATCAGGGTCAGCTGGGTGGCGATCCAGGTGGAAATGAAGGCGACGCAGGCGACCGGGGAGCTGGTCGAATCCACCACCCAGGCCAGCTTGGCGCGGGAAATGCCGGCATGGTCGGCGGCGGGGCGGGCGATCCGGCCCATGAGCAGGCTGTTGGCGAGGCCATCGAAGAAGCACAGCAGCCCGAGCAGGTACGCCGAACCTAGTATTTTCCGGTCGGCCGCGGCGCCGCCGATCATGCGCTGCAGGAGGGCGGCGAAGCCGCCGGAGGACTCCAACACGCCGGCGAAGGCCCCGAGCAGCAGGGTGAAGACCAGCGCGCCGATGTGCCACGATCCCTCGAGCGAGGGGAACAGGTGATCGCTGAAGCCGAGGCGCGCGGCTTCGAGGGGATGCCCGCCGGCCAGCATCAGGCAGCCGGCCACCACGCCCGCGGCCAGGCCGGCCGCGGCCTGGCGGGTGACCACGATCAGGACCAGCGCCACGAGCGCCGGCCAGCATGCGGCCCAGGCCCCGGCCGCGCCGGAAACGGCCAGGGCGAGCGTCGCGGCCAGCAGCGTGGTGGCGGTCCAGACGGATTTCATCGCGGGCACTTTGCGGGGTGCGGGTCGTTTGGCAAGGCACCGGGGCATGCTAACTTGCGGCTTCGGATGGATTTTCTGACGGCAGGCGACGGATGGTTCGCCCGGCTCTGGTTCGAGCGCGGGCTGGCGGGGCTGTATGCCGTCGCCTTCCTCTCCGCGCTGCGGCAGTTTCCCGCCCTGCTCGGGGAGCGCGGATTGCTGCCGGTGCCGGAGTTCCTGAGGCACCACCGCTTTCGGGAGGCACCGTCCTTGTTTCACTGGCGGTACGGCGACGGGTGGTTCCGGGTGGTGGCGGGCACGGGGTTGATGCTTGCCGTCGCGATGGCGCTGGGGGCCTTCGCGTCATCGCCGCTGGGGGTGGGCACGATGGTCTGGCTGGCGCTGTATTTCCTCTACCTGTCGATCGTGAATGTCGGCCAGGCGTTCTACCGCTTCGGCTGGGAATCGATGATCCTGGAGGCCGGCTTCTTCGCGGCTTTTCTGGGGCCGACGTGGATGGAGCCCTCGATGCTGCCGTCGCTCATCCTGCGCTGGATGCTGTTCCGCGTGGAGGTCGGCGCGGGCCTGATCAAGCTGCGGGTCGGCGGGGTGTGGCTCGATCGCACGGCGCTGTATTTCCATCATGAGACGCAGCCGCTGCCCAATCCCCTGAGCCGCGGTTTCCACCGGCTTCCCCGGTGGATGCTGCGGGGAGGCGTGGGGTTCAGCCACGCGGTGCAGGTGGCGGTGCCGTTCGGCCTGTTCCTGCCGCAGCCGGTGGCGGGTATCGCCGCGGCGTTGATCATCGTCCATCAGTTGCTGCTGATCGTGGCGGGAAACTATGCCTGGCTGAACTGGCTGACCGTGGTGCTTGCCTTCGTGGCGCTGCCGGACGGGTGGCTGGCGGCGGTGACGCCCGCCGCGCCGCCGGCAGCGCTCGCCCCGCGGCCGCTGGCTTGGGAAATCGGATTGCTGGGGGTGACGGCGGGGACCGTCTGGCTGAGCATCGCGCCGGGGCGGAACCTGTGCTCGAAGCGCCAGCGGATGAACTTCTGCTGGAACCGCTGGCACCTCGTGAACGCGTACGGGGCCTTTGGATCGGTCACCCAGCGGCGCCACGAGATTGTGATCGAGGGCACCCGCGCCGAGGTGGCCGGAGACGCGGCCGCGGAGTGGCTGGCGTATGAATTCAAAGGCAAGCCCGGCCGGCCCGACCGCACTCCGCCGCTGGTCGCGCCCTATCACCTGCGGCTCGACTGGCTGATGTGGTTCCTGCCGTTTTCCGTCCGGGAAACGCCGCGCGGGATCGTGGTGATGCGCGAGGAAAGGTGGTTCCGGGCGCTGATCGACAAGCTGCTGGAGGGTGATCGGGCGGTGTCGCGCTTGCTGAGGAGCGATCCTTTCAGCGATGATCCGCCGAACTTCGTGCGGGCCCGCTATTTCCACTACCGCTTCACCACGCCATCCGAGCGCCGCGAAACCGGCGCGGTGTGGAAGCGGACCTGCCTCGGTGACTACCTGCCCCCGACCCGCCTGCGATCCCGGAAATGAAACATCCCGACCGACCAACCATGCTGTGGGACGGCGACTGCGGGTTCTGCGGTCGCTGGATCCGGCGCTGGAAAAAACTCACCGGCGAGGCGGTGGCCTACCATCCCTATCAGGAAGTGGTGCACGAGTTTCCCCAGCTCACCGCGGAGCAGTGCTCGCAGGCGGTGCAGTTGGTGATGCCGGATGGCCGGGTGCTGAGCGCCGCGCATGCCGTGCTGCAAGGCTTGGCCTGCGGCGGGCGGGCGGGGTGGCTGCTGGCCTGCTATCGTCGCTCGCGGGTGTTCCGGGCGGTGGCCGAGGCCGGCTACCGTTTCGTGGCGGCCAACCGGTCGTGGCAGCCGGGCTGATGCGCGATCGCTGACACCGGCGGGCGTTTCATGAGGTCGTGCCCAGCGGGTGGCGACGCCGGTTGGCCATGTAGTATAGGACCGGGACGGCCATGCGGCTGATCAGCAGGCTGGCGATTTCCCCCGCCATCAAGGCGATCGCCAGTCCCTGGAAAATCGGGTCCGCCAGGATCACCGCGGCCCCCACCACCACCGCCAGCGCGGTGAGCAGCATGGGGCGGAAACGCACCGCACCGGCGTCGATGACCGCCTCCGCGAGCGGCATGCCTTCGCGGATGCGCAGCTCGATGAAGTCGACGAGGATGATCGAGTTCCGCACCACGATGCCGCCGCCGGCCATGAAGCCGATCATCGAGGTGGCGGTGAAGAACGCACCGAGCAGGCCGTGGGCGGGCAGGATGCCGACCAGCGAGAACGGGATGGCAACCATCACGATCAAGGGCGTGAGGAAGCTGCGGAACCAGCCGACCATCAGCACGTAGATCAGCACCAGGCACGCGGCGAAGGCCGCGCCGAGGTCGCGGAAAACCTCGATGGTGATGTGCCACTCCCCGTCCCACTTGAGCGAGGGATCGGTCGTCGTGAAGGGTTGGCTGGCGTTGTAGATCTTCAGCTCCCCGCCGCTGCCGCCGAACCGCGTGGTATCGAGCTGGCGCAGCTTTTCATTCATCTCGAAGATCGCATAAACCGGGCTCTCGACCACGCCGGCGACGTCGCCGATGACATAGGTGACCGGCACGAGGTTCTTGCGGTAGCGGCTTTTCCCGACCGGGACCTCCTCGATGTGCGCCAGCTCGCCGAGCGGCACGCCCTTGCCGACGCGCAGGCCGAGCAGCTCCCGGGGATGGGTTTTCGCGGAGCGCGGCAGCTCAAGGCGGATCGGCACGTCCTCCTTTTCCTCCGGCTGGTGGAGCAGGTCCACCTCCTCGCCGCCGACGGCGATCTTGAGCGTCTCGGACAGCGAGGCGGCGCTGATCCCGTGCAGGGCGGCCTTTTCCTTATCGATGACGAAGCGGGCCTTGCGCTGGTCGGCTTCGACATACCAATCGACGTCCACGACGCCGGGCGTTTCGTGGAAAATCCGCTTCACTTCGGTGGCGAGCCGGAGCCGGTCGGCATCGGACGGGCCGTAGATTTCCGCGACGAGGGTCTGCAGCACCGGCGGGCCGGGCGGCACTTCGGCCACGGCCACGCGGGCGCCGAAGCGTGCCGCGATCGCCTCGAGGGCCGGGCGGATGCGCTTGGCGATGTCGTGGCTCTGGGCGTCGCGCTCGTGCTTGCCGGCGAGGTTGACCTGGATGTCGGCGACGTGCGGGCCGCGGCGCATGAAGTAGTGGCGGACCAGGCCGTTGAAGTTGAACGGGCTGGCGGTGCCGGCGTAGAGCTGGCAGTTGGCGACCTCCGGTTCCTTGCGGATCTCGCGGACCATTTCCCGGCCGACGCGCGCGGTTTCCTCCAGCGGGCTGCCCTCGGGCATGTTGAGGATCACCTGGAACTCGCTCTTGTTGTCGAAGGGCAGCATTTTCACCTTCACCCAGCCGATCCCCACCGTGGCCATGGCGGCCAAAAGCAGGACCACGATGCCGACCAGAAACCCCCAGCGCCAGGCGGCGTGGTGGATGAGCGGACCCATGACGCTGCGGTAAAGGCGCGTGAAGAAATCCTCGGGATGGTCGTGGCCCGCGTGACCCGCGGTTTCCCCGGCGGCACCCGGCGCGGTGAGCTGCGAGTATTTCTTGCCGAGCTTCAGGATGCGGATCGAAGCCCAGGGCGTGACGATGAAGGCGATCAGCAGCGACCAGAACATCGCCGCGCTGGCACCGATCGGGATCGGCCGCATGTAGGGGCCCATCAGGCCGCCGACGAAGGCCATCGGCAGCACCGCGGCGATCACCGCGAAGGTGGCGAGGATGGTCGGGTTGCCGACCTCGCCCACGGCCTCCACGGCGATCTTCGACCACGGACGGCCCTTGCTTTCCGGCAGGTGGAAATGGCGGACGATGTTTTCCACCACGACGATGGCGTCATCGACCAGGATGCCGATGGAAAAGATCAGCGCGAAGAGCGTGATGCGGTTCAGCGTGAAGCCGTGCAGGTAAAATACCAGCAGGGTCAGCGCCAGGGTGGCCGGGATGGCGATGCCGACGATGCCCGACTCCCGCCAGCCGAGCGACAGCCAGATGAGCAGCGCCACGCTGACCACGGCGATGCCCATGTGGAGCAGCAGCTCGTTCGACTTCTCCGCCGCGTTCTCGCCATAGTGGCGGGTGATGGAAACGTCGACATCGCCGGGGATGATCCGCCCCTTGAGCGAATCGACCTTTTTCAGGACATCGGTGGCCACGGCGATGGCGTTGGCGCCGGGGCGCTTGGCGACGGTAAGCGTGACGGCGGGCTCCATCGGGCCCGCACCGCCCCCGGCCGGGCCGTTTCCGAAAAGCACATACTGCGAGGGTTCCTCGCCGCCGTCGCGGATCTCGGCGACCTCGCGCAGATAGACGGGGCGGCCGTCGAACACGCCGGCGACGACCTTGCCGACTTCGTCGGCGCTGGTCAGGAAGGCGCCGGTTTCGATCAGGATCTCATCGCCATCGCTGGTCAGGCTGCCGGCGCTGAACTGGCGGTTGGCCTGCCGGAGCATGGGCACCAGGGCATCGAGGGTGAGGTGGCGGGCGGCGAGTTTCACCGGATCCACCAGCACGCGCACCTGGCGGTGCGATCCACCGATCAGGTCGGTTTCCGCCACCTGACTCACGGCTTTCACCTCCTCCTCCACCTGGGCGGCGATGCGGCGCAGCATCAGGTGATCGTAGCGGTCGCTGTGGAAGGTGAGCGCCAGGATCGGCACGTCGTCGATCGATCGCGGCTTCACCAGCGGCATGCTGGCACCCATCGGGATGCGGTCGAAATACGAGCGCAGCTTCTCGGTCAGCTTGACCAGGCTGGCATCGGGATCCTCGCCGACCTTGTAGCGCACGATCACCAGCGACTCGCTGTCGCGGGAGGTGGAGTAAACGTATTCGACGCCCGGGATTTCCCAGATCAGGCGCTCCATCGGGCGGGTCACGCGCTCCTCGACTTCCTTGGCATTGGAGCCGGGCATGGCGACCATCACGTCGATCATCGGCACCTTGATCTGCGGCTCCTCCTCGCGCGGCAGCAGCAGCACGGCGGCAATGCCGAGCAGGATCGAGGCGACGATGACCAGCGGCGTGAGCTTCGAGTCGATGAAGGTCGCCGCGATGCGCCCGGCGATGCCGGGGCCTGGATGGCCTCGGTCGTTCATGGTGCCACCTCCACTGGCTGGCCGTCGATCATCCGCGAGCCGGGATCGATGGCGATGGTCTCGCCTGCTTCCAGTCCGGAAAGGATTTCCACGTCCTCGCCGAGCGGCTGGCCGGTCTTCACGAGGCGCAGCCAGGCGTGGCCGTCGGCGATCACGAACGCGCACTCCATCTGGCCGCGCTGCAGGATGGCGGTGGCGGGGATGGCGAGCGCGTCGGACTCGGCGACGGGCACGGCCACGCGCCCGAACATGCCGGCGCGCAGCGCGGCGTCCGCCGGCAGGTCGAGCTTGATGCGGAAAGTGCGGGAAACCGAGTCGGCCACCGGCGCCACCTCGGAGACTTTGGCGGCGATCGGGTCGGTTCCGGAAAAGGTGACCCTCAGGGTATCGTCGAGGCTTACCTTGCCGAGCAGGGCCTCGGGCAGGTCGGCCTCGAAGCGCAGGGCCTCCGGCGCCTCGATCCGGGCCAGCGGCTTGCCGGGCATGGCGAGGTCGCCCACCTCGGCCAGCTTGGCGGTGACCACGCCGTCGAAGGGCGCGGTCACGCGGGCGTGGCCGAGCATCGTTTCCGCCTCGGCCAGGCCGGCGCGGGCCACGCGCTCGCGGGCGTCGATGTTTTCATAATCCTGCCGCGTCACGGCGTGGGACTTGAGCAGGCGCTGGTAGCGGTCGAGCTCGCGGCTGGCCTGCTCGGAGGTCGCGCGGGCGGCCTCGACCTTGGCGCCGATCTCGCTGGCATCGATCTCGGCGATCAGGTCGCCGCTTTTCACCGCCTGGCCGGTGGCCACGAGGTAGCGTTCGATGCGGCCGCTGACCTTCGCCTCGACGGTGGCCTGGTGTTTCGACCGCACGGTGCCGACGATGTCTTCGGAAATGGCGTGCGGCCGGGATTTCACCGGCTGCACCTGCACGGTGGTGGTCGGAAGCGGCTCGGGCTCCGCGGCTTCGGGTCCGCGTTTCCCGCAGGCGGCCAGCAGGCCCAGCGAAAGCGCGGCGGCGAGGAGGGGCGATGGTTTCATGGAGGCAGTCCGGGCGGGTTTCAGAGGACGGGCAGGCCGAGCGCCTTGCGCAGCATCACGATCGCGCGCAGGCGGTCGACCTCGGCCTCGCTGCGGTGGACGCGGGCGACGGTGAGGGCGGTTTCGGCGTCGATCAGCTGGGTGGCGAGCGCCAGGCCCTCGGCGTAGCGGCGGGTGACGAGCTTGACGCTCTCCTCGGCCTGGCCGACGGCCTGCGAGGAGACGGCGAGGCGCTCGTTGGCTTCCTTGAGGCCGAGGCGCGCCTGCTTGATTTCGAGGTCGATCGAAAGGCGCAGCATGCGGCTGCGCTGGCGGGCGGCCTCGGCGCGGGCGATCGCGGCCGCGGCGCGGCTCTGCTTTTCGCCGCCGTCCCACAGGTCCCACTTGAGGCGCACGCCCACGGTGTAGTTGGCGGCGCCGCTGTCGTGGCGGGTGCCGTAGTTTTCCTCGACGCTGCCGAAGAGGTCGACGCGCGGCTTCTTGCCGGCCTTGATCTCGCGGATCGCGGCCTCGGCGGCCTTTTCGGTGGCGGCGGCGGCGCGCAGCTCGGCGCGTTGCGGGGAAACCTCGCCCGGAGCCGGAATGCCGGGAGTACCGCCGGCGATCTCGACCTCGCCGGTTTCGCGGCCGAGCAGGTTGCGCAGGGCGTGGCGGGCGAGTTCGTGGCCGTTGCGGGCCCGCGCCAGGTCCTCCCGCGCGTAGGCCAGGCGCACCTGCATGTCGAGCAGGTCGGTGCGCAGCGAGGTGCCCTCCTTTTCCCGCTCGCCGATCACGCCGAGGTGCTCCTCGTAGGCCCGCACCGCCGCCTCGGCGGCCTCGACCAGCGACCGCGCGCGCCACACCGCCAGGTAGGCGGCCGCGGCCTCGGCGGCGAGCTGCTGGTGCACCGCGGCCTGGCCGTGGCGGGCGGCTTCGAGCATGGCGTCGGCCCCGTCACGCGCGGCCGTGCGGCTGCCGCCGGCGTAGAGCGGGTAGGCCACGGTCCCGCGGAGGTTGAAGTTGTCCGTGTCCGGCACGTCGTTGAAGTTCAGCGAGGGCGAGTAGGCCTGCTGGTTGAGCACCGAGCCGAAGACTGAAACGGGGTTGTTCGTCAGCGCATAGGACGCCTCCACGCTGACCCGCGGCAGGAAGGCCGATTCGGCCTGGGCCAAGGTCGCCCGCGCCTCGGCGATCCGGCTCTGCGCCAACGCCGCATCGGGATTCGAGCGCACGGCCTCGTTCACCGCATCGGCCAGCGAAAGCACCTCCGCCGAGGCGGAAAAACCGCCGAGCGCCAGCATCGGCAGCAGTTTGAGGAGGATGGAAAAACGGATCGGCACGGGTCGGCAGAAGCCTGCCCGCTCAATCAGCCTTAATATGACTATAGAAGCAAGTAATTATATTCAACTTTCCGTCGGGTTTGGGTCGATCAGTCCTCCACGACCTCGACATCGATCACTTTTCCGTCCGAAACGGAGCGCGGAGCGGCCGGTCCTTGGGCGGGTGGCGAGGCTGCCATCCCGGGCACCACCAGTTGCACCCGGCCTTTCAGCGAGTCCTTCAGCCGGTGCACCACCGCCGCGCGCACCGGCGGGGTGAGCAGCAGGAAACCCAGGGTGTCGGTCAGGAAACCCGGCGTCAGCAGCATGGCCCCGGCGACCAGGATCAGCAGGCCCTCCATCACCTCCTGATGGGGCAGCCGGCCCGCCGAAAGCGACTGGCGGTACCGGTTGAGCACCCGCAGGCCCTGGCTCTTGGTCAGGTAGGCGCCGAGAAAGCCCGTCAGGAGCACGATCGCCAGCGTCGCCGGCAGCCCGATCCACTCGCCGACGGTCAGGAACAGAAACAGCTCGATCACCGGGATGGTGATGAAAAACATCAGAAGTCGGCCGAACATCGCGCCGGGACCCTAGCACTCCTGGGGATTCGATCCAGAGCAGGGTCGGGTTCAGAGGGCGGGAGGCTTCGACCCGGGGTCTTCTCCGGGTCTTCCTTCCGGCGGTTCGCCTTGCGACCGGCTTCTGCCTTGTTTCACGCCTTGGAGCGAGGTAGGGGATCGGGATGATGGAAAGCTTCCTTTCGTTTCCCCGCCGAGCGATCCAGGCGCGCCGCCGCGGGTGCTGGGCAACGGGTTTTCTGATCGCCGCGATGGCTTCCGGGATCATCCATGGCGAGGAAACGGAGGATCTCCAGAAGTGGGAAGTGACCCATTCGGCCGAGGTGACCGCCGCCCGCAAGCCCGTCGCGGATCTTGTCGAATCCTGCGCCAGCCATTTGGAGAAATATCGGGACGCTGCGCAGCAGGAAGGCGACTTGGAAGGCGTGCTCGCCGCGCGAACGGCGCTGGATCAGCTTCGCGGCAACGAGACGATGACGCCCAGCGAGGATCCGGAGGTGGCGCGGATTCAGAAAATCTACACCAGTACGCTCGAGAAGGTGGTGGCCGAGACCGATGCCGCGGTTGCCAAGGTGAACGCCGCTTACGCGGAGCGCCTGCGGGCGTTGGTCGTCCGTCTCACCAAGGCGGGCGAAATCGAGAAAGCCAGCGCGGCCAAGGAACGGCTCGACGCGCTCGAAACCGAGCCGCCGGCGGAGGCCGCGCCCACCAGCGATCTCGAGGCGATCACGACGTGGCGCAAGCGGGCGTTCGAGGATTTCCCCATCCTCCTGAACCGCAATTCGGCCGAACACAGGACGATGGCGGCACGGATCAAGGAGCTGGAATCCAACTCTCCCGAAGTGCTCGAAAACCCGAAATGGTTCTACGATCTCGCCAAGCAGGTTTGCTCCGAAACGCCGGCCTCGGGTGGGCAGATCCCCGAAGATGCCAAATCCCTGAACGGCGTTTTCTATCGGGCCTACCGCGAGAAGTGCAAATGGACCGAGGCGAAGGAAAAGTGCGAGAAGCTCGGCGGTCGCCTGGCGATCATCCGCAGCGCGGAAATCCAGGCCCTCATCAACAGCCTGCGCCAGCCCGGCAACAACGACGGCTGGTGGCTCGGCGCCACCGATGAGCGCAGGGAAGGCCGGTGGGTGTGGCTCGATCGCACCCGCATGCGCTACGAGAACTGGGACAAGGATGAGCCCGGCAACCTCGGCCCCGACGGCGAGGAGGACTACCTGACCATGCACCTCGGAGGAAAGTGGAACGACTGCGCCAACATCGTCGCCGACGGCTACGTCTGCGAATGGACGCCTCCGGAGGACTGACCGCGGGATTCGCAAGCTCCCCGGAGACGACATCCTGCCGATCGACCCCTCACTTTTTCCGCCGCCGCTGCCACCAGATGCTCATGCCGCTGAGGCAAAGGAGAGCGGGGGCGAGGCCGGCGGCGGCCCACAGGGTCTTCGACACGGGGCCGCCGAAGTTTCCGAAATGAAGCGGCTCGAAGGCGTCGAGGATCTGGGCGCCGAGGCCGTCGGTGGTGAGGTCGTGGACGGAGATCAAACCGCCGGTTTGGGAGTCGAAGGCGACCTGCGAGCCGTAGGGGCTGCGGAAAAAGGCGGCGTCCTCGGCCCGACCCCACAGGGTGAAGGGGCCGCCGGGGGCCCAGGGGAAAGAGATGTAGTTCGTTTCGAAGCCGGGAAGCGCGCCGGCGGCGCGGTCGGGAAGGGAGGCGACGTCGAACCCGGCGGCGAAGAGTTTTTCGTGAAACAGCACCTCGTCGGCGGCTTCCTCGTGCGGGTGGGTGAGGCCCTCGATGACGTGCGAGAGATTCCACCACGCGCCGGTGAAGCCGAGGAGCAGGTTGAAGGGCACCGACCAGACGCCGACGAGGCGGTGGAAGTCGCCGCTGAGCATGCGGAAGCTGGATTTCAGCCGCAGGCGGAAAAGCGACTTCCAGAAACGGCGGTAGAGGTAGAGCCCGGAGAGGCCGAGGAAGCACAGCGCGACGCCGAGCAGCCCGGTGATGGCGAGGCCGACGTGCTCGAGGAAGAAGGCCGTGTGGAGGTCGAGCAGCCAGCCCTTGAAGGTGGTGTTCTCAAGCTGCGGGCTGCTGAGGACTTGGGCGCGGTAGGGATCGAGGGTGATGTAGCGCCACTCGCGGGTGCCGAAGGGCATGACGTAGGCGCCATCGGCGGCACGGGGGTCATCGCGGTGGAAATGCCAGCCGGTGACGGCGTGGTCGGGCAACTCGGCCTCGACGGCGGCGACCAGTTCGTTGAGCGAACGTCGGCCTTCCGGGGTGGGTTCGACGCGGGTCTCCGCCGGGCGCAGCAGGCCGTCGATTTCCTCGTGAAACACCAGCAGGCTGCCGCTGAGGCCGATGACGAGCAGGCCGAGCCCTGCGAGGAGCCCGGCCACGGAATGCAGTCGCCAGAAGAGTTTGCGCACGGGAAAATCAGAACTGGCAGGTCGCCGAGAACATCAGCGTGCGCGGCGCGCCGACGGTCAGGTAGCCGGCACCGGGGAAACCGCCGGCGGAGGCCCAGTAGTCGTTGTCGGTCACGTTTTCGACCCGCGCGCGGAAGGTGAGCACCTGGCCGCTGTCGAGTTCGGTGGTGTAGCGCGCGCCGAGGTCGAGGCGGGTCCAGGAAGGCACTTTCTGGGTGTTGGCGGCATCCGCGTACTGCGAGCTGGTGTGGATGATGCGGCCATCGAGTGTGACGCCGGGAAGGAACGGCAGGTCCCACTCGCCGCTGAGGTTGCCTTGGAAAGTGGGCGAGCCGATCTGGTCGGTGCCGAACTTTTCGGTATCGAGCAGGCTGACGCCGCCGAGCAGGCGGACGCCCTCGGTCGGCTCGCCGAAGAGCGTGAGCTCCAGGCCGCGGTAGCGCTGGTCGCGGATTTCCTCGAAAACGCCCGCCGGGTTGACGCCGGCGATCGGTTTTTCACTTTGAAACACGCCGAGCGAGCCGCCGAAGCAGTCGAAGTCGAACTTCACGCCGGCCTCGATCTGTTCGGTGACGTAGGGGTCGAGCGCCTGACCGGCATTGACGATGGGGACGCCGCCGGAGGTGGCCGGGGCGATGTCGCCCTTGGTGAGGCCCTCGATGTAGTTCACGTAGGTCGCGAACTGCGGGGTGATCTGGTAGAGGATGCCGCCGACCGGGGTCCACTCGCTGGCGGTGTAGCCGGAGGTGAGCGCGCCGGTGTTGTAGTCGAAGCTGTGGACTTCGAGGTTCTGGTAACGAAGGCCGCCGATGACGACCAGGCGGTCGTCGAACATCGAGATCATGTCCGCCGCGGCGAAGCTCGAGGTGCGGGTGCGCTCGGTCATCAGGGGCGAGCCGAGGTTTCCGCCGACAAACGCGGTCGGGGCGGGCGGCGCAACGGGCGTCGGGAAATACAGGTTGTTGGCGAAGCCGGCGAAGTTCGAGAAGGCGTAGGCATTCTTCGATTCGAGTTCGTAGGCAGTGGCCGAGAAGCTCGGGCGGTGGCGGATCGGGCCCGTATGGACATCGCCCCGCAGGCCGATCTCCCCGGTGACGATCGAGTCCTCGCGGACGTTGTCGAAGCGGTAGGCGCTGGTGGTGCCGTTGGCGGCGGTGACGGTCGGGTTGGCGAAGGAGTTGTCCTCGTCGCCCTCGCGCCCGCCGACCGCGGCCCACAGGGTCCAGCAGTCGTTGAGATCATATTCGCCGCGGAGCACGCCGAAGAAGTCGCTCTCATTCGAGAAGGTCCACGGCTGGGCGATGCTGCGCGAGGCATCGGGCGCCGGCAGGATCGGCACGCCGGGGGCGAAAGTGATGCTCGGCTGGGTGGCGTCGCGTTCGAGGTTCTGATAGCCGAGGTCGGCGGACAGGCGGAAGCGGTCGCCGCGCCAGTCGAGCCCCAGCGCGATCAGGCCGAGGCCGACCGACTCGCCATCGACCGCGGTGTCGCCATCGCGCAGCAGCCCGTTGAGCCGCACGCCGAGTTGGTCGTCGTGAAAACGTTGGGCGAGATCGACCGCTCCGTAAAGTTGGCCGCCGCTCTGGATGCCGGTGGTCAGCTCGTAGAGCGGGTCGTTTCCGGCCCGCTTCGGCAGCACGTTGACGGTGCCGCCGAGGCTGCTGCCGCCGGGTGCCGCCCCGTTGAGGAAGGCATTGGCGCCGCGGAAAACTTCCACCCGCTCGACCAGTTCGGCGGCGAGATACTGGCGCGGCAATAGACCGTAGAGGCCGTTGTAGGTCATGTCGTCCGAATAGACCGGCAGGCCGCGGACGAGGTAGGTCTGCTGGAAATTCCCGAAACCGCGAGCCACCCGGACGGCGGGATCGTTGAGCAGCACGTCGCCCACGCTCTGCGCCTGTTGGTTGGCGATCAGCTCCTCGGTGTAGTTGGTGGAAACGAAGGGCGTCTCCATGTAGTCGAGCGCGCCAAGGATCCCGACCCGTCCGCCGCGGGCGACCTGGCCGCCGGCGTAGGCCTCGGCGAGGCCCGCCGCGCTGGCATCGGCACTGGCCGTGATCACCAAGGCATCCAGCTCCTCCTCGACCCCTTCAGAAACTTCGGCGTCCTGGGCATGAAGCGTCGTCAGGCAGGCGGTGAGGCCGGCCAGAGCGACGAGCCAGCGCCGGCAGTGAAGGCGGCCGGCAAAACCGGCCCCGACGGAGAAGGGATGGGTGGAGGCATTCATGGTTGAAGTCGTTGTTGCGACGCAGTCGCAGGAGCGACATGAAAAGTTCGACCCAAAGTGTCAATGCGGAATCTCCTCTGTCTCGGCGGGTTGCTGGCGATCGATGCCAACGACTTCGGTCCCTTCGTCGCGCTCCCCAGCGGGCCTTGGCATCGGAGCGGCGTGCCTGTGGCCACCGAGGGGGAAGGTGGCCGTTTCCTCGAAGTGGGGGCGGGCTCGGGAGCTTGAGTTAACTTTGCGTGAGTCGGGGCGGGCTGGGAAGCTTGAGTCAATTTGGCTGCGCAGGTCGTCCCGACTTCTCACCGTGCAGGGCGGGATCGAATCGGCGGCCGCAGGCGCGCCGCGCCTGTCGGAGTTGACCGTTTCGTGGAGCGGCGATAGCTCAGGGGCGTCGAATCACTGCCTTTTCCCGCCCGCTTGGCCCGGCCAGGCGGGCTTTTTGTGCCCTCCCGCCATGAGTTCCGCCGATCTCCCCGCATGCACTTCCTCGCTCCGCCTCGCAGGCGAGGCGCGGGCCACGCTGCGGCTGGCGTTGCCGTTGATCGTGGGGCAGCTCAGCCAGATGCTGATGGGGGTGGCGGACACGCTGATGATCGGCTGGGTGGGGGTGACGCCGCTGGCGGCCTCGTCCTTTGCCAACACGCTGATCTACCTGCCGATGATGTTCGGGATCGGGATGTCGATGGCGGTTTCCATCCGGGTCTCGCAGGCTCGCGGCGCGAAGGACCCGGAAGCGGCCCGGGCGGCGCTGCGGCATGGGCTGCAGATCACGATCGGGCTCGGCCTGCTGACCCTGCTTCTGGCCACGGCCATGCTGCCCTTTCTCGGCATCTTCCGGCAGCCGCCGGAGGTGATCGCCGCCGTGCCGCGCTATTTCCTGCTGGTGGCGGCGTCGATGGTCCCGGCGATGGCCTCGATGGCGGTGAAAAACCATGCCGATGCGATGAACCGGCCGTGGCCGATGTTTTGGATCACCCTGGGCGGCGTGCTGCTGAACGTGCTGCTCAATGCCGTCTTCATCTTCGGCCATCTCGGGATGCCGGCGCTCGGGCTGGAGGGCGCGGGGCTGGCCACATTGGTGGCGCGGACTGCGACCTTCATCGGCATGATCGTGTGGTGCCTGCGGTCGCCGGAGCTGCGGGACTGGGTGTCCTACCGGTGGTTCCGGCGGCCGGAAATGAAGGCGCTGAGGGACCTGTTGCGGGTCGGTTTCCCCGCCAGCATGCAGCTGCTGGCGGAGGTGAGCGCGTTCGTGTTCGCCACGCTGATGATTGGCACGCTCGGGGGCGCTGCGCTGGCTTCCCACCAGGTGGCGATTTCCTGTGCGGCGACGGTTTTCATGGTGCCGCTGGGGCTTTCGATGGCGCTGACCGTGCGGATCGGCGAGGCGTGGGGCGCCAAAGAGCCGGAGCGGATGCGGCCGATCCTGGCCAGCGGCTGGGCGCTCGGGCTGGTGTTCACCGTCTTCAGCGCGACGGCCTTCCTGGTTTTCCACCGCCCAATCGCCGGGTGGTTCATCGAGGAGCCGGAGGCCTTGTCGGTGGCCGCCGGGCTGCTGGTGGTGGCGGCGGCATTCCAGTTCAGCGATGCCATGCAGATCCTTTCCGCCGGCGCGTTGCGGGGGCTGGATGATGTGAAAGCACCGGCCTGGATCGCCTTCGGGGCCTATTGGGTGGTATCGATCCCGCTGGGCTGGGTGTTGAGTTTCCCATGCGGCTTGGGAGCGAAGGGTGTGTGGTACGGGATCACGGCGGGCCTGACCCTGGTCGCGATCGCGCTCGGACGTCGGGTCTGGCGAAAAACCGCACCCTCGGCGGCGACGCCCTTGACCGCGAACCAAGAAGGCTGAGGGGTTTCACGCCGAAAAAAGAAGGGCCGCGCACTCGCGCGGCCCTTATAGTGTCATGAAACTTGTTCCAAGGGATCCCCTTCGGATGCACGCAGAGTGCGGGTTTCTGACAACGTTGTCATGTCCCTACTTTTTGGGACACAGGCCAAGCGGGCGGCAGCGGTGCCGGCTCACGAGTCGGTCGTTGGCGGGACCGTTCGTCCGACGAGGGGAGGGCTGCCGGGGAGCAGCCCGGAGGAGGGATCGCCGGTCGTGCTGGTTTCGATCACCCCCATCGCATCGCGGAGTTTTCCGCTGAGGGTCTCCACCAGGTATTCGTTGCCGGCCAGGTGAGCCCCGGGGCTGTCGAGGGCGGCGACGAGGACTTCGAGCTCGGCGGGCGTCAGTGGAACAGGCGTGGTCATGCTTTCGATCCGGCGCATGGGGCGTGCCAAGGCCAAAGCAGCCAGCAGCGGGGGCGAGCCCCGATCGGCGGGCGGACATCTGCACTCCGGCGGGCCGGTGGCGGTGCAGAATGAACCCGGCGGGACGCGTTTTTCCCGAACGTTTTCTGAAAGGTGGGAATGCACCTCCCGAAGCGCCCCCTCCGCGGACCGCGGCAAAGGGTGCCTGACCCCAAAATCCCAAAACCTGAAAACGATGAACAAACCTACCTCCCTCCCCGCCCTGACGGCGCTCCTCGTGCTGGCGGGTGCCACCATGGTGCACGGCGCCGTGACCATTCAAACGACCGGCGCCCTCGGTGGCTACGGTGGCTCGAACCTCGACATGAACGTCTTTTTCGACGGCGCCGGGGTGTCCTCGACCGGTAGCCCGTTTTTCACGGCTCCGGGCTCTACGGTTCTCGCGGGAGCCTTCGGCGGCTCGGTGGGCATTTCCTTCGATGCCATGGCCGACGTCAGCCTGGCGCCGGCGACTTTGGGCGATGAGCTGACCGACGCCAACTTCAACGTCGACGGGGCCGGATTCGTCGGCGTAGCCGGCGGACCGAACAGCGGTGGCATCGGCGGCAATGCCACCCAGCACGAGGGGATCCGGATCACCTTCGATGAAATCACCGGCATCAGCCCGTCCATCGGGATTCGTCTGACCGGGATCAGTGTGCAAAACGTCGGCCGCCCCGGCACCGACACCGCGGGCGAGTCGTTCACAATCGTGAACCTGATGACCCGCCAGTCGGTGACCTTCGACCCGCTCGCCGAAAGCCTGAGCGCCGGGACCTTTGACGTGAGCGGGCTGGATATTTTCCGTGTCGGGGGCGATGCCGGAGACGTGGCTTCCATCATTTCCGGGGACATCGGCGGCTTCCGGATCGACGGCCTGACTTTTGAAACCTTCGCCGTGCCGGAGCCCTCGGTCGCCCTTCTGGGTGGCGTCGGGTTGCTCGGCCTGCTGCGCCGCCGGCGGGCTTGAGCCCACGGGCTTTCCGCTGAAACCCATGCTTGTGTCGCCACTCGGGGAGCCTTTCCGCCGGGAAGGCTCCCCCTTTTTTCGCAATCCTTGATGAAACCCATGCTTCACCCCGTCCGCCTGGCCCTGCTCGGCCTGCTCCTGTCCCTCGGCACCGCCCTCGGCGCGCCCAACATCCTGTTCATCTTCATCGATGACATCGGCTGGGGCGACATGTCCTGTTATGGCAGCCCGGTTCAGGACAAGCAGGGAAATCCGATCACGCCGAACATGGACCGCCTGGCCTCGGAGGGCATTCGTTTCACCAACGGCTACGTGACCTCGCCGATCTGCTCGCCCTCGCGGGTGGGTGTGCTGACCGGCACCGAGCCGGCGCGACATGCGATCTACAGTTTCCTCGACAACCGCGCGCACAATGCCAGCCGCAACATGAACAACTGGCTGCAGCCGGACTGCGTGACCACCGCGCGGATGTTCCACCAGGCCGGCTACGCCACCGGCCAGTTCGGCAAGTGGCACATGGGCAACGGCCGTGACGTCAACGACGCGCCGGTGCCGGGGGCTTATGGCTTCGACCGTTCGCTGGTCGCCTTCGAGGGCAACGGCGACCGCCTGCTTTATCTCAACAACAACGGCACCAAGGACGGCCTCTCCTCGGCCAACGAGGATGCCTCGGCGGGCACCTACGAGTATGTCTACTGGTACGAGGCGGCGGGGACCGATGTCGACCACGCGCTGGATTTCATCACCGAGGCGGTCAACGCCGACCAGCCGTTCTATGTGCACGTGCCCTTCAATGACACGCACTCGCCCTACAACGTGCCGCCGGGGCAGGAGAACGACTTCGACCACATCTCCACCAACACCAACGCCAAGACCTTCCTCGGCGAACTGCACAACCTCGACGCCCAGATCGGCCGGCTGGTGGACGGGATCGATGCCCTCGGCGTGGGAAACAACACGCTGGTGGTGGTGATCGGCGACAACGGCGCGCCGGATGACAACATCAACGCGATCCTCAACCGCAACGGCGGCCTGCGCGGCGGCAAGGGCAACCTGTTCGAGGGCGGCATCCGCGAGCCCTTCTTCATCCGCATGCCGGGCACCGTGCCCGCCGGCGTGGTGAACTCGACCACCGCCGTCTCGACCTTCGACCTGCTGCCCACCTACTGCTCGCTCGCCGGCCTGCCGGTGCCCAAGTCGCCGCTGGCGGGCGAAAACATGGCCGACGTGTTCACCGGAGCCACCCGCCCGCGCAGCCGGCCGTTGTTCTGGGAATTCGGCACCGTTTCCAACGACTCGCCCGCCAGCCCGAAGCTCGCGGTGCGCGATGGCGACTTCAAGCTGCTGCGCAATCCCGATGGCTCGAACGCCCAGTTCTACGACCTTTCCGTCGACCGCAACGAGACCACCAACCTGATCAACGACGCCGCGCACGCCGGCACCATCGCGGCCATGTCCGATCTACTGGAAACGTGGTACCAAGAGCACGTGCTCGGGAACTTCGAGCGCCCGCAGACGGTGGTCTCCGAGGTGAACGACGAGCAAAGCGGCGGCAAATCGGTGCGGCTCTACTGGGACACCCGGCCGGGCGACTGGCAGGTGCCGCTGGTTTCCGAAGACCTGCAGCAGTGGGTCGAGGCCGGGCACGACGTGCAGGACACCGAGATCACCCGCGGCACGCTGCGCTGGCTCGATTTTCCGCTCCCCGCGGGCTATGACGAAAAGGCCTTCTTCCGCACCACCCAGCCGGAGATCGAGATCATCCCGGGCACGCCGGTTTACTTCGTCAGCGCGGCGGGCGAGATCCGCGTCTTCACCGGCATCAGCGGCGGCGAGCTGCCGACGCTGGGCCACAGCCTCGGCACCGGCACGCTGGCCAACACGGTGCCGGCCTACGGCGGTTATCAGGGATTCACCGAGGTCCCCGCGCGCGGGGTCTACGGCGTGGCCGGAAATGGCGACGTCCACCACTGGGCGAGCCGCCAGGACTGGATCGATGGTGCCACACCGGAGGTCGCCGCGACCGGCGTCTACGCAACGGGCGAGTTTCACGGCATCAGCTACGACGGCGCCACCGGCGGCATCTATGCGATCATCGACGCCGGTGGCGGCGACCTCGCCGAGTATCCGACGCTGGCCGACTTCCTCGCCGGCACCAACGCCTTCGTGACCGGGGCGAACTACGGCGGCAACACGCTGAATTTCTTCTATCCGGGCGAGGACGCGCCAGGCAACGCGAACACCGCCAACGCGGGCTCGAACTACTTCCAGGTTTCCGGCGGCGGCGATCTGGAGGGCTGGCTGACCCTGCCCGACTATGTCACCAACGCCGGTGCCGGCGGGCGGCAGTTCGCGCAGGGGGGCTTCTCCGGGGCCGTGGCTGCGTTCGCGGAAATCGATGCCGCGCCGGTCTACTTCGTATCTTCCACCGGGGAGATCCGCGGGTTCACCGGCATCGGCGCGGGCGACACGCCGGTCTCGGCCAACAACCTCGCCGGCGGCGTGCTGGCCGGCACGGTGGCGGCCTATGGCGGATATCAGGGCTTCACCCAGGTCCCGGGTGACGGCATCTACGGCGTTTCCAGTAGCGGCGACGTCGATCGCTGGCCGACCTTCGAGGCCTGGCTGGCGGGGGATGCCCCGACCACGGTGGGTGCCGGGTCCTACCATGCCGGCGAGCTCCACGGCATCAGCTACGATGCCGATACCGGTGGCCTCTACGTGATCTACGAGGGATCCAATAGTTCACGCGACGATGGCGACCTGGGTGAATACGCCACGATCGAGGATTTCATCCATGACACCAACGCCAGGGTCACGCCCTCGACGTATGGCGGCAACATCCTCAACTTCTACTACCCCGGGGAGGACGCTCCGGGCAACGCCAACCGGGCGAACCCGGGCTCGAACTACTTCCAGGTCGCCGGGTCCGGCGATCTCGAGGGCTGGCTGACGCTCGAGGACTACACCGTCCTGCGCACCGGTGCGGGTGGCCGTGAATTCGTCAAGGGTGGCTACGGCGGTGCCGTGGCCGCCTTCGCCCTGATGCCCTGAGCTTCAGGCACCGAAATGGTTCAACAACCACGCCACCACCAGCACCTGCGGGGTGGTGATGAACGGGAGGGCGAGGGTCGCCTTCCACGACTTGGTCGTTTCGCGCAGCGCCATGATCTCGGTGTAGTCGGTGGCCGCCCCCGCCATCAGGAAAGTGAAGGCATTGCCCGGAGCACCGGCCCGGGTGAGCAGGTCGGCGGCGATCGGGCTGGAACCCTCCGAGCAGACTTCGATGATCGTGGTCGCCACCAACGTGAGCAGCAGGCCGATCAGACTGGGGCCGAAGTAATGGGAAAAGATATCGGTCGGCACGAAGGCGCGGATCGCCGCGGCCATGGCGATGCCAAAGAAGATCCAGCGCAGGACCATCTTCGATTCGCCGAGGCCGTCTTTCACGATGCGCCGCAGGTTGCCATCGCCGGGCCGGACGCCCGCCCACGCTTCCTTCAGGCCGTCCTTGAGCCGGTAGCCCGCGATCATGTCGATGCGGTGCTCGTTTTCCGGCAGGACGCCGCGTTTCACGAAAAAATCGGCCAGCCGCCCGGCCACGATGCCGATGAGCATCGAGAGCGCGACGAAGGCGAGCGTCCATTTCAGGCCGATGAGGCCGATCAGGATCAGCGTGAGTGAGAGCGAGTTCCACGGGCTGGAGACGAGGAAGGCGATGGTCTGGCCGAGCGACGCGCCTTTTCGATAGAGCTGCATGCCGACCATCAGGATGCCGTGGTTGCAGAGGTCGAGCAGGGTGCCGGCGAGGGTCGCGCGGACGATGCCGCCGAGCGTGCCGCCCTTGCCGAGCAGCTTGGCCACGACTTCCTTCGGCACCTGGCCGAGCACGCCGACGGCGGCGATGCCGACGAGGATGCCCCACCAGGCCTTCGACATCATGTCCCACGAGCCATGCGCGAAGGTCCGCCACCAGCCGGGTCCGGTGCCGAGGAAATGGCCGGCGATGCCGGCAGCGACCAGCACCAGCGAGCCCCACATCAGCCAGTCGATGCGACCGCCGCCTCCGCAGCAGGTGCTTTCCCCGCCGCCTCCGCAGCAGGAAGCGGCCGGCTTTTCGGCAGGGCCGGCGCAGCCGCAGGAACTGGCCGCGGGGTCGGCAGAGCAGCAGCCTGAGTTGGCCGTTGAAAGGTCCGGCAGCTTCGGCATGCGGCCCAAGTTCAGCCCCGGAGTGGACGGTTTCTTGTCGGGATCGGGCAAGGGATCAAAGCTCATGAAAGGCGGCGGCGGTAGAGTTGGATGAGTTCCTCAAGGCGCTGCTCGAGGTGTTTGGGTTCGCAGGAGGCCTCGGTCACGCAGTGCCTCACGTGGTCTTCCAGCAGCTTTGCCTCCAGCCCGCGCAGGGCCGAGTGGACGGCGGAAATGGTGTGGAGGATCTCCGGGCATTCGCGGTTTTCCCCGATCATCCGGCCGACTCCCTGGAGCTGGCCGACGATCCGGTTCACCCGGCCCAGAAGCGGTTTGGAGGCCTCGGCATCGCGTTGCATGCCGATACCCATGGGGGGTATGTGAATTTTGTCAAGGTGCGAGACGGCAACAAGGCTTGGCGGAAGCCGGACTCCGCGCCAGTTTGAGGACATGGAAGTCAGGGTGGAGGGGCTGGTGAAGGCGTATGGACGCAAGCCCGCGCTGAGCGGGTTGGACTTGCGCCTGGGGGGCGGGTTGGTGTGCCTGATCGGCCTGAACGGCGCGGGCAAAAGCACGCTGCTGGGGTGTCTGGCGGGATTGCTGGTGCCGACGGCGGGGCAGGTCCGGTTCGACGGCGCGCGCTTTTCCATGGATGACCTGGCTTTGCGCCGCCGCATTGCCTGGTTGCCGGATCAGCCCTTCGCCTACGCTGAGCACAAGGTGATCGAGCACATCGCGATGGTGGTGCGGGCCTACCAGGTGGAGGTGGACGCGGCCGTGGAGGCGCGTTTGCTCGGGTGGCTCGAGGAGTTCGGGATGCTGGAACTGGCGGAGGAGCGGATGGGACAACTGAGCCGCGGCCAGCACTACAAGGCGGGTCTGATCGCGCAGATGGCGGTGGCACCGGAGTTGTGGTTGTTGGATGAACCTTTCGCGTCCGGAATGGATCCGCGGGGACTGGCTGCCTTCCGGCGGGAGGCCAGGGCGCGGGTGCAGGCAGGGGGAACGGTCGTGTATTCGACCCAGATTCTGGAGATCGCCGCGCGTTTCTGTGACCGCATGCTGGTGTTGGATGGGGGCAAGCTGGTGGCGGACCTGACCAAGGCGGACCTCGAAGCCATGCCAGAGACGGGACCGGGAAGTCTCGAAGAGCGTTTCGGCGATTTCAAGGAGCAGCCATGATTCAGTTCGATCACAAGCTGGCCGGGCGCCTGAAATCCCAGACCCGGAAGCGTCGGAAACCGCGGCATTTCTGGCAGCGGATTCCCTGGCGATCGGATCAGAAGGTGCAATGCCTGCGGCCGTGGATCGTGCCGGCGGGGGCCTGCCTGATGGTCCTGATCGATGGCGACTGGTCCGCGCTCCGGTATGGCGCGTGGCTGTGGACGAGCTGCATCACCTTCGCCTTGATTGGGGGATTTCAGGAGGCGCTGAGGGATCCGTGGACGATGCTGATGGCGACGGTGATGCCGGTCGATTCGCAGGAGTTGTACCGGTGGCAGGTCACGGGTTGGGCCAAGCGGGCCCTGCTGGTGGTGTGGGACTGGCTGTGGATCTACGGGTTTCAGGCGAGTGGGTCGGAGCTTCCTCAGATGCTTGGCGGAGCGCTTGTCCAGGGTTTGGTGGCGGGGGCGATCGCGGTGGTGTTGGTGATCGGCCTGCCGTGGCTGCCCTGGAAGGTCATCAGCCTGCTTCCAGTCGGTGGAGGCGTGGCGTTCGTGATCATCGGCGGCTTCAATGACCGTCTGCAACATTGGCTCAAAGATGGGTTTTGGCGGGTGATGGAGCACAGCCCGGCTGCGGTCCTGAGCCGCTGGATGGAGGGCGGGGGCGCAGGTTGGCCCGGGGCGGCCGGCGCGGGGTTGCTCGCGGGATTGGGGATCGCCGGGGCGCTATGGGTCAGTGGCCGTAGGTTTTCGATCCCGACCTTGGATGATCCTGATGAATTCTCGCAGGAAGTGGAGGCACCATCCGAAGGGCTCGTGGAGAAATCGAGGGGTCAGCCGCCCTTTGAGGCGGCACTGAGGGAGTGGGACGGGTCGGCTTTCGCCGCACGCGGGCGGCTGGAGCGGTGCTTTTGCGGTTGGTTGAAACCGGAGCTCCGGAAACACCTCGATTTTGCCATGCCACGGGGCTGGTCGTGGTCGCGGCGATGGCTGGTCGGCGCGGCCTGGTCGGCGGTCGCGGTGGGGTGTTTCGTGATGCGGTGGGAGGAGGCGGCGCTCGTGCTGGCGATCCTCGCCTACGGGCTGGCCGTGCCGCTGCAAGGCGGGGCGTGGGTCGGGCTGTGTTCGGCCCGGGTGGGAACGAGTGCTGCCATCTACTCGGCGATGCTGCCCGTTTCACTACCCCATCTGGCGTGGGCGGTGGTGCTGGCGAACGGCTTCCAAGTGATGTTGGGTGCGCCGGTGATAGGGGCGGCGGCCTGGGTGATGACCGAGGGCGAGGCGGTCGGAAAGCTGTGGACGTTGGGCCTCGTGATCGGGCTTTCTCTTCAGATGGTGTGGGTATTCTTCAAGATCTCATCCTCGACCCGGCCGCTGGTCTGGCACTGGTGGGGGCTGATGTGGCGGGTGGTCCAGGGCTGTGCGAGCGTGTTGCTGATCGTTGCTGCAGGACTGCTGTGGATGAAAGGTGAGCCTGTCGAACTCCGGGCGCTGGGGCTGGGACTGATTCCGGCCTTTTCCGCGTTCCTCCTGGTTCGCTGCCTGGCTCGGATTTCAAACGGCAGGGTGGACCCGATGGGCAACCCGGCGTGAGCCCCTCCTTCTTCCCTTGCGTTCACGGTCGGCATGGCGTTTCCTCCGCCCCGCGATGGCAGAAACCCGTACCGTTGACCTCACGACGCTCGATACCGAGGCGCTTCGCAAGCGCATCGACGAGCTCGGGAGGTACCTTTGACGTCCCGAAGCTCGAACGCGAACTGACCTCCATCGAGGAGGCGATGGGTGCGCCGGATTTCTGGGACAACGCCGACCGCGCCCGCACGATGAACACCAAGGCGGCGGGCCTGAAGAAGAAGGTCGAAACTTTCCAAGGCCTCCAAAGCGGGCTCGAAGACGTGCTGGCCGCGATCGAGCTGGCGAAGGAATTCGATGACCCCGAGTCCGCCGCCGAGGCCTTCGACCAGGCCGGGCAGCTGGAGAAGGACATCGCCGCCTTCGAGCTGGTCACCCTGCTCGACAAGCCGAACGACGGCGCCAACTGCTTCCTTCTCATCCAGGCCGGCGCCGGCGGCACCGAGGCCTGCGACTGGGCCCAGATGCTCCAGCGCATGTATGTCCGCTGGGCGGAAAAGAAGGGCTTCACCTGCGAGACGATCGACTGGGAAGACGGCGACGAGGCCGGCCTGCGTTCCGTTTCCGTGAAGATCACCGGCGAGAACGCCTACGGTTTCCTGAAAAACGAGCGCGGCGTCCACCGGCTGGTCCGGATCTCGCCCTTCGACTCGGCGGGCAAGCGGCACACCTCGTTTGCGTCCGTCGATGCCACCCCGGAGATCAACGACGAGATCAAGATCGAGATCGCCGACAAGGACATCGAGATCACCACCATGCGTTCCGGCGGCAAGGGCGGCCAGAACGTCAACAAGGTGGAAACCGGCGTACTGCTGCGCCACCTGCCCACCGGCATCCTGATCAAGTCGACCGCCGCTCGGACGCAGGGCAACAACAAGGAACTCGCCTTCCAGATCCTCAGGGCCAAGCTGCTCCAGATCGAGGAAGACAAGCGCGCCGCCGCCGCCGAGCAGGCCTACGGCGAAAAGGGCGAGATCGCTTGGGGAAACCAGATCCGCTCCTATGTTTTCCAGCCCTACCAGAAGGTCCTCGACCTCCGCACCGGCGAGGAAAATGGCAACATCCAGGCCGTGATGGATGGCGAGATCGATGCCTTCATCGAGGCCAAGCTCCGCGGCAAGGTCCGCGTGAAGGGGGCGAAGGACGAGGATTGAACCCGCTTTTACCGGACCAGCGTGACCAGCGCGTTGTAGCCGGCGTGCAGGAGGATGGAGGGCCACAGGCTGCCGCAGCGGCGGAACAGCCACGCACTGGCGGCACCGAGCCCGAACACCGGCAACCACGACACCGGCGGGTGATAGAGCGCGAAGTAGGCGGCGCTGCCGAGCATGGCAGCGGCCGGCCGCCACTCGCGGCACAGCGAGCGGAATAGCAGGCCGCGGAAAAAATACTCCTCCACCGGCGGCGCGATCGCAATGGCCATCACGGCGAGCCACGGCCTGGCACCGGGCAGGCTGTCCGCGGCGCGGTCGATCGTTTCCATGTATCCGGCCGTGGCGGGCAGGTGCCGGAGCACGAACAGGTAGCCCCAGGCGATCCCTGCCAGTGCCGGAGCCAGCAGCACCGCCCAGCCGAACGGACGCCAGAGACGTCGATCACTCTGTCTTTCCCAGAACACGATGTCGGAGACGGACACGCCCTTGCCATGAAGGAAGCGCGCCATCACGAGGAAGCCGATGAGGCCGATCACGCCGTAGGAGATCGTCCGCGCCATCCAGCCCACTTCGTCTCCCCCGAACCCCTGGCCGATGGCGGTCGCGGTGCCGACGCATTCCACCAGGATGGCGATCCCGACCATCGCCTGCACCAAGCTCGGCGCGGGCGGCTCGCGCTCCGACCAGGGATCGAACAGATACGGCAGCCGCGCGCGGAAGCCCTGCCACATGGCGGCCGAGGAGAGCAGGCTGAAGACCACGCCCAGCACGGCGATGCTCCATGCACCGCTCATCAAGCCGGCGGCGAAGGCGAAGGTGCCGGCGATCGCGGCCCAGCGGCGCGACGCGGGGATAGGCTCGGCCTCGCCGGAGGGGGAAATGACGCTCACCAGTGTGACCGATTTTTCCGCCAGCGAGGTTCCGAAGAAGATCCAGCCCACGGCGGTGAAGAGCAGCCACGGCCAGTCCGCCGGAAAACGCCAGATGGCGAAGGCGATGAAGGGCACCACCACCACGCTGGCCAGCAGGAACCAGCTCCGCGCCTTCGCCTTGAGCAGCCGCTCGAGATCCTTCGGCCACGTCAGTGCGATCCACAGCGCGGAGCCCTCCGAGGCCAGCGATCGCGGCCCGAGCACGAACAGGAAATAGGTGCCGAATAGCACCGCCACGCCCGCCAGCCCGTTCCACGAGCCGGAGCTGCTGGCGATCATGTGCCGCAGGTTGAAGAGCTGGACGGCGGCGATCGTCATCGGCACCAGGAAGGCCTGCACCACCGCGCCGCGATCGCGCGACAGCCACAGCCACTCCTTTTTCCACCACGGGCGGCGGGTGAAATCGGCGCTGCGGACCGTTTCCCCGGCTCCGGCGCTGGGCTGCACGCCGTCCTTCAGCGACCACGCGACCGAGCCGATGGCCGCCGCCGCCAGGCCGATCCCGAGCACGGTGCCGCCCACCGCGGCGACCGCCGGATGACCCAGAAAAACCGTCCGCAGGGGCGCCGATGGCAGCACCTCGGCCAGCGGCAGGGTGATGCGCAGCAGCTTCGCCAGCAGGCCGGGGCTGGCCAGCAGGAGGATGGGTAGGAAAAGCCCGACGTATCCGAGCCACGATGCCAACCCGAGCACCGCGCCGCGGTTCAGCGGGGAAAGCCGGATCAGCACCGCCGCCTCCAGCGCCTTCGACAGCGCCGAGGCCGCGATGCCGAACACGAAACCGACCGGCAGGCCGACCGCCATGCCCGCCGGATCCCATAGCGACCCGCCCAGCACCATCCAGTAGACCGGCGCGAACCCGTAGATCGGGTTGGCCATGTACGGGGCCAACATTTCCGCCAGGAATCCCGACCACGGCCGGATCGGATGCGTGGCCAGCCATTCCCACATCGGGTGGCGCCGGCGTTGGACATCCAGCTCCATGCCCTCGCCCTGGAAGACCAGCATCAGGAACCACCAGCCGATCATCAGTCCCAGCACCGACCACTGGGCAGGGGAAAAGAAGGCCTTTTCGCCCCAGTTCCGGCCGACCACCTCGTTCTCGGAGCGGAAGCCATCGACGCCTTCCGCCTCGTAGATGGTGCGCAGCCGAGCCGCTTCTTTTTCCTCCGGCCCGCCGACGCCGAGGTTCTCGATCCGCCATTCGGCGGCGTCATCGAGAAAATGGTCCGGCAGGTTGCCGAGGTCGTCTCCCCCCGCCAGGTCGTGCCGGAGCGACGACAAGTAGCGGTCGGGCACCAGCGGCTGGCCTGCCCGCTCGGCATGGATGAGGGCGCTGTTTTCCACGGCGCTGCGGGTCACCAGCCCGAAGCAGCCGTGGATCCCCAGCGAAAACAGGACCATGATCACGCTGGCCAGCCCGCCGAGCACGTCGGAGCCGCCGCGCTTGCGCTGCTGGGTGAGTTCGCGCTGGCGCTTGGCCCGGCCGGCCGAGCGGCGGCGCGCCGCCTTCCACAAGGCGCGCCACACGCGAAAGGGCGGAGTCGGACCCGGCGTACTCATGAGGCGGTGGACTCGCAGAAGACGTCCTCCAACGTCCGGCCGCCGAGGATTTCCCGCAGCCGGCCGGCCAGCACGATCTTGCCGCCGTGGATGATCGCCACGTGCTCGCACAGCCGCTCCACCTGGTCCATGAGGTGGGTCGAGAAAATGACGGCATGCCCGGCGGCGGCCTGCTCGCGCATCAGCTCGAAGAAGCTGCGGGTGGCGGTGACGTCGAGGCCGTTGGTCGGCTCGTCGAGGATCAGGATCGAGGGCTGATGCAGCAGCGCCAGGATCAGCCCGAGCTTCTTTTTCATGCCGCGCGAATACTCTTCGGCGTAGGCGTCGAGGTGGGCGGCCATCTCGAGGCGCTCGACCAGCGGGTCGATCCGCCGCCACATTTCGTCGAGGTCCAGGTCGTGCATCGCCGCGCTCAGCTCGATCACCTCGCGGCCTTTCAGATAGTTGTAAAAGACCGGCTCGTCGGGCACGAAGCCAATCAGGCGCTTGAGCGGCACGCGGTCGTCGAAGGCATCGAGGCCGGCGATGTGGATGCTGCCGGCCTCCGGTTTCAGGATGCCCATCAGGAGGCGGAAAAGCGTCGTCTTGCCGGCGCCGTTCGGGCCGAGCAGGCCGCAGATGCTCGCCGGCGGGATGTCCCAGGTGATGCCGCGCAGTACCGGCTTGTCACCGAACGACTTGACGACCTCCCGGACATCGACGGCGGCGGCGGTTTCGTGATCGGCTCCCATGACGCGCCGCTATCCATGACGGGCATGCCGCGGCGCCGCAAGATCGGGTCTCGGGGTGGGGCCAGGACGGCAGCGTCGGTGGGCGGTGATGAGCCGCCAGTCGACGCCGCCGTTTTCGGAAATCCACAACCCGCCGGTGGCCGAGCCCAGCGCCAGTAGGCCGAGGTCGGGATCGTCCAGCGAAGGGGCTGTTCTTGCCCCCGCTGACAATTCTGCCAGCTAGGGCCTTGACTCGCCGGAGCGTGAGTAATTGGATGTTAGCCTCTTGGGACTTCACGTTTATGCAACGCGGGATCCCGGGAAAAAACCCAAAACCTATGAAAACATCCCAGCAACCTGCTCGCGGCCGCGGCCGCCTTCGTTTCCCCGTGGCCCTGTGGGTCCTCCCCTTCCTCGGTGCCGCGGCACTCGGGGCGGAAAAAACCTACTCCCACTTCCGCTTCGAGCCGACGGGGATCATCGGCGGGGGCACCCAGATCCAGCTCTCCGAGTTCACCTTTTCCCTCGGTGGCACGCTGCTCAACCTGAACGACAACAATGGCAGCGGCACCGAGGTGGTGACCGTGACCGCCGCCAGCGGCACCCAGGACCCGAACGCCGCCGAGGGGCCGGGCAAGGTGCTGGACGGCGACGTGAACACCAAGTGGTTCCACGGCGCCCCGCTGGAGCCGCTCGACTTCACCTTCACCGCGCCTGTCACCATCGATGCCTACAACTGGGCCAGCGCCAACGACAGCGTCGCCTTCGGACGCTCGCCGGTGAGCTGGAATTTCTACGGCAGTGACGACGGCGCCACCTGGACGCTGCTCGATTCGCGGCTGAACGAACCGATCGACAACGCCAACTTCCGCTACCAGGCCGGGTTTGAGATCCCGGAGGAAATCCTGCCGCAGGTGGTGACCTTCGGACTGAATTCCGCGGCGCTCGGCGACTTGCCGGCCATCGCTCCCAACGGCACGAGCTTCGACCTCTATTGGGAAACCCGCTTCGCCGATCAGGTCGATCTTTCACCGGGCCCCGGGGCGGTGGGCCTGACCGGTCCCGCGACGGTCACGCCGCCGGATGACAGCACCACCACCTACGTCCTGACCGCGAGCCAATCGGCTACGGGCGAGACCGCCACCGCCTCGATCCCGGTGCGCACCGTGAGCCAAGGCTCGGTGACCTACCGCTACATCCGCTTCACCGCCAACAAGCTCCGTTCCGGGTCCGGCGCGGGCCTGATCCAGATCTCGGAGTTCGACTTTTTCTCGGCCGGCACCGAGGTGGTGCCGGTGACCGCCACCTCGCCGATCAGCGACACGCCGGAGGCCGAGGGGCTGGACAAGCTCTACGACGGCATCGACGGCGCCGGCAACAAGTGGCTCGACTTCGGCAATGCGCCCTTCATCTACGACTTCGGCGCGGAGGTCACGGTGGACAGCTACGGTTTCACCCTCGGCAATGACGCGCCCGGCCGCGACCCCGTGCAATGGACCCTGGAGGGCAGCAACGACCTTTCGAGCTGGACCCTGATCGACTACGTCGACTTCGACTATCCGCATCCGGTCGAGCGGAACATCTACACCGGCGACATCCCGATCCCGGGAAATCCCTCGCCCGCCGTGCTGTCGTTTTCCGCCAACGCCGCAACCGTCGTGCAGGGCGAGCCGCTGGTGCTCAGCTGGCACACCGGCGCCGCGGATGCGGTTTCGCTCTCGCCGGGCGTCGGCAGCGTCGCGACCAGTGGATCGACGACCGTGACTCCCACGACCGTGGGCACGATGGTCTACACCCTGAACGCGACCTCCGTGGCCAGTGCCAACGTTGGTTCCGCCACGGTGACGGTGGAAGTCATCGCCCCGCCGGCGGTGACCGAGATCAACTACGACGACTTTAGTAGCGTGGGAAGTGAGCTGGAAATCGTGGGCAACGCCTCGATCGAGGAGGATCACCTCCAGATCACCCCGGCCGTCGGCGGCCAGAACGGTGCGGCCTGGTTCCGGCTGCGGAAAAACGTGGCCGGCGGCTTCGAGGCGCGCTTCGGCTTGAACATCACCACCGATACCGCGGACACCGCGGCCGACGGGCTCGCCTTCGTCATCCAGGACCATCCCGATGGCTCCATCGCCCGCAATGCCGGCGCCGCCGAGAACGGCCTCACCCAGCGGGCGCTCAATCTCAAGTTCGAGAGCTACGGCGGCGCCCCCGACGATGGCTCCACCATCGAGATCCTTGCCGGGTCCGAAGTGCTGGCCACGACCTTCGCCTACCAGACCCCGGGGGTGCGCTTGAGGGGACTTCCGGAAAATCCCTACACGCTCGCCACGCCGACCGGCTCGGAACCCTACGACATCCGCATGACCTATGTCCCCGGTGATCTCGACGTGTATTTCGGCGACATCGCGGTGATCCAGAACGTGGACGTCGACCTCGCGGAGATCGGTGCGGTGGACGAGAACGGCACCGCCTACCTCGGCTTCACCGGGCGCACCGGCGGCATCACCCAGCGCAACCGCATCGCCTACTGGCACATGGCCTACGGCGACTTCTCGGAGCCGACCCGTCCCTTCGGCATGGTGACGAGCATGCCGTTCATCGACACGACCGTCGGGGCCATGACCGGCTACGATCTGGTCTGGTGGGCCACGGACGGAAACGAATATGAGGTTTCCTTCTCCGAGGACCTGATCGACTGGACGTCCGTCAACACGGTCCAGGGCACCGACGGCCAGGCCGGCTACCGCATCGCCAACTTCCCCGACGAGGTCCCCGCCGAGTTCTACAGGGTCGAGGAAATCCCGCTGCCCGCGAACTGACGCGGCTTCAGCACTCCCGGCGGCGGCGCTTCCTGCCTTGAGCGCCGCCGCTTTTTCGTGGAATCCTCCGCCATGCGCTGGATCGCCGCCCTCCTCATTCCCGCTGCCTTCGCCAACGATACCGCCATGCACGACGGCGGCGCGGGACCCGAACCGGTCGGCTGGACGAAGAAGACCGAAAGCGTGATCCGCATGGTGCGCGAGGAGGTGGTGGTGGAAATGAACCCCTTCGACTCGGCGGTGAGCTGTCGTTTCGTGTTCGTCAGCGGGAAAAAAGACGCGCCTGCGGTCCAGTTCCTCGGCTTTCCCGACATCACCCGCAGCGACCAGTATGAGGGCGATACGATCGGCCCGCTGCGTGACATGCGGACCTTTGTCGATGGCCGGGAGGTGAAGAGCGAGCTGGTCAGCAAGCGCATGGGCGAGGACGGCCAGTGGATCGACCTGCCGGCCGCCGATCCGCCCTGCGAAACGTGGCACGTGGTGAAGGTCAGCTTTCCCCCCGGCGAGGAGGTCGTGGTCGAGCGCCGCTTCCGCACCGACAATGCCCGCACCGCCGGCGGGCCGGTGTTTTTCGGCTATACCACGGAAACGGGCGGCAACTGGCGCGGCACGATCGGCGAGGGGCGGTTCGTCGTTCACCTCGCCGAGGGCATGGGGGCGGCCCAGTTGGCGCTCGAGCCGACCACCGGCTGGCGACGCAGCGATGACGGCCGCACGCTGACCCTGGTGTGGAAGGACTTCGAGCCGCGCACCGACGATGAGCGACGGTGGTGGTCGGTCGGCTGGATGCCCAGGGAAGGCATCATGACCGATGAGGACAAGCTCCGCGCCGACCTGAAGGCCGTGTTTGCCGATTGAAGGGAGCGGCGTGCCTGCGGCCGCCGGTGGGTGGGGACCGCTTTTCAGGATCGAGGTCGGGCGATCCCGGCAGCGCGCCCCGGCGTCTGATAGGCATCTCACGCCGCCCCAGCACAGGAGCGGCGGGCATCGACGGGGCGGCGGGCATCGACCGGGAGCGGCGGGCATCGACCGGGGCGGCGGGCATCGACCGCCGGGCAGGCTCCCAGAACTTCACCTCCGCTGAGGTCCCGCTTCGAGGCCCTTCGCGCCCGACGCACCCAAGACGAACCCGCGGAAAACGCCCGCCCGTCCGACTTCGAAGTTACCCCTCAAACCGGCGACCTGCCCCTCTCCCGCCCGGCGGTCAATGCCCGCCGCCCCCATCTCAAGCCGCCCCAGCACGGGAACGGCGGGCATCGACCGGGGCGGCGGGCATCGACCGCCGGGCAGGCCCCCAGAACTCCACCTCCCCTGAGGTCTCACTTCGAGTCCCTCCCGGCCCGACGCACCCAAGACGAACCCGCGGAAAACGCACCGCCCGTCCGACCTCGAAGTTACCCCTCGAACCGGCGACCTGCCCCTCTCCCGCCCGGCGGTCAATGCCCGCCGCCCCCATCTCACGCCGCCCCAGCATGGGAGCGGCGGGCATCGACCAGGCGGCGGGCATCGACCAAGAGCGGCGGGCATCGACCGCCGGGCAGGCCCCCAGAACTTCACCTCCCCTGAGGTCTCACTTCGAGTCCCTACCGGCCCGACGCACCCAAGGCGAACCAGCGGAAAACGCCCGCCCGTCCGACCTCGAAGTTACCCCTCGAGCCGGCGACCTGCCTCTCTCCCGCCCGGCGGTCAATGCCCGCCGCCCCCATCTCACGGCACGAACAGCACCTTGCCGTCACGGTCGGGTGCCTCCAGGCGGGCGAGCGCGCGCTTGTAATCGCCCAGCTTGTGCGTCGAGTCGATCGGCACACCGAGCTTGCCCTCGGCCATCAGCCCGGCGAGCAGCGCGTAGGTGCGATGCACCTCCGGCAGGCGCGCGTTTTCCAGCCACTTCGTCACCCAGAAGCCGTGCAGGCTGAGGTCCTTGAAAATGAGCATCCCATTCGGCACCTTGAGCGGCTTGCGACCCATCGCCCCGTAGGTCACGTGGCTGCCGCCGGGTGCCATCAGGTTCATCTGCCGCAGGGCGCTGTCGCCGCCGACGGCGTTCAGCGCCAGCACCGCGCGCTCCTTGCCGAGCACCTCTTTCGCCGCATCCACCGCGTCGCCGTTGTCGAGCAGCACCAGGTCGGCGCCGATCGCCTTCAACTCGTCGAAGAGCTCCTCGCGACGTACGAGGTTCACCGTACGCCAGCCCAGCGACCGGCAGAGCTGGATCACGCAACGGCCGACGCCGGAGTTCGAGGCGTTCTGGACCACCCAGCCGCCGGGCGGCACCGCCACGAAGCCGTGGAGCATGCGGAAAGCGGTCGCCGGGTTGACCTTGAGCATCGCCGCCTGCAGCGGATCGATTCCCTCCGGCAGCTTGAACAACAGGTCGCCATGCACGGTCGTTTCCTCGGTCCAGGAAGCCGCGCGGGTCAGGAAAATCACCCTGTCGCCCGGAGCGAAGCCCTCGTGCCGGCTCTCCACCACCTCGCCGCAGCCCTCGATGCCCGGCGTCGCGGGCAGCTCGGGTTTCACTCCGTAGGTGCCCTCGATGAAGTTCAGGTCGGCGGGGTTGATCGGTGCGGCGAGCAGTTTCACCCGGACCTGCTCCGCGGTCAGAGGGTCGGATTCGTGTTCGACCCATTCCAGCACGTCGGCCGGCGTTCCGCAGGAGGAAAATGCGAGCTTCATGCCCCGTAGGTCGGCCTTTTCCGGTGCTCGGTCAAGGGAGGGAACGACCATGCCTCATCGTGCGCAGCATTCCGCAAAATGCCGGCGGAGGACGGGGTGGCAGAGCCCTTTCCGCCCCTGCAACGCGTCAGGCCCGCCAAGCCGGCGGGTTTTCACTCCTGCAACGCGTCAGGCCCGCCAAGCCAGCGGGTTTTCGCTCCTGCAACGCTGCAGGCCCGCCAAGCCGGCGGGTTTCCGCCCCTGCAACGCGTCAGGCTCGTCAAGCCAGCGGGTTTTCGCTCCTGCAACGCGTCAGGCTCGCCAAGCCGGCGGGTTTTCACTCCTGCAACGCTGCAGGCCCGCCAAGCCGGCGGGTTTTCGCTCCTGCAACGCGTCAGGCCGCCCAACCCGGCGGGTTTTCACTCCTGCAACGCTGCAGGCGCCGCCGGGCAGCCGGAGATCCCCCGGCCTGAGAGCGGAGGGGCGAAAATGGAAGCTTCGCCTGCCACCCGACATCCGCTAGAAACGCGATGGCTCCCGTTTCCCCCCCCTATGAAGAAACTCGCCCTGAATCTTCCTTCCAAGTTCGCGTTCTACCCCACCAAGCTCACCCCGCGCGACGAACTCTTGGCGCTGCTGCGGGACCTGAGGCCCTTGGAAACCGAGCACCCGCTGATCCGCCTCGGCGGGGATGGCGATGGGGGCTACCTGCTCCCCGACGACCTCGATGGCCTCGCCGCCTGCTTCTCGCCCGGCGTGGATGTGAATTCATCCTTCGAGTTCGACTGCGCCGACCGCGGCATGGAGGTCTTCATGGTGGATGCCTCCGTGGAGGGTCCGGCGGCCCGACACGAGCGGTTTCACTTTCAGAAAAAGTTCATCGGCTCGTTCACCGAGGACCCCTACATCTCCATGCAGGACTGGGTGGATTCCACGCCCGTCGCCAAGGACGGCGACCTGTTGCTCCAGATGGACATCGAAGGTTATGAATGGGAGACGCTCTTCAGCATGTCCACCGCGTTGATGAGTCGTTTCCGGATCATCGTCATCGAGCTGCACAAACTCGAGAACCTCTTCTCCGACGCCATTTTCCCCATTCTTTCCCGCTGCCTGCGCAAGCTTCTGCACACCCACGACTGCGTCCACATCCATCCCAATAACATCGCACCCATGGTGCGCTCGCGCGGGCTGGAAATCCCTTGGTACGGCGAGTTTACGTTTTTACGGAAGGACCGGATCAGCCAGCGGAAACCCGCCACTCGTTTTCCTCATCCTCTCGACCGCGACTGCGAGCCGGACGAACCGAGCATGGTGCTGCCGAAGGAGTGGTGGAACTAATGCTATTCAAGCCGCTCGCTTTTCTTGATCGACCCCGCGACCTTGTGCCCCAGGGAAATAAAGGGTAGCTCGACGAAGCGGTAGGTGAGCCGTGAAATGCCGAAGCTGATGGCGGTGACCACCAGATAGAGCCCGATGGCCGACAGGGTGTTGTCCGCGAATTGCGGGAGCTTGCGCAGGCATAGGACGCCGAGGTTCCAGGTGACGATGAAGTGGACGAGATAGATCGAAAACGAGCACTCGCCGATGTGGGCCAACAGCATCAAGCGGGGCAGCTTCTCCGCGGCGATCGCAACCGCTGTGAACATGACTCCGGCAATCAGCGGGGTGATGATCCACCAGCCCTGTTGTTCGTGGATCAGGGCGAGGGCCACCAGCGCCGGCAGCCCCAGGGCGAGCGCGCCGGCAGCGAATCCCCGGCGTTCCCGGAAGTGGAAATAAAGCATGCCGACCATGAAACAGGGGAGCTGGTTGATGATCGAATAGTAGTAGAAGGTGTCGTTGCCCGGCGTTTCCCTCCAACCGAGCGGAGCAAGCAACCACGGCAAGGTGGCCGAGAGCGCCACCGCCCCTCCGGCCACCGCCACCAGCACGGCAGGTCGTTTCCGCGTGGCGAAGAACAGGAAGGGGAAGATCGCGTAAAAAAGGAACTCGCAGCCGATCGACCAGCCCCCGGGAACGACTTGGTTCACGGCGGGCGGCCACAGGCCGTTGGTGAAGGTGAGGTTGGTGAGGAAGCCGGCCGCGGAGTAGTCGGCCGGCTCGGTCCACGGCGTTTTCCCGAACAACCGATGACTGGCGATCGAGTAGGCCGTGTAGCCGACCAGCGCGGCGTAGTAGAGGGGCGCGATGCGGAAAAAACGCTTCACGAAGAACGCTCGATAGTCGCCGCGGCTCAAGCCGGGCAGCCGGTCCATGCTATGGCAAAGCGTGAAGGCCGAAAGCATGAAGAACAGTTGCACGCCATACTGCCCGTAGCGCGACACGCGGGTGATGAGCAGGCTTTCATCCAGGTAGTAGCCGACGTGCACGAAGACCACCAACAGCACGGCCAGCCCGCGGAGTTCGTCGATGTAAGCAAAGCGTTTGGGTGGCGTAGCGACCTTCGCCGAGCCGGTGGTCTCCGGCTCAACCATCTTGGTGTTGCGGATTCCGGCTTCGGCCATGCTCAGGGAAGTCGTTGGGGGCCGGATGCGGGATCGGCGGCGTGAATCCACGAACCACGGACGAAAAATGCCTGCGGCAGGGTGGCCATGACTCCGAACATCAGCGCCAGCAGGCGTTCATCGAAAGGATTCGAGGTGATCGTGAGGCTTAGGAAACAGGCGGCGAACACGAAGGGAAGAAAGGCGATCCAGTAGTCCGGCCCGGGGAGGGCGGCATTGGCCCGGGCCGCGGCCAGCGAGTGGATGATGGTCATGATGAAGAGCGCGACCACCGCCAGCAGGGCGATGATGCCGCCGGAGAACAACGAATAGGTCCAGATGGAGTGGCCGGCAAACCACACATCGACCCCCAGCTGCTCGTCTTTAGGATAAACGAGATAGATTTCCGGCAGATAGGCGGAGTCCCAATAGTAGGAGGCACCGATGCCATTGCCGTAGAGGTAGTGGACGGGATCCGAATCGAGGATTTTGAAAATGGCCGACGCCTCCGCCTCGCGGGTCAGCCAGGAAATGTCGCGGGTGGTGTTGCGCAGGTTCGAGTAGTGAAAAAGCCGTTCGTTCCAGCGTTCGATGATGTGCGGTTGGAGCACCCAGGTTGCCAGTAGGGCGAAGATGCCGAGAGCTCCCATCACGAACAGAGGCGCGAGGCGGCGGGGGACATCGCGCCACTGGAAGGCACCCCATTTCACCCCGAGTAGGAAGCTGAGCCCGGTGGTCGCGCCCGCCGCAGCGATGGGAAGGATGAGCGAGCGGGTGATGGTGACGATGATGCCGACGAAAAGGACGCCGCTGGCCGCGATCGCCGTCCAGTGGAGCCTCGGTCTCAGCAGCACCGAGCAAGCGATGAAGGCAGTCAGCCAGGCAGTGGCGAGGCTGAGCACCTCGGTGCGCACGGTGTCCAGCTCGGCCCCTTTGAAGAGGAAACCTTGGATCATTCGCCAGGCGACGTTGATGCACGCCGCGGCCAGGATCGGCGCGACGATGCGGGCGGGGCGCACGCCGAGACAGCCGGCGAGGTGGACGTTGATCATGCCGGCGAAGCACAGCATCAACGGCAGGATGATCCGCAGCGAGCGGCCGGGATTCACGCCTTGGGCGAAAGCATTGAGCAGCATGTAGGCGAGAAAGGCTCCCCAGAAGGCGAGCATCCACGAGCCGGGACGCACGGTGATCCTGCGCCAACCGAGAAGGACGATGCCGGCCGTGGAGCCCATGGCGGCGGCGAGGAAAACGAGCTGGTCGAGCCCCGCTCCCGCCCCGCCCGCGCGGGCTTCGGCTGCCCGGTAGTCGAGGGAGAACGACAGCATGAAGATCCAGAACAGCACTTCCACCGCGACGCGGATGCCCGTGCGCGGAAAAGACACGGGGTCCTCGCTGTCGTCTAGAATCATGGAGGCGGGTGAGTGGGTGCCGGCGGCATCGCCACCAGGGAAGGAAGGAGCAGCGCGCGCAGTCTAGGGGCCTGGGACTGGAGCGTCAATGGAGGGGAGGGAAAGGAGCGGCGTGCCTTCGGCCGCCGATGGGGGGAGCCGGCTGCCGGGTGGAGTAGGAGCGACCACGGGGGCTTTTCGGCGGCGGGCTTGGGGGGTGGTGCGGGCTCAAATTGAGGAGGCGGAAGGGAGCGGCGTGCCTTCGGCGGCCGTGGGGGAGAGTTGGGCTTTTTGAGGGAGCGGGGGCGAGGGTTGCAGGTTCGATGCGGCGGGCTTGGGGGGGTGGTGTGGGCTCAAATTGAGGAGGCGGAAGGGAGCGGCGTGCCTTCGGTCGCCGTGGGGGAGAGTTGGGCTTTTTGAGGGAGCGGGGGCGAGGGTTGCAGGTTCGATGCGGCGGGCTTGGGGGGTGGTGCGGGCTTGGGAGAAGAGGTGGAGTCGGAGGGTCGGCGGCCGAAGGCACGCCGCTCCTTTCCCTTAGGAGTCCAGCCATTCGGTGAGCCACGGGGCTTCGTGGAGGAACGAATGAGGGCAGGCGTCGCGGTTCTTCCGGAGATAACGGGCGATCTTGGCGAAGTGCTGCGGGCCACGGACCAGCCGGTCGAAGTAGTCCTTTTGCCACAGGTTTCCGTTTCCGCCGACCTGCTGGTGGATCCGCCGGGCACTGGTGCTCTTCCATGCCCGGACCAGGCTCGAAAGGTCGGCCTTTTCCGCGAGGGAGAAAAGCAGGTGGACGTGATTCGGCATGATGACAAAGGCGTGCTGGAGGTAGCGATCGCCATCGAAACGGGTGAAGACGGACCGCAGGCAATCCTGGCAGCGCACCTGGCGGAGGACGCAGCTTCCGTGTCCGGCGTCGAGCCAGCGGTCGAGGGTGGCGGAGAAACGGCGATGATACTCCATTTCCGTGGCCGGATTCCAAGGGCGGGGATGAAACTGAAGCCAGGCGTCCCGCTCCTCGCCGAAGCGCTTGAGGAGATGGGCCGGGAGGGAGTCGGCGAGGCGAAAGGTGAGAAACAGGCAGCTCTGCTCCTGCTGCCAGTGCGGGAGGCGGTTGGCGCAATGATCAAGCTCTCCCCCGCGGCGGAAGAAGTGAAGCGCGCTCCAATCGGGCATGGGGTGAGGATGAGCCTTTTTTCGAGACGAGACGATTCGAAAGGAGCGGCGTGCCTACGGCCGCCGATGGGGTGGAGGCGGCCGTGAAAGGAGCGGGAGCGATCCCCAAAGCTGGCGGAGGCGGACTGGGGGGATGGCGCGGGCGTGAGGTGAGGAGGCGGACTCGGACGATCGGCGGCCGAAGGCGCGCCGCTCCTTTCTGCTGCGAAAGATGAGCCGGTTCCGACGTATAGCGCGGTGTCGTGCGAATCGTTTCCGGTGCCATCCTTTTCCTGCTCACTGCCAGCGCGCTGGCGGTGGAGTCGTGGAAGGACCAGGTGCTGCCGGTTTTTGAAAACTACTGCTACGACTGCCACGGCGATGGCGTGAAAAAGGGCGAGCTGGACCTCGACCGCTTTCCGAACGTGGCCGCGATGCAGGCCAACCGCGATGTCTGGAAGCGCATCCGCCAGAACCTCACGCAGCACCTGATGCCGCCGCCGGATGAATACCAGCCGAGTTCCGACGAGCGGCAGGCGCTGGTCGATTGGATCGATGCCGCCGTGTTCCCGGTCGATCCCGAGCATCCGGATCCCGGCCGGGTGACGCTGCGCCGCCTGAATCGCACCGAATACCAAAACACGCTCCGCGACCTGCTCGGCGTGCCGGTGAAGGTCATGGAGCTGCTGCCGCCGGACGATTCGGGCTACGGCTTCGACAACATCGGCGACGTGCTGACGCTCTCGCCGGCACACCTCGACAAGTATCTCGATGCCGCCCGGATCGGCCTCCAGGCCGCGACGCATCCCGGCGAGATGCCTTTTCCCAGCCGGGAAATGCAGGGCCGCAAGCTGGAGGGCGATGGCCGCGCGGATGAGTCCGGCCGCTTTCTTTTCACCAACGGACGCGTGCGGGCCCGCTTCGCGGAAACGGGCTCTGGGCCGCACCGGCTGGTGATCCGTGCCGGCGGCACCACGGGACCGAAGGGGCCGCCGGTGATCCGCGTGCTGCGCGGGGAAACGACGCTCCGTGAGCTGACCGCCGCCGCTCCGATGGAGCAGCCCGGCGAGCTGGTGCTGGACCTCCGGATCGAGGGCGGAGAGGGCCTCGACTTGCAGCTGGAGTTCATCAATGACTCCTACGACGAAACTGCGCCGCCGGGTGCGCGAGACACCAACTTGCTGATCGAGTCGGTGTCGCTCGTCGGTCCGCTGGACGGGCCGCGCCAGGCGAAGCCGGAGTCGCACCGGCGGATCTTCGTCCAGCGCGCCGGAGAGGAAGGCGACGAGGCTTGGATCACCCGTGTCTACCGCGGTTTCGCGCGGCGGGCCTTCCGGCGTCCGCTGGAAACGGGGGAGGCCGAGCGGTATTGGGAGCTTTATCGGCTCGGCCGCGATCAGGGGCAGGACGTCGAGCAGGCGGCCATCCTCGGACTGGAGGCGATGCTTGTTTCACCGTCCTTCCTTTTCCGCGAGGAACCGCAACCGGAGCCCGACCAGGCCGGCTCGATCCACGCCATCGACGAACACGCGCTGGCCACCCGCCTGTCCTACTTTTTTTGGTCGACCATGCCCGATGAGCACCTGTCGCAGCTGGCCGACGAGGGCAAACTCCGCGGCCAACTCGAGGCCGAGGTCGACCGCCTGATCGACTCGCCCCGCAGCCGCGAGCTGATCCGCAACTTCGGCGGTCAGTGGCTCCAGCTTCGCGACCTCAACCTCGCCCGCCCCTCGAACCGCTTCTACCGCGGCTTCGACCTCGCCCTGCGGGGCGACATGCGGCGCGAAACCGAGCTGCTGCTCGAGCACCTGATCCGCGACAACCGCCCGGTCACCGAGCTGCTCGACGCCGACTACACCTTCGTCAACGAGCGCCTCGCCCGGCATTATGGCATCGGCGGTGTCGAGGGCCGGAAGTTCCGCCGCGTCTCGCTCGAGGGCACCCACCGGCGCGGGCTGCTCGGGCAGGGATCGTTCCACCTGCTCACCTCGCTGCCGATCCGCACCTCGCCGGTCATGCGGGGAAAATACGTGCTCGAAAACCTCCTCGATACCGCCCCGCCGCCCCCGCCGCCGAACGTGCCGCAGCTGGAGTCGCCGCAGGGCGGAAAAAACCATCATCTCAGCCTCCGCGAGCAGATGGTGAAGCACCGCCAGGACCCCGCCTGCTCGGCCTGCCATGCGCTGATGGATCCGATCGGGTTCGGGCTGGAAAACTTCGACGCCGACGGCTCATGGCGGGACCAGGAAAACGGCAAGCCGCTCGATGTCAGCGGCGAGCTCGCGGACGGCCGCACCTTCAACGGTGCCGACGAACTCCGGCAGATCCTCGTTTCCGAGCACCGCGAGGACCTGATGCGCTCGGTGGCCTCGAAGCTGCTCACCTACGCCCTGGGCCGCGGCACCGATTGGTATGACAAGCCCGCGCTCGACCACATTCTCCAGCAAACCGAACAAGCCGGCGGCGGCCTGCGCTCCATGCTCCACGCCGTCGTCGAATCCGTCCCCTTCCAATATCGCCGGGGCGACGGGAACTAGATTGTAGATCGCAGATCGTAGATATTAGATAAAACTCCGCCGCAAAAAATCTTCAATCTTCAATCTTCAATCTTCAATCTTCAATCTTCAATCTACCATCTACTATCTACCATCTACCATCTACCATCTACCATCTTCTCCCATGAACTCGCGCCGACAATTCCTGAAAGGCGTCGCCGCCACGCTGGCGCTGCCTTCGCTCGATGCCTTCGGAGGCTCGCTTCCCGCCGCCGCTGCCCACCCGCGCCGGCTGGCCTTCGTTTACGTGCCGAATGGCGTGAACCTGAGCCGCTGGCTGCCGCCGGGTGAAACCTTGCAGTTCGCCGACTCGCTCGCGCCCTTGGCCGGGATGGAAAAGCACATCTCGTTGCTGCGTCATCTCGATCACGACAAGGCCCGCGCCAATGGCGACGGGGCCGGCGACCACGCGCGGGCGAACGCGACTTTCCTGACCGGCTGCCAGGCGCGGAAAACGGCGGGCGCCGACATCCGGGCCGGCATTTCCGTGGACCAGATCGCCGCCCGCCAGATCGGCCATGAAACGCGGCTGCCCTCGCTGGAGCTGACCACCGATCCCGCGCGGCGCTCCGGCCAGTGCGACTCCGGCTACTCCTGCGCCTATCAGTTCAATCTTTCCTGGCTGGATGAAGACACCCCCGCGCCCGCCGAGCGGGACCCGCGACTGGTTTTCGAGAAACTTTTCGGCTCCGGCAATGCCCGCGAGGACGCCGCCCGCCGGGTGCGGCGCAAGAGCATCCTGGATTTCGTCCGCGGCGATGCCAAACGGCTGCAGAGCCGGCTCGGCCCGACCGATCGCGGCAAGGTGGACGAATACCTGACCTCGGTGCGCTCGCTGGAGAAGCGGATCGAAAACGCCGAGAGGCACCGCCCGGCCAAGCCGCCGATTGAGCGGCCCGACGGCATCCCTGCGAGCTACGCCGAGCACATCCGGTTGCAGTTCGAGCTGATGGCGCTGGCTTTCCAGACCGACTCGACGCGCGTCTCGACCTTCCTGCTCGCCCACGACGGCTCGAACCGGCCCTTTCCCGAGCTGGGCATCGCCAACGGCCACCACGCCATTTCCCACCACCGCAACGATGCCGAGCTGCTCGACCAGATCGCCGTCATCGACCGCTTTTACGCCGAGCAGTTCGCGTGGTTCCTGCAGCGGCTGGAGGAAACGAAGGAGGGCGAGGGAAGTTTGCTCGACCACTCGATGATCGTCTATGGCAGCGGCATCGGCGATGGCAACCGCCACAACCACGATGACCTGCCCCTGCTCCTCGCGGGCGGCGGCGGGGGCTCGCTGAACCCGGGACGGATCGTCCGCGCCGGCGAAGGCACGCCGATGACCAACCTCCACCTCGCACTGCTCGACCGCATGGGCGTCCACGCCGAGCGAGTCGGCGACTCGAACGGCGTCCTCACGGGCATTTGACCCGTGGGGGGCGGCGGGCATCGACCGCCGGGCAGGGCGGGGGCAGTGCACCAGTTCTTCCAGCCGCTCCGAGGTCCCGAAACTTTGCCTTATAACCACTCTGACTCCTCAACCACCCACAGCTCCTCCACCCGCTCCGAAGTTATGAAACCAGGTCGGGGGCGGCGGGCATCGACCGCCGGGCTGGGCGGGGGCAGTGCATCAGTTCTTCCAGCCGCTCCGAGGTCCCGAAACTTTGCCTTATAACCACTCCGACTCCTCAACCACCCCACGCTCCTCCACCCGCTCCGAAGTTATGATACCAGGGCGGGGGGCGGCGGGCATCGACCGCCGGGCTGGGCGAGGGCAGTGCGTCAGTTCTTCCAGCCGCTCCGAGGTCCCGAAACTTTGCCTTATAACCACTCCGACTCCTCAATCACCCCACGCTCCTCCACCCATTCCGAGTTCCAGAAAACCCTGCCTTATAGAAACTCCCACCGACTCCTTGAACCCCCCCGCTCCACCCCCCTGCCCGGCGGTCGATGCCCGCCGCCCCCATTGATGCCCGCCGCCCCCATTGATGCCCGCTCCTCTCTCATGAAACCCATCCTGCTCCTGCTTGCCGGGCTGGCCTTCGCCCGCGCCGCCGAACGGCCGAACATCGTTTTCCTTTTCTCCGACGACCACGCGCTGCAGGCGATCAGCGCCTATGGCTCGAAAATGAACCGCACGCCGCAGATCGACCGTCTGGCGGAGCAGGGCGCGGTGTTTGAGAACTCCTTCTGCGCCAACTCGCTGTGCGGGCCGTCGCGAGCCTGCATCCTGACCGGCAAGCACAGCCACCTCAACGGCTTCCGGCGGAACTCGGACCGCTTCGATGGCGACCAGCCGACCTTTCCGAAAATGCTGCACGCGGCCGGCTACCAGACCGCGATCATCGGCAAGTGGCACCTGGTCAGCCACCCGCAGGGTTTCGACTACTGGGAGGTCCTGCCCGGCCAGGGAAACTACTACAACCCGGACTTCATCCAGATGGACGGCACGAAGAAGCGCTACACCGGCTACTCTCCCGACATCGTGACCGACCGCGCCACGAGCTGGCTGGACGGCCGGGATCCCGACAAGCCCTTCCTGCTGATGTGCCAGTTCAAGGCGCCCCACCGGAACTGGGCGCCGGCCCCGCGTTTCCTGGGAAACGAAGAGCCCGCCCGCGTGGCGAAGCCGGAGACCTTCGATGACAACTACGAGGGACGTAGTGGATTGCTGAAGGAGAACGAGATGTCGATCGTGCGCCACATGCACTGGGCCCACGACATGAAGTTCAAGGGCGGGAACCTGTTTCCCGATACCTTCGTGGACGGGATGGCCAATGGCGAATACCCGCGCATGACGCCGGAGCAGCGGAAGATCTGGGACGACTACTACGAGCCTCGTAACCAGAAGTTCATCGAGGACATGAAGGCGGGCCGGCTCACCGACGAGCAGGTGGCCGATTGGAAATACCAGCGTTTCATCGGCGACTACCTGAAGTGCGTGGCGGCGGTGGACGAGAATGTCGGCCGGGTGCTGGACTACCTCGACTCGCACGGTTTGGCGGAGAACACGATCGTGATCTACGCCTCCGACCAGGGATTCTACCTCGGCGAACACGGCTGGTTCGACAAGCGGTGGATGTTCGAGGAGTCGCTGAAAATGCCCTTCCTGATCCGCTGGCCGGGCGTGGTGAAGCCGGGGACTCGCTCGCAGGCGATGATCCAGAACATCGACTACGCCCCGACCTTTCTCGAGGCGGCGGGCGTCGAGGTGCCGGCCGACATCCAGGGGCGCAGCCTGCTGCCGGTGCTCGAGAACGCGGGCCGCGCGCCGTCGGGTTGGCGGGATGCCATCTACTACGCCTACTATGAGAACGCCGCGGTGCACGAGGTGCCGGTTCACGACGGCATCCGCACCGGACGCGCGAAGCTGATGTATTTCCCGCGAACACGGGAATGGCAGCTTTTCGATCTGGAAAAGGACCCGCACGAGATGCGGAGCGTGCATGCCGACCCGGAATACGCTCCGCTCCTCGCGGGGATGAAGAAGCGCTACTTCGACCTCAGGAAATTCTACCACGTGAACACGGCCACCATTCCCACCACCCGCGGCGACGAGCCGGGCTGGCGCGCGCGCAACCGTCGATTGAACGAGGACGCGAAGAAGGGCCCGTTCGACCTGGCCTTCATCGGCGACTCGATCACCGAGGGCTGGGAAGGCGCGGGCAAGAAGGTGTGGGACGAGCACTACGGCGCGCTCAAGGCGATCAACCTCGGCATCGGCGGCGACCGCACCGAGCACGTGCTGTGGCGGCTGGGCCAGGACCGGCAGATTGACGCGCGGCCGAAGGTCGCCGTGGTGATGATCGGGACCAACAACACCGGCCACCTCATGCAGGACCCGCAGGAGGTCGCGGACGGCGTGGAAAAGATTCTGGAGCTGATCCGTGGTGAGTCGCCGGAGACGAAGATCCTGCTGCTCGGGGTGTTTCCGCGCGGCGCGAAACCGATGGACAAAGGCCGGCTCAACAACGTCGCGATCAACCAGATCATCCGCCGTTTCGCTGATGGCGAAAAGGTCGACTACCTCGACCTCAGCGACGTGTTCCTCGACGAAAAGGGTGGCATTTCGAAGAGGATCATGCCGGACCGGCTGCATCTTTCCTCCAAAGGCTACCGGCTGTGGGCGGAGGCGATCGCGCCGAAGCTCAAGGAGATGGGCCTCTGAAAGACGGGGAAACGTCTTGCCGCGCCGCGGACGGACTGCGGGAATCGATCCTGCGATGCGTGTCCTCGTGGTCGAAGACTCCGAACGCCTGCGCAAGGCGGTGGCCAGGGCGCTGCGGCGCTGCGGATATGTGGTCGAGGAGGCCGACAACGGCGAGGACGGGCTGTGGCGGGCGGAGGAGCACGCCTACGATGCGGTGGTGCTGGACCTGATGCTGCCGAAGCTCGACGGCCTCGAGGTGCTGGCCCGCCTGCGGAATGGGGGCAAGCGGGTGCCGGTGTTGCTGTTGACCGCGCGCAACACGGTCGAGGACCGCGTGGCCGGCCTGCGCGGCGGCGCGGACGATTACCTGGGCAAACCCTTTGCGCTCGAAGAGCTGCTGGCGCGGGTGGACGCGATGTGCCGGCGGCATTTCGATCACCCCGCGACGGTGATCCACGCGGGTGACCTGGAGATCGATACCGATGCGCGCCGCGCCCGCCGGGGCGGCGACCGGCTGGAGCTCACGGCGCGCGAATACCGGCTGCTGCAGGTGCTGGCCCTGCAGCCGGGCAAGGTGCTGAGCCGCACGGAACTCGAGGAGCACCTCTACGACGATCTCGCCCCGCCGATGAGCAACGTGGTCGACGCCACCGTCTATCAGCTCCGTCGCAAGCTCGCCGCCGCCGGCAGCGGGCGGCCGCTCATCCACACCCGCCGCGGCCAGGGATACGTGCTGGAGGAGCTGCCATGAAATCGATCCGCAGACGGCTGACGGCGGGCTTCCTGGCGGGCTTCGGGCTGTTGTGGCTGGGCGCGGGCACGACCATCTACTATTCCTACCGTAGCGGCTTGATGGCGGGCATGGAGGCCGAGCTGCTGAACCTGTGCCGGCAGGTCAGGACGACGGTGGGCGGGCCGGGCCGCGGCTGGCGAGCGGAGCCGCCGATCGATCCGGAGGCGCTCGGGCCGGACGTGTTCTGGCAGGTCTGGGATGCCGAAGGGGCCGGGGTTTTCCGCTCGGGAAACCTCGCCGCCGACCTGCCGCGGTTGTCGGGAGACGGCGTCGAGCGGATGACTTTGGCGGACGGGACGCGGGTGATGATCGCCGGTCGCCAGTTCGGCGGCGGCGGTCGACGGGGGTTCGGCCGCGGGGCGATGGAGGTGACGGTGGCGAGACCGCTGGACGAGATCCGCGGCAAGCTCAACCGGCTGCTGGCCGGCCTGCTGGCGGTCGGCGCGGGCGGGGTGGCGGCCGGCTGGTGGTGCGTCAGTTTGTGGGTCCGCCGCGGCTTGGCACCGCTGGACCGGATCGCCGGGCAGGTGGCGGCGATCGATGTCAACGCGCTCAACGGCCGGTTCGCGGAGAGCGGGCTGCCGGCCGAGCTGCAGCCGATCGCCGGCCGGCTCGACGAGTTGATGGAGCGGCTGGGCGAGAGCTTCCGTCGCGAGCGCCGCTTCAGCGCTGACCTGGCCCACGAGATGCGCACGCCGGTGGCCGAGCTGCGGACGATCGCGGAATCGGCCGTGAAGTGGCCCGACGAGGGCGGCCCGGCGGCGTGGAGGGACGTGGTCGCCTCGGTGAAACGGATGGAGTCGGTGGTGCAGGCGATGCTGCAGCTGGCGCGGGTCGAGCGGGAGGCGGCGGCGGCGGAAACCCTCGGCCTGCGGGATCTGATCGAGGCCTTGTGGGCGGATCATCGCGCGTTGGCGGAGTCGCGCGGGGTGACCCTGCGGTTGGAATTTCCGACCGGCTTCGAGCTGACCGGCGACCGCGGGATGTGGTCGCACTTGCTGGGAAACCTGCTGGGCAATGCCGCCGAGTATGCCGACGCCCCGGGCGAGGTGGTGGTGGTGGCGGACAGCTCCCGGGTCATCGTGTCCAATCCGGCCCGGAAGCTGAAGCCGGAGGAGGTGGAGCGCCTGTTCGATCGATTCTGGCGCGGCGACGAGGCGCGGGGCGAGAGCGTCCACTGCGGGCTCGGCCTGTCTTTGGCGAGGGCCTGCGCGGAGGGCATGGGGCTGCGCCTGGTGGCGAGGCTCCGGGATGATGGCTGGTTGGAAATGCGGGCAGGCAAGTGAGCGGGCGGAAATTTCCCGTCGTCATCTTCCCGTCATCCGGCGTGAGCCAGGTTGGCTCGTGTCCGAGAGACACGACTTCAAAGCCACAACTCGAAACCATGAAAACGATCCTCATCACCCTCGGCCTGGCAGCGTTTTGCCTGGAAAATGTCGAAGCCCGCCACGGGCAAGCCTGGAGCCCGACCGGACCGACCGCCACCTGCCTCGCCAAGGGCGCCGGCAACGGAAACGGCAACCGCAACGGAAACGGAGTCCGCCAGTGCCCGCGCGATCCGGCCAAGCAGTGCGATGGCACCGGTCCGGGCCGCGGACGGTGCCGTGGCAACGGTCAAGGGCGTGGCCAAGGCCCGTGCCGCAACGGCGGCAATTGAGCGGTTTTTCGCAGCCGGGAAAAGCAAGCGGGCGGTGATCGGAAGATCCCCGCCCGCCGTGCGTTCAGGCGGCGCGCTTGCGGCGGCGCGGGCGGATCGGGCGCGGCTTGTCCGGGTGGTCGTCGCCATCGCGCTCCGGCTGCCACCAGCCAGGCTCGAGCGGCGGCAGGCCGTGGGCGGCGCGGGCGCGATCGCAGTCGGGATTGTGAATGCCGTTCTCCCACGAGGCGGCGAAGTCGCGGCAGGGCGTCGAGCGCGCCGGGTGGATGGTGCAGAAGACCGCCTCGCCGAGCGTGCCGCTGAGGGCGGTGCAGCGGGCGGGGCACGACAGGGTGCCGAGCATGGCGACGCGGTGCGGGGTGACCTGCGAGGTCATCTCCTCGGGCACGCCGCCAGGCTTGCCGGCCGTGGTTTCCGCCCAGTGGAACGACACGCGGAAGAACGCGCAGCAGGCGCCGCAGCTCATGCACGGGTTCGCCTGTTGGAGGGGGAGGATGGTCGGCGAAACGGCGTCCGGCATGGAGGTTGGCGCGCGACTCCCTAGCGGGTCCGCGGCGCGAAGCAAGCCTCACGCGCAGGCGGCAGGCCGGACATCGACACCCGCGGCGGCGAGCCACTGGCGCAGCCCGGCGTTCTGGTGGATGGCCGACACCGGCACCCGGGCCAGTGGGATGCCGTGGTGGAGGAAGAGTTCGTTGACGAGCTGGTCGCGCTGCTGGCGGCCCGGGCGCTCGTGCGAGGCGTCGTCGAGCTCGATCGCGCACCGCACGGCGCCGCTGGCATGGTCCATGACCACGAAATCGAGGTGCTTCTGGGAGACTTTGTTGAAGGCCGCGCGGCCACCTGAGGCCGGCTCGAAGACATCGGCCAGGCGGACCTTGACGCAGACCGTGCTGGCGGGGCCGACGACCGGCGCGAGGAGGTGGAAAAACTTCAGTTCGGCCGGCGTGAGGAGTCCCGGCACGTGGTAGTCGGAGGGCGCGAAGGCGGGCTCGGCCGGCGGCGGCGTGGCGGCGGGCGCCGGTTCGGACTTGCGTGATTTCCGGGAGCGGAGCAGGACGGCCGCCAGCCCCGCGAGCAGGGGCAGAAAGATCAGTCCTGCGAGCAGGCCGGCGGAAGGCGGCATGGCCGGCCGGCGGGGGGAAGTCGTGGCGATGGGTACCGGCGGCGGCGGCCGGGATGCCGGAGTTTCCGCCACCGCGGGCTGGATCAGCGATGGCAGGTGGACCAGCTCCTTGTTGACCTTTTCCAGCGAGGTTCCGGCGTCGGAGTGGGTGATCCACATGCCGCCGCGGCGCTCGACCTGGAGGACGCCGGGCAGGGCGGCGGGCCGGCCTTCCTGCCAGTCGCCCCAGGCGTTGGCAGCGCCGAGGGAGCGGTAGCCAGCGGCGGCGAGGGTCACCCGAAAGCGCGCGGCGATGCCATTGGCCTGGTCGTCGGCGCTCAGGGGATCGAACTCGATCTTGCGGTAGCCGAGGCCGCGCACCTCGAGCCAGCCGCGGTCGCCGGCGAGCGGAGCGCAGCAGAAGTTCTGCCCGTAGGGCCGGAGGAACTCAGTGAGGTGCTTGTCGGCCTGGCGGAACACCCGTTCGGTGTCCTCGGCGGACACAGGGGCGGGGGCCGCGACCGCCGCGGCGGCTTTTCTCAGCTCCTGAAACACGGAGCTGTCCGCGCGGGCGGCGGGGCCGAGCAGAAGGAGGACCAGGGGGAGGAGATGGGGGCGCATCGGGGGGGAGACGCCGTCAGCGTAACCCGGAACGCGGCCCGGCGCGCTGGCGCAATCGCGTGAGGGCGGACAGGCGCGGCATTTGACCGCAGGCGGGATCTGCCGAGCTTGGCTCATGCATGATCCGGTAATGTTGGGCTTGGGGCCGTTTTCCTGGCTGGAGCTCGCCTTGATGGTGGCGCTCGCCGCGGTGGCGTTCGCCTTTTGGCGGCTGACGCGGCACCAGGAGTGCGGCTTCGTCGGCGAGGCCGGCCCGGACATCACCGGGGGCCTGCGGGCGATGGCGGGATCGACCCACGGCCACCTGATCGAGGGCAATGCCGTGACGCTGATCCAGAACGAGGCGTTCTTCGACGAGATCGAGCAGGCGATCGATGCGGCGGAAAAGACCGTCCACTTCGAAACCTTCCTGTGGCACGCCGACGAGGCGGGCGAGCGGGTGACCCGGATGCTGGAGCGCGCGGCGCGGCGGGGCGTGACGGTGCGGGTGCTGATCGATGCCAGCGGCTCGGGCAAGCTACCGGTGAAGAATGACAAGCGGTTGGAGGAAGCGGGCGCGCGGGTGTGCCGCTTCCACCGGTGGCGCCTGGCGACGCTGGGGCGGCTGAACATCCGCGACCACCGGAAAATCCTGGTCGTCGATGGCCGCCTGGCCTTCGTGGGCGGGCACTGCGTTTCCAACAACTGGCTGAAGGACGAGCCGGACTTTCCGCGCTTCCGCGACATCACGGCGCGTATCCGCGGCCCGCTGGTGGCGAAGGTGCAGTCGTGCTTTTTCGAGAACTGGACCGAGCGGTCCGGGGAGGTGTTTGTGGATGAAACCACTTTCCCCGAGTTGGAGCCGGAGGGCGAGGTGACGGGCCACGTGGCCTACGTGCGCTGCGACCAGACGCCCGCGGCGGTGCAGGTGCTGCACCATCTGGCGGTGGGCTATGCCAGGAAGCGGATCTGGATCCAGAACCCGTATTTCATGCCGGACCGCCGCGGGGCGGACATGCTGATCCACGCGGCGAAGCGCGGGGTGGAGGTGCGGCTGATGGTGCCGGACCTGACCGCCACCGACTCGCCGGTGGTTTCGCGCGCGGGGCGGCGGCATTTCACCGAGCTGCTGAACGCCGGGGTGAAGATCTATCTCTATCAGAAGACCCTGCTCCACCAGAAGGTCCTCACGGTCGATGGCCTCTGGGCGGCGGTGGGATCGAGCAACTTCGATGACCGCTCGTTCGAGATCAACGACGAGATTACGATCGGCTACGCCGACGAACGCATCGCCCGGGAGCTGGAGGAGACCTTCGAGCGCGACCTCGAGGAGTGCAAGGTGGTGGACCTGGATTGGTGGAAAGGCCGGCCGCTGAAGGAGAAGGTGCTGACGCGGGTGCTGAGCGTCTTCGGCGAGCAGTTCTGAGGAGCCCGGCGGCCGTTTTTTCAGGAAACGACGGCCAGAGGAGCGGTGTTTTTCCACCCGCCGCGGGTGAAATCGGGGAAGTCCTGCGGCATGCCGTCCTCCGCCACGGACTTTTCGCTGAGCGGGCCGACGGCCGACCAGAAGCAGCCCTCGTAGACGTTCTGGTCGAGCGCCTCGCCCCGGCGCAGGCACTCGATGATGCGGCAGAGCATGAGGAAATCCATGCCGCCGTGGCCGCCCATGCGGCGGGCTTCCTCGCCGAGGCGGAGGTAGAGAGGGTGCTCGTATTTCGCGGCGATGGCCTCGAAATCATCGGACTCCGCCCACTCGTGGTAGCTGGCGGTGAGGCCCTCGACGGCGATGCGGTTGGGGAAGCCGGCGAGGGTCCCCTTGGTGCCCTGGATGAGGTTGTGCCGCGAATAGGGGCGCGGCGAGGTTTCATCCCACTGGACGAGGATGGTGCGGCCGAGCGTGGTCTTGATCAGCGAGGAGTTGAGGTCGCCGCCCTTGAACTCGAGCTTGGCGAACTCGGGCGTGGTGAGTTTTTCCGACTTCGCGGCGTAGAGGGCGCGGCCCCTCGCGGGGGTGGAGAAGGAAACCAACCGCCGGAACTGGTCCTCGGTGCGGGCGAGGTTCATGTACTGCGCCACGGGGCCGAGGCCGTGGGTCGGGTAGAGGTTGCCGTTGCGGCGGGCATACTCGTAGGTGCGCCAGCTGCCGGTGGAGTCGCCATTTTCCATCTGCCAGCGCAGCTCGTGGAGGTAGGCGGCCTCGCCATGGAGCAGCTCGCCGATCACGCCCTGGCGGACCATGTTCAGGTAGAGCAGCTCCTCGCGGCCGTAGTTGACGTTTTCCATCATCATGCAGTGGCGGCCGGTGGCTTCCGAGGCATCGACGATGGCCCACATGTCCTCGATCGTGGTGGCGATGGGGACCTCGCAGAAGGCGTGGGCACCGCCCTTCATGGCGCCGATGCTCATGGGTGCGTGGAGTTCCCACGGGGTGGCGATGAAGACGGCGTCGGGCTTCACTTCCGCGATCATGCGCCGCCAGGCATCCGGTCCGGCGTGGTAGATGGCGGGCTCGTGGCCCTTGGCACGGACCGCCTCGGCGGCGGCCTTGGCGCGGTCCTCGACCTGATCGCAGATGGCGGCGAACTCGACGCCATCGATGGTGGCGAGCTGCGCGGCATGGCCGGACCCGCGGGCACCCACGCCGATGATGGCGACCTTCACGCGGTCCATTTTCGGCGCGGCGAAGGCGCCCATGTAGCGGGCGCCGGAGGGGCGGGCGGGGAGCGATTCCGCGCGGGCGATCGCCCCGAGCGAAGCGCCCGCGGCACCGAGGGTTTTGAGGAAATGGCGGCGGCCGTGGGGCGGGGTCATGGAGGAAAGCTACGGCGGCTCCCCACCCGGACCTTCCACGGAAAAACCCCGCTACCGGATCGGGAAGTGGACCACGGTCGCGACCTCGGCCTCGCCGACTTGCTCCGGGTCGTTCTCGTAGATCTCGAACAGCGGCACGCCCCGCTTGAGGCGGAAGTGACCGGCCCGCGAGCGCATCATGCCGCTGGACCAGGCATTCCCGAGGTGCCGGTAGGGCCCGGTGTGGCGGATGCGATAGGTTTCGCCGGCGTCGATTTCCCCGCTTTCCCAGCCATCCGGCAGATTGGCGGGCGGCACCGGCAGCGGCAGCGCCATCAGGATCTCGCACCGGCCGCGGGACATGTCCCAGGTGTCGCAGAGCATCATCGGGCAGCCGGAGGGCTGAAGCTCGGACTCGGCCAGCCAGGCGCGGAGGACTTTCATGGCGGCGGCCGCCGTGTCGCCGACGGCGGCGATCTCGCACTCGTGCCGCACGCCGACATAGCGGGTGGTGGGAAAGCCGGCCGTGCCGTGAAATTCCAGCTTCGAGGGCACCGCTCCGAGCTCGATGAGGTCCTTCAGCATCTTCAGGCCACGCTCGAAGTCCGCGCCGACGAAGGTGGCCATCGATTTCGCCATGAAGAACAGGAAAAAGGGCAGCGAGCCGACCATCGACCACGTCACGCGGCTGCCGTCCTCATCCGGTTCGATCCGGAAGGAGGTGAGGTTTTTCGCGCGGAACGGCTTGAGGAAAACGAGGTCCATCTCGACTTCGGCGGGCGTTTCGCGGGTCACCGTGACCTCGCCGCAGCCGGTGATCTGTCCCTCCCAGCGGTAGAATTTGCCGTCGTCGGAGAAATCCAGTTTGGCGTCCGGCTCGGCGATCAGCCATGGCGACCAGGCCGGCCATTTCCGGAAGTCGTGGATCGCGGGCAGGATCTTCTCCGGCGGTGCTGCGATGGAGATGGAACGGCTGACATGGAACTTTGCCATGGTGGCGACCATGGGAGCGCCGCGGCGGAAGGTCGAGTGCCCAGCGCGTCCGTCAGCGGAATTGTTTCAGCTCCTCGCGGTAGCCGTAGCCGGCTTCGGAGAGGCGCTCGATCAGCTTTTCGCGGACGATGCCGTGGGTCTTGGTGAGATCGTCCAGGTCGGCGGCGTGGTTGCGCAGCTCGGTGTTGACCAGGCCGACGAGCAGATGCGGATCCATGCGCTGGTAGTCGGTGAGTCTCACGGGGCCCAAGCTGATGGCCGCGGCCCCGGTCGGCAAGGCCGCGGATCCCGGCGCGGGCTTTCATTTGGGAAAAATCCGCTCAACCGAAGATCACCCGCAGGTAGGCGAGGGCGGCCGCCGCGCAGATGATCAGCACGAAGGTCACCAGCAGGTTCGAAAACGAATCGGTGTTATTCACAGCCGAAAAATGAATGTGACGGACCTGTCACACAAGGGGGAATCCCGTCGTCAGGAAATTGTCACATTTCCCGCCCGGCGGCCTCCATGGAGGTGAAAACGCGGTCCGCTTCCGCGAAATGGATGCCGGCGGTGGTGCGGTTGGGGATCGCCCACGCGGTCAGCCCGGCCGCCTTGGCGGAGCGCACGCCGTTGAGTGAATCCTCGATGGCCAGGCCCCGGTCCGGCGCGATGCCGAGGCGGCGGATCGCCTCCAGCCACAGGTCGGGCTCGGGCTTGATGCGGGGGGCGTCGCCGCGGCAGACGACGGTGCCGAAGTAGCCCGCGAGTCCGAGTTTCTCCAGCCAGCCATCGACCCAGACGTGCGACGAGCTGGACACCACCGCCAGCCGGGTGCCGGCGGCCTGGAGGCGCCCGAGCAGCGGGACGACGCCGGGCATGGGGCCGGCCTGTTCGAGATCGCGGCGGATCTCGACCTGGCGGGCCTCGTCGAGCTGGTGCCAGTCGAAGCTTTTTCCGGTGAGGTCCTCGAGGTGGGCCTTCGGCGACCAGGTGTCGAAATCCGAGCCCACGCAGCGGACGTAGGTCGCCAGGGGGAGATCGTGGTCGTGGAGGCGGAAGGTGCGGAGCCACGCTTGGTAGATCGCCCACTCGGTATCGACCAGGATGCCGTCGAAATCGAACAAGACCGCTTCGAATCGCATGTGGGGCGAATGACCCGATCGGCGGCGCATGTCCAGCCCTGTCCGGTCGATGAGGTAGGCTCATTTAAGATGGTCTAACGGTCGCGCGCGATTCGCGTGCGGATGGGTGGACGGCGGGGTGCTTGGCATGCCGGGGGCTTTGGAACGGGATCGCATCCATTGGCTTGGAGGTTCCCGGAAGGCTTCGTTGCGCAGGCTAGGAAGGGGATGCTCCGCCGGCCGTCGGCAGAGCCCGGCGGTCGGAGCCGGCGGGCGCGGTCAGGATTTCGGCGGATGGGTCTGTGTGCGTGGAGCAGGCCCTGGGCACCGTCAGCGCGCCGGGCGAGGTGATGGCGAAAACCAAGGCCCTCCCCGGCGCGCCTCTTTTTCCCAGGAGGCGGGGGGGGCACCCGGGAGGGGGACTCGGCAAGGCCCGAAGCGGGCTCCATGCTCCGCCTCATGAGAGCCCTCTTCGGTTTCCTGCTGCTCGCCCTGGCCGCTCCGCTCGCCGCCGCGGACGACCGACCGATCGTCGATGACCGCGGCCAGAAAAAGGAGGACCGCGCGCGTCGCGAGCTGCCGACCTTGTGGATCGCCGGGGACTCCACGGTGAAGAGCAACGGCGCCCTGCGCGGCTGGGGCCAGGAGATCGGCGCCTTTTTCGACCCGGCGAAAATCAACGTCGTCAACCGCGCCATCGGCGGTCGCTCGTCGCGCACCTTTTACACCGAGGGTCGCTGGAACGAGATCCTCGGGCAGATCCGGCAGGGCGACTTCGTGGTCATCCAGTTCGGCCACAACGACGTCGGCCCGACCGATGCCCGCAGCAAGTTCCGCGGCTCCGTGAAGGGGATCGGCGACGAAACGGAGGAAGTCGAGAAGCCCGACGGCACCCTGGAGACCGTCCACAGCTATGGCTGGTATCTCAAGGAATACGCCCGCACCGCCAAGGCCAAGGGGGCCACCGTCATCCTCTGCTCGCCCGTTCCCCACAAGCGTTTCGATCGGAATGGCCACTACACCGGCGATTGGGAAGACTGGGCCCGGTGGGTCGGGGCTTGTGCGAAGGAGGAACAGGTCGAGTTCATCGACCTGGCGAAGCTGATCGGCAAAAAATACGAGCGCCTGGGCCTTGAGAAAGTCGAGCCCCTGTTCGCGGACAAGGGCACCCACACGACCGCGGAAGGGGCCAAGCTCAACGCCGAGATTCTCGTCGAGGCCCTCAAAAAGCTCCCCGGCAAGCCGCTCCGCCGCTCCTTCAACTAGCCTCGGGTCTGCATCGGTCTTTGCGAAAAAACTCCGGGAGGGCGGCGCAGGGAACGCCCGCGAGTGCGATCCCGGAGAGGTGTGAGATCGACCCTGGGCAGGGGCGAGGCCGGCCCTCAGGTGGGGTGCCAGGACACAGCGTCCCGTCGCAGACCCGCTCTCCGCAACCCCCTGAAGGGGGAACGACCGACAGCCTCCGACCCGCTCAAAGAACTCCGCCAGCATCTGCATGTTGTTCCCCCTTCAGGGGGTTGCACAGCCCGAGCGCCCCGTCGCCGACCCCCCCTCCGCAACCCCCTGAAGGGGGAACGACCGACAGCCCCCGACCCGCTCAAAGAACTCCGCCAGCATCCGCACGTAGTCCCCCCTTTAGGGGGTTGCACAGCCCGAGCGTCCCGTCGCCGACCCGCTCTCCGCAACCCCCTGAAGGGGGAACGACCTACAGCCCCCGACCCGCTCAAAGAACTCCGCCAGCATCCGCAGGTAGTCCCCCCTTCAGGGGGTTGCACAGCCCGAGCGCCCCATCATCAATCCCTTCTTCCCATCCTACCCCAGCCGTGTACCTCTGGCGGCATCTGACCCCCGCCAAGGGTGAGTTCGGTCCCGGGCAGGTGCGCGCTCGATCCAGACAGGTAATCATTCGTCCCCCAGTCAGGTGGGCTCCCGTCCCAAGCCCCAACGGGGCGCAGGGCAGAGGGTTCACCCCGTGGAAACCCCGCCCTTGGAAAATCCCAAGCCCGTAAGGGGCGTAGGAAGGCCCGCGCGATCGATCCCCGGTAGGTCCGCGTCCGGCCTCGGGCAGGTGCGCGTTCGACCCCAGGTAGGTCCGCGTCCGTCCCCAGTCAGGTGCGCGTTCGATCCCAGGTAGGTGCGCGTTCGACCCCAGGCAGGTGCGCGTCCGACCCCAGGTAGGTCCGCGTCCGTCCCCAGTCAGGTGCGCGTTCGATCTCAGGTAGGTGCGCGTTCGATCTCAGGTAGGTGCGCGTTCGATCTCAGGTAGGTGCGTGTTCGATCCCAGGTAGGTGCGCGTCCAACCCCAGGTAGGTGCGCGTTCGATCCAGAGTAGGTGCGCGTTCGATCCAGGGGAGGTGCGTTCGATCCAGGGTAGGTGCGCGTTCGATCCAGGGTAGGTGCGCGTTCGATCCAGAGTAGGTGCGCGTTCGATCCAGAGTAGGTGGGAGTCGGCCAAAATCGGTCTCCATGCCTCGCCCAACCGTTTCGATCCCGCGCAAGGCACCCGCCGCCGCCCTCCCGGGCCGTCTTCCATCCGCTCCCGTCACCTCTCCCCACCTCAGGCTGGCGCGTCCCGCCGGCACCCCCGCCGCCACCGTTCCCTCCACGGACACTCCTCCCCGCCGGCCCGGCCTCCCTCCCGCCCGCACTTTCCATTTGCCAACTGGAATCTCATATCTCAAATATGCAATATGCCGCAGGCGAAACTGGAAGCGTTTGATGAGATGGCGGTGGCCTTGGCGGGGTTCGGGAGGGCCCTGTCGCACCCGGCGCGGATTGCGATCCTGCGCTTCATGGCCTCACGCGGTGAAGCTCCGTGCCTCGACATCGTGGCCGCGCTTCCCTTGTCCCAGCCGGCCACCTCCCGGCACATCTCGGAGCTGACCAAGGCCGGCCTGCTGCAGGCCCGGCCCCACGGGAGCCACATCTACTACCGCCTCGAACGCAGCGCGCTGGAGGCCTTTTGCCGGGCCATGTCCGCCACGCTCCGGCCGTGAAACGCAGCGGCACCCCGCCCGGCAAGCCAACCTTTTCCCACCACGCATCCTCACCATGAAAGCCATCCGCATCGTCATCATCGGCGGCGTCGCCGGAGGTGCCTCGGCCGCCGCCCGCGCCCGCCGGCACAGCGAAAGCGCCCGCATCACCGTCATCGAGCGCGGGCCCGACGTCTCCTTCGCCAACTGCGGCCTGCCCTACCACATCGGCGGCGAAATCGAGGACCGCGGCGAGCTGGCCCTCCAGACGCCCGAGTCCCTGCGCCAGCTCCTCAACCTCGAGGTAATCACCCTGACCGAGGCCATCGCCATCGACCCGCAAGCCCGCCAGGTGACCCTGCGCTCGGTCGCCGATGGGAGCGAGTCGGTGATCGGCTACGACGAGCTGATCCTCTCGCCCGGCGCCAGCCCGCTGCGACCGCCACTGCCGGGGATCGACCACGACAAAATCCTCACCCTGCGCAACCTCCAGGACATGGACCGCATCAAGGCGGAGGTCGAAAAAGTCGATTCGGTGGCCGTCATCGGTGCCGGCTTCATCGGCCTGGAGATGGCCGAGCAGCTCATTCGCCTCGGGAAAAAAGTCTCGCTGGTCGAGTTGTTGCCGCAGGTCCTCCCGCAGCTCGATGCCGAGGTGGTCCGCCCCCTCCAGCGCGAGCTGGTCGCGCAGGGCGTCGAGCTTTTCCTCGGCGATGGCATCGATGGTTTCGAGGACCGAAACGGCCGTCCCGCCGCCTTGTTGAAGAGCGGCCGGGTGCTGGAAACGGGGCTCGTCCTCCTTTCCATCGGCGTCCGTCCGGAAAGCACGCTCGGCCGTGAGGCCGGCATCGAGCTGGGGCCGCGCGGGCACATCCGCGTCGATGCCTACCAGCGCACCAGCGCGCCGCACGTCTATGCCGTGGGCGATGTCTGCGAGTCGCCCGACCCCTTGCTCGGCGGGCACGTGGCGATCGCGCTCGGCGGCCCCGCCAACCGCCAGGGCCGGACCGCGGCCGACCACATTTTCCTCGGGGAGAGGGCGCTGCCCTTCCGCGGATCGATCGGCACCTCGATCGTCCGCGTGTTCGGGAAAACGGCCGGCATCGCCGGTGCCAGCGAGCGTCGCCTGCAAACGGCCGGCCTGCCCTACCGCACGGTCACCGTCAACGGGCCTTCCCACGCCTCCTATTTCCCCGGGGCGGAAACGATCACCCTCAAGCTCCTATGGTCGCCCGAGGACGGCCGCGTGCTCGGCGCGCAGGCGGTGGGCGGCGAGGGCGTGGACAAGCGCCTCGACGTCATGGCCACTGCCATCCACGGCCGCATGACCATCGACGACCTCGTCCACCTCGAGTTCGCCTATGCGCCGCCCTTCAACAGCGCCAAGGATGTGATCAACACCGCCGGCTTCGCCGCCACCAACCTGCGCGACGGCCTGCTGGTCGCGGTCGATTCGCTGGCCGATGCCGAAGGCCAGCCGATCATCGATGTCCGCCCGCCCGCCAGTGCCGCGGCCCTGCCGGTGCCTGGTGCCGTCAACATCCCGCTGCCCGCCTTGCGCTCTCGGCTGGAGGAAATCGACAAGAGCCGCCCGGTTTTCACCGTCTGCCAGATGGGCAAGACCAGCTACTTCGCCGCCCGCATCCTGGCCAACCACGGCTACGATGCCCGTAGTATTTTGGGCGGCGCCCACCACCAGGCTCCGCGCGAGGGGGACTGACAAGCGAACGACGGCCAGACGGGCAGCGGCCCGCCGGGCAGGATGCGGAGGCGGTGGGCAGGTGCCGGGGGCGGCGGGCAGGGTGCCGGGGCGGCGGGCAGGGTGCCGGGGCGGCGGGCATCGACCGCCGGGCAGGGTTGTGGCAGCGGGCGTGCCGGGAGAGCGGGTTCGAGTCCCTGAAAGCGATGGCTTCCCAGGTCACCAAGCCCGTCCACCTAACCCTCACCGTCGCCGCCCCGCCCGGCGGTCAATGCCCGCCGCCCCCCTTGTGGGCAGCGACCCGCCCTAGAGTTGCCATCGCTTCCAGGGTCCCATCGCTTCGCCCCGTCCTTTTCCAAGATTCTCCGACCGGCGGGCACCGCGTCGGGGGCGGCGGGCATCGACCGCCGGGCAGGGATTTTGCAGCGGGCGTGTTGGGAGAGTGGGTTCGAGTCCCTGAAAGCGATGGCTTCCCAGGTCACCAAGCCCGTCCACCTGTCCCTCTCCGTGGCCGCCCCGCCCGGCGGTCAATGCCCGCCGCCCCCCTGTGGGCAGCGACCGCCCTAGAGTTGCCATGGCTTGCAAGGTCTCCCATCGCTTCGCCCCGTCCTTTTCCAAGATTCTTCGACCGGCGGGCACCGCGTCGGGGGCGGCGGGCATCGACCGCCGGGCAGGGATTTTGCAGCGGGCGTGCCGGGAGAGTGGGTTCGAGTCCCTGAAAGCGATGGCTTCCCAGGTCACCAAGCCCGTCCACCTGTCCCTCTCCGTGGCCGCCCCGCCCGGCGGTCAATGCCCGCCGCCCCCCTGTGGGCAGCGACCGACCTAGAGTTGCCATGGCTTGCAAGGTCTCCCATCGCTTCGCCCCGTCCTTTTCCAAGATTCTCCGCCCGGCGGGCACCGCGTCGGGGGCGGCGGGCATCGACCGCCGGGCAGGGGTTTTGCAGCGGGCGTGCCGGGAGAGCGGGTTCGAGTCCCTGAAAGCGATCGCTCCCCGGATCACCAAGCCCGTCCACCTGTCCCTCACCGTGGCCGCCCTGCCCGGCGGTCAATGCCCGCCGCCCCCGCCAGGCGCGGCGCCCATTCCGCCTGGCCCGCCGCTGGTTCTGCCTCAGGGTTCTTCGATCCACTTGATCGCCTCGGCGAAATCCTTGGCCGGGGCGGTTTCGCCGGAGCCTGCAGGGCTTTCGATCAGCTTGAAGTCGAGGCCCTCATGCTCCCACTCCGCCGCCAGCCGCGTGGCCTCGGGCAGGTCGTCATCGTCCTTGGCCACGATCGCCACCCATTTCACATAGGCTAGCGGACGATTCAGAAAGTTCCGCTTGGCCATGCCGGGAAAGCCGCCGCCGTCATTGCCGGTCAGCGGCATCGCCTGGACCGAGCCCTGGCTGATGACGGCCGTGAACTCGGCCGGAAAAATCGCCGCCGTCAGCATGGCGGCATGGGCTGCCGGGCCGGATCCGCCGATGATACGGCGCGCCGGGTCGAGCTTGTAGGTGGCCGCCACGGTGGTGATGGCATCGACCGCCAGCATGGCGCGACGCAGCATCGGCTGGTCGTCGCCGGCCTGGTCGATGCTCAAGCCGATGAGGTGACGCGCGTCCATTTCCGGCCGCCAGGCTTCGGGGATGTCGCCCTCGCTGCCGCTCGGCAGGTGGAGGTAGAGGCCGAACTCCTGGCTGCCATCGTAGTCGCCGGGAACGTAGAGCCGATACGTGGCCTGCTGGTCGCCGCGGGCGATCCAGTCGTCCGCCTTGCCGGGATTTTGCTCCGGGAAGGCGCCTTCTTTCAGCGCCTCGAACACGCGCTGCGGCGTGCCGGTGGCGAAATACTCCGCGGTATCGTCGTGGAGCGGCTGGTCGATGGGCTGGCCGACCCGGTATCCCGTCGGAGGCGGCGGCGGCAGGTCCGGCTCCGGTTCGGCCGGCGGGGTGTCCGGAGTTTCATCCATCGGCGGCTCGGCTTCCTCCTCGGGCGGCGCGTTCTGCTCCGCCACCCAGTCCTGATCCGCCTGGGAAAGCTTCGACAAGGGGTAGGTCACCTCCTTTTCACCCATCTTGAAGACGACGTGGGTGCCGTCGCTGGAAATGTATTCGGCCTCGAGGGTGCGGCCGTCCGCGTTGGTCCAAGTCCGGGCCATCGCGCCGCCGAGCATCGCCAGGCCCGCCAAGGCGGCGAAAAAGCAGGGTTTCATGCCCTACCCATACGGTGCGGCCCCGCGGGCCGCCACCCGAAATCCGCCATCGTCCGCGCGGATTTCGTCAGCGTGGCCGCGCGCTCAGTGGCGGAGGTGGAGGCGCTTGCGCTGGGCGGCCAGCCAGTCCGCCCCCAGCTCCTGCAGCGGCTTGCCGGTCCATTTTTTCCACAGCTCCTCGTCGTAGCGGCCCTCGCGGCAGGCGGCGTTCATTTCGGGGATGATCCGCGGGTCGTAGGTTTCCGCGATGTAGTGGAAAAAGTTGGCCGTGATCCGGTAGCTGCCGTCGTAGCGGGCGGAGCCGATGTTGCCCTCGGTGATCTCGGCGCCCTTGCTTTCCGGCTCGTAGAGGAACCAGCGGACGTAGTCGGCGATGCCCTCGGTAACCCACACCGGGGTGTCCTTCGGGTGGCGGTTGACCTGCCGGGCGTAGCCGTAGTTCTGCACCACGTGGACCATTTCGTGAACCACGCAGCCCTTGGCCTCCCGGTCCTTTTCGCGGCGGAAAAAGTCGGCGCTGAGCGACAGGCCGTCGCCCGCGGCGTAGGCCGGGACGCCGTCGGGCATGTCGGACTTGAAGGTCAGGCTGAACTTTTCCGGCCCCTCGTAGCCCTTGCTCGGCAGCATGGCGTTGAGCTTCGGGTACCACTCCTCGCACATCGGGATAAGCTCTTTTTCCACCCACGGCACCATGTCGGGCGCCTGCGAGGCATCGACCACGAACTGATACTTGCCGTCCTTCGTCTCGTACTCGCGGACGACCTTCTTGTTCGAGTGCAGGCGCAGCGTTTCCTTGGCACCGGCGGCGACCACGTCGATCTCGGAAAAGAAGGTGTTGCTCGTGGCGCCGGCCTTCACCGGCGGGGCGATGTCGAACAGCAGGTAGCGGAAACGCCCGACGCCGCGGCTGCGTTCACCGCCGATCTCGACGCCTACCCGGCCGCCTTTTCCCTGGCTGGCGGAGCGGGTGTCGACGGTCGCCAGCAGCGTCCAGCCGAACTGCTTCGGGTCGCTGCCCGCAGGCGGCGCGATCTTGAAAGCGCCGGCCGTGCCGGTGGATCCGTAGAGCCGGTAGAGCTGGTCGGCCCGCTCGCGCGGGTGGCAGGAGTAGCTGCCGACCGACTCGATCTCGGTGGTTTCGCCGAGGTCGGCGACGAGCTTTCCGCCCGTGGTGCCGCTGAGGAAAAAATTCGCCCGCGGGTCGTCCTCGTTCTGCGGCACGGTGCCATCCGCCAGCACGGCGGTGTCGGCGGAAAAGTTGTCCTGCTCTCCGTCGACCAGCTTCCAGCGGGCTTCGGCGCCGGCGTCATTGATGGCGGGTGCGGGGATCTTCTCGAAGATGAAACCCTCGGCACTGGCCTCCATTTTCACCTCGGCCGCGGCCTGGCACCATGTGGTGGTGGCGAGCAGGAACAACGAAGCCGCGGGCCATCCGCGGCGGAGTGAATGGAGCGTTTTGGACATCGCAGTGGCCGCATACCGCCGGCTCCGGCCGGATCTTTCCGCGAAGACCGGCAGGGAAGACGGGATCGGGATTCGACAGCGGGGCGGCTTGGCGGACACCGAAAGAAAACCGATCTCGGCGGGATGGCGCTGCGACACGCGGGGGCTCACTCTTTTACCCCGAGATCCGGCTGGCCGAGGGCCTGGATCTCCTCGGGCTTGCAGAACTCGTCGAGGTTCTTGCGTTTTCCCGCCCAGGAAATGGAGCGCAAGAGGATGGCGCGATAGTTGGGGCGCTCGAAGGTAGTGTAGAGGTGGCCGGGGATGCAGACGACGGCGCGGTAGTCGCCCTTTTCGTAGGTCCACATCTGCGCCTGCTTGCGGGGGTGGCCGTCTTCGGTGTCGCTCTTGGCCAACACGGTGACGTCGGTCGAAATACTGAGGTCATAGTAGATTTCGTCGTCCATCGCGAAGTTCTTCGCGCCCGCAATGATCGGGTGGGTGCGGCCGCTGTCCTTGACGTATTCCAGCTCCATCGGGCCCTCCCGCCACTTGGTTTCACCGTGGACCCAGGCGCCGCCGACCACCGATTTCCACCATTCGGTGTCGGCTCCAACCACGGCCGTGTGGATGACCACGATCCCGCCGCCGCGGGCGGTGAAGGCGGCCACGTTGGCCTTTTCCTCGTCGCTGGCATTGGCTCCGTCCTGCGCATACATCACCAGCACGTCGGTCTTCGCAAACTGCTCGGCGGTCGGCCAGGCCTTGGCGCCATCGGTGACGGCACCGCGCTCGGCCAGCAGGACCTTCCAGTCGTTGAGGAAACGCTCGTGCTCGTGGGCCCCGGGGCCGTGCGTTTTTTCCCCGCCGCGGATGAAGACGCGCAGCGGCTCGGCGTGGACGACGAGGGCGAGGGCCAGGAAAAGGAGGAGCTTCATGGGTCGCGGGGATACTCGCCTTTCCGCCGCGCTTTTTCGAGGACTTCCCCCGCGGGTTGAAGTCGCGCGCCACCTCGAGCCCTCGATGCAGCTCCCCGTCATCCCGCGGATGGAGCCTGCCGTGGAGCGCCCGCCGGGACCATCGATCCGCTGCCGCAGCGTTGGCCGGGATGCTCGGGAACTTACGAGCCAAGCAACGCTTCTTCGCAAAATTCCGGCTCAATTCCGTTGACTTGACTGATTAGTCAACTACGGCTCCGCCCATGCCACCAGTGAGCCAGGCGCGGATGAAATTGCTCGAGGCGATGCTCGAGGCGATGTGGGAGCGCAGCTACGCGGCGATCTCGGTGGATGCCATCTGCGAGCGCGCCGGCGTGCGCAAGGGCAGCTTCTACCACTTCTTCCCCTCGAAGTGCGCGCTGGCGGTGGCCGCGCTGGAGCACAAGTGGCAGACCGAGGCCTCGACCTGCCTCGACGAGATGTTCGGCAGCGGCTTGCCGCCGCTGGAACGGCTCAGCCGGGTGGTCGATCACTGGTATGAAAAAGCCAGGGCAAGCCAGCTGGAGCACGGCCGGGTACTAGGCTGCCCGTACTTCAGCATCGCCTGTGAGACCGCCGGCGTGGAGCCGGAGCTGGCCGCCATGGCGCGCAAGATCCTCGATGGTTTCCAGGACCGGCTGGAGCGGACCCTGGCCGAGGCGCGCGACCGCGGCGACCTCGTGCTCGACGATCCCGCTGCCACCGCCGCATGCCTGTTTTCCCTGCTCGAGGGCGCCTCGACCCAGGCCCGGATCCACGACGATCCGGAGCGCGTGCGCCACCTCGCCCCGGCCATCGGCGGCCTGCTGGGCATTGATTTTCCGCCGGTCACTCCGGCCACCGCCTGATCTTTCCAATCATCCTTGTCATGTCCTCATCCCGAACTCCTCTGGCCTGGCTCGCGATCCTCGCGCTGCTGGGCGTCACCACCTACTTCGGCCTCAAGGCGCTGCGCGACGCGAAGCCGGAAGAAGCCGGCGCGGGTGCCGGTGGCTACCCGCCGAGCACCGTGATTTTCCGCCCGGCGGAGAAAAAGAAGGTCGTCGAAATCCTCGAAGTCACCGGTTCGCTGCGAGCCGTGCGCCGGTCCGAAGTGGCCGCCCGCGAGTCCGCCGCCGTGTCGGCGCTGGAGGTCGACGAGGGTGATCTGGTCAAGGAAGGCCAGGTCATCGCGCGGCTCGATCCGAGGCGGATGGAAGCCCAGCTGCAGGAGGCGGAGGCGACGCTGACCGCCGCCCGCGCCGAGCTGGCCCAGCGCGAGGCCGAGAACGAGCGGGCCGTGCGCGACGAGGAAATGATGCGCGGTCTGTGGGACGAGCGCGCCGTGGCGGAGCGCGAGTATCTCGACAGCGTGCGGGAAATGAAGGTCGCCGATGCGCGCGCCAACGCCGCCCATGAGGCGATCGAGGCTGCCCAGAAGCGGCTCGAACTGCTGCAGGTCCGCCAGGGCGACCTGGACGTGAAGGCGCCATTCGACGGCCAGGTCGTCGCCCGCCACGCCGAGCTCGGGGAGTGGCTGGCGGAGGGCACGCCGGTGGTGACCATGATTTCCACCGGCGAGGTCGAGGCGTGGCTGCAGTTGCCCGAGCGCTACGTCGGCCTGCTGCGTGAAGCCTCGCCGGAGTCGGTCGAGATCCACATCGCCGGCCGCCCGGGCTCGATCCGCGCCGACCGCATGTCGCTGGTGCCGGATGTCGATGGCCGCTCGCGCCGTTTCGTGCTGATCGCCCACATTCCGGATACCGAAGGTGCCCTGACGCCCGGGGCCTCGGTCCACGCCAGCGTGCCGCTAGGGCGCCCCGAGGAAAGGCTGGTCGTCGCCTCCGATGCCGTGATGCAGGGCTACGACGGCAATTTCGTGTGGACCACCGAGTCCGCTGGCGAAGGCCCGCCGATGCCGAAACGCGTGCCGGTCGAGGTCGCCTTCGAGCGCGATGGCGAGGCCGTGCTGTCCAAGGCCGAGCTCGAAGCCGGTGCGCCGGTCATCGTCGAGGGCAATGAACGCCTTTTCCCCGGCACCCCGCTCGATCCGCATCCGTGGTCCGAGACCCGCGCCGAAACGTCCGCAGCCCAAGCTCCGAAGCCGTGAAGTCCCTCATCGAATTCCTGCTCAAGCAGCCCATCACCATCGCGGTGGGTACGATGCTTGCCGTATTTACCGGCGTGCTCGCGATCACCCGCGTGCCGGTGCGGATGACGCCCGAGGTGTCGTCCGTGGTCATCGCCGTCACCACCAACTGGGAGAACGCCTCGGCCGAGGAGATCGAGTCCGACATCGTGGAGGAACAAGAGCGCGTGCTCGGCGAGGTCACCGGTTTGTCCTCGATGATCTCCACCAGCGCCGCCGGCCAGGGGACGATCCGCCTCGAGTTCGAGACCGGTACGGATATCGGCCAGGCCGAAAAGGAAGTGCTGCAGAAGCTCGACGAAGTCCCGGGGTATCCCGAGGCCGTGCTCCAGCCAGTGGTCGAGGACGTCGACCCCGAGTCGGCCGACTACATCGCGTGGATCGGTCTGTTCTCGACCGACCCGGCGTTCAGCACCTCGAAGCTCTACGATTTCATGGACCGCACCATGAAGCCGCAGTTCGAGCGCATCCCCGGCATCAGCCAGGTGCAGGTGCGCGGCGCGACGGCGTCCGAGCTGCAGATCGTGATCGACCCCGTGGCGCTGGCCCAGCGGGGGATCACCTTCGCCCAGTTGCGGCAGGGGATTTCCGCGGCCAATGCCAACTTCTCCGGCGGCAAGATCGAGCAAGGGAAGCGCGACTTCCGGATCCGCGCGACGGGTCGCTTCGACACGCCGGAGGCGGCGGCGGAAATGATCATCTTCCGCGACGAGGCGGGACCCGTCTATCTGGGCGACGTGTCCACGATCCGCAACGCGTGGAAGGAGCCGACCTCCTGGGTCCGTTCGCGCGGGCAGCGCGGGGCCTTCTTCAATTTCCAGCTCCAGCGCGGAGCCAACCTGCTGGAAACCATGCAGCTGCTCAACGACCAGGTGGCCGACTTCAACAAGCCCGGCGGCCTGCTCGAGGAAAAGGCGCGCCAGCTGGGGCTCGATGGCACCCTCGAGCTCGTGCAAACCTATGACTCGTCGACTTATGTCGAGGATGCCTTCGAGTTGGTGCGGTCGAACCTCGTTCTCGGCGGCGTGCTGGCGACGATCACGCTGCTGTTCTTCCTGCGCAGCCTGCGCGCGGTGGGGATCATCGCGATCGCGATTCCGGTCTCCACCATCGCCTCCTTCACCGTGCTGGTGCTGCTCGGGCGCTCGATCAACATCATCTCGCTCGCCGGTCTCGCCTTCGCAGTGGGCATGGTGGTCGACAACGCCATCGTGGTCATCGAGAACATCTTCCGCCACCTGGAGATGGGCAAGAAGCCCTTCGACGCCGCGCGCGACGGCACCATCGAGGTCGGCGGTGCGGTGCTCGCCTCAACGCTTACGACGGTCGTCGTTTTCGCGCCGATCCTGATGATCCAGGAGCAGGCGGGCCAGCTGTTCCGCGACATCGCGCTGGCCCTGATGGCGGCCGTCAGCTTGTCGTTCGTCGTTTCCCTCACCGTGATCCCGACCGCCGCCGGCAAGTGGCTGACGGGGCCGAACAAGGACGGCGGCCCCTCGGCCTTCGACAAGACCTTCGGCTCGCGCTTCTTCCGCATCCTCGGCGCACCGTTCCGCCCGGTGGAGCTGATGTTTGAAAAGATGCCCGACTGGTCGGCGGGCGCGGTTTCGTGGATCACGGCCACCTGGGCGCGGCGGCTGACGGTCATCGGCACCTTCGCCGTGGTCACCATCGTCGGCACGCGCGTGCTGCTGCCGCCGCTCGACTACCTGCCGCAGGGGAACCGCAACCTGGTGTTCGGCCTCCTTTTCCCACCGCCGGGCTACAACCTCGACGCGCTCTCGAAGATGGGCCAGCGCATCGAGGAGAACATCAAGCCGCTGTGGGACGCCACCGAGGACAAGTATCAGATCGAGACCCGGCTCAACGGCGGCGACCCCTCGCCGGTGGATCACCGCCAGCCGGTGCCGCTGATGGATGGCTCGGGGGAAACGGTGATCCCGCCCGCGCTCGAGAACTACTTCCTCGTTTCCTTCGAGGGCCGCATGTTCCACGGCGGCATTTCGGCGGACAAGAAGAAGGTCGCCGACCTGATCCCCGCCTTCCAGCAGGCCACCTCGGGCGTGACCACGCCGGACACCTTCGCGATCGCGCTGCAAATGCCGCTCTTCCGCGTGGGCGGGTCCACCGGGTCGGCGGTGCAGGTCGATTTCCGCGGCGCGAACCTCGACGCCGTCTCCGGCGCCGCCGCCGCCACCATGGGCGCGCTGCGCCAGCAGATGCCCGCTGGCTCCACGGTGAAAAGCGAGCCGCCGAACTTCCTCTTTCCCATCGATGAAATGCGCATCGTGCCGAACGACGAGCGACTGCGCGAGCTGGACATGACCCGCTCCGACCTCGGCATGGCGATCCAGGCCGGCGGCGATGGCATGCTGCTGTTCCGCGACTACGAGCAGAACGGCGAGCTGAAGGACATCAAGATCCTCATCGAGAAAGAAGAAGGCGAGCAGCCGCTCGACAAGCTGCTCGACATGCCGCTCGCCACGCCCAGCGGCGCCATCGTCGATCTGCGCTCGATCGCCAGCCTGCAGCGAGTCCGCGGGCCCGACCAGATCCGCCACGTCGACCGCCAGCGCGCCGTCACCATCGAGCTCACCCCGCCGGCCGGCGAGCCGCTGGAAACGGTGATCGACGACGTGAACCACATCATCGACGGCATGCGCAGCTCCGGCGCGATTCCGCCGGGCGTGAGCGTCAGCCTGGCCGGCTCGGCGGGTCAGCTGGCGGAGATCCGTCAGGCCCTGCTCGGCGATGGCACCGTGCTCGGCACCCTCGCCAGCTCCATGGCGCTGGCCTTCGTCGTCATCTACCTGCTGATGGTCATCCTGTTCCAGAGCTGGTCGTACCCGCTGGTCATCATGCTGAGCGTCCCGCTGGCCACCTTCGGCGGTTTCCTCGGGCTGGCGATGGTTCACAGCTGGAGCAAGCTCGACCGCTACATGCCGGTGCAGAATCTCGACATGCTGACCATCCTCGGTTTCGTGATCCTCGCCGGCGTGGTGGTGAACAACGCCATCCTCATCGTCCACCAGGCGCTCAATTTCGAATCCGAGGGCTACAAGCCGCTCGACGCCGTGGTGGAAAGCGTGCGCAGCCGCGTGCGCCCGATCCTGATGTCCACGCTGACCTCCGTCGGCGGCATGCTGCCGCTGGTGCTGATGCCCGGCTCCGGCTCGGAGCTCTACCGCGGCCTCGGCGCGGTGGTCGTGGGCGGCCTGACGGTCAGCACCATCTTCACCCTGTTCCTCGTGCCCGCCGTGCTCAGCGTGATCTTCGCGCTGAAGGAAACCGATGCCGCTCCCGCGGAAAGCCCGGCCGGCCCGCCGGTCGAAGCCTGAAATCCCTCCTGCCACCGTGAAATCTACGATTGTTCCCGTACTTGCCACCCTGTGGATCGCCGGCTGCGCCGTCGGTCCGGACTTCGAGGTGCCGCCGGAGAAAATGGAGGCCTCCTTCAAGCACGCCGGCTTCACCGAGCCCCCGGCCGCCGGCTCGTGGTGGTCGATGTTCGGCGATGCCGAGCTGGCGCGCCTGATGAAGGCGGCCGATGAAAACAACCCCGGAGGCCGCGCCGCCCTGGCCCGCTACGACCAGGCCCGCGCCGCGCTCGGCTTGTCGGCGGCCGATGCGTTTCCCGCCATCACCGGCGATGCCTACGCCCGTCGCCAGGGCGACAGCTCGAACAGCAACTTCTCCGCCGGCACCTACAACGACTACCGCGCGGCGCTGAACCTGTCGTGGGAGATCGACCTGTGGGGTCGCGTGCGCCGCCAGATCGGCGTCGCCGCCGCGCAGGCCCAGGCGGCCCGCTACGATTACCAGGGCGCCATCCTCTCGCTGCGCGGCGAGGTGGCGCGGGCCTACGTTTCCCTTCGTTTCACCGAGGCGGAAATCGGGCTGCTCGAGGAGACCGCCACGCTGCGGGAAAAGGCCAGCGGCCTGATGAAGAGCCGCTTCGAGGGCGGTGCCAGCAGCCGCATCGACTACGAACGCTCGGTCACCGAGCACCAGAGCGTGCTCGCCGAGCTGGAGCAGCTCCGCTCCCAGCGGACGAAGTACGAGAACGCGCTGGCCTACCTCACCGGCCGGAATGCCTCCGGCTTCCAGCTGGCCTCGACCGGCCGCGTCCCGCGCATTCCCGGGCCGGTCGCCGCGGTGCCGTCCGAGCTGCTGCGCCGTCGGCCCGACCTCGCCGCCGCCGAGCGCCGGCTGGCCGCGGCCAGCGAAGGCATCGGCCTGACCATCGCCAGCTACCTGCCGCGCCTCACGCTCAATGGCAGCACCGGCGTGCGCTCGCTCAACAGCAGCGACCTCTTCAACTCCGGCTCCAAGCTGTGGACGCTGGGCCCGGAGCTGAGCGTGCCGATCTTCCAGGGTGGCCAGTTGCTGTCCGATCGCAAACGCGCCGAAGCGGTCTATCGCGAAGCCCTCGAACAGTACCGCGACACCCTCCTGACCGCCGTGCGGGAAGCCGAAGACTCGCTGGCCGATGCCCACCATCTGGCCAAGGCCGCCTCCGCCCGCAGCACCGGCGCCCGCAGCGCCGACAAGGCCGCCGAGCTGACCCGCAAGCGCTACGAGCGCGGCATCACCGACTACTTCGAAGTCGTCGATGCCGAACGCACCGCCCTGGCCGAAAAGCGCGCCGCCTTGTCGGTCGATCTCGCCCGCGCCCTCGCCGCCACCCGCCTCATCCAGGCCCTCGGCGGCGGCTGGCAGCGGTGAAAGCAGGATCTCGATCCGTTCTTCGAGTGCGCAGTGGCGCAGCGAACCGATTTATCGCAGGGGCCCAGAGGAAAGGCATCAGTCCGCTGAGTTAGGATGAGCCAACGAGAGCTATACTCGCTCCGCATCCGACTCCCACCTCTTCGTTTTCCTCTATTTTCTCTGAGCGTCTGAGCGTCTGAGCGTCTGAGCGTCTGAGCGTCTGAGCGTCTGAGCCTCTGAGCCTCTGAGCCTCTGAGCCTCTGAGCCTCTGAGCCTCTGAGCCTCTGAGCCTTTGTGCCTTTGTGCCTTTGTGCCTTTGTGCCTTTGTGCCTTTGTGCCTCTGTGCCTCTGTGCCTCTGTGCCTCTGTGCCTCTGTGCCTCTGTGCCTCTGTGCCTCTGTGCCTCTGTGCCTCTGTGCCTCTGTGCCTCTGTGCCTCTGTGCAAACCGGGTTCATGCCACCTGGGAATCGCGTCCACCATCTCAGCGAGCGACTTCCTTGCGCCCCGGAGGGGCCCCCGGACATTAGCCGGTGGTGCAAGCCACCGGACTCCGGCCCCGCGCGAACCCCGCCCCGAAGGGGTGGTGGAATCGCCTCACCCAAAACACCGGTATCGCCTGCGGCGCGGGATCGATCGCGGCCCGCCATCTCAGCGAGCGACTTCCTTACGCCCCGGAGGGGCCCCGGACATGAGCCGGTGGTGCAAGCCACCGGACTCCGGCCCCGCGCGAACCCCGCCCCGAAGGGGTGGTGGAATCGCCTCACCCAAAACACCGGTATCGCCTGCGGCGCGGGATCGATCGCGGCCCACTATCTCAGCGAGCGACTCCCTTGCGCCCCGGAGGGGCCCACGGACATGAGCCGGTGGTGTAAGCCACCGGACTCCGTCGCCCTCGGTCCCACCTTGACGCCTCAGCTGCTCCTCCAGCCCGCAGGCCACGCCAAAATGATCCGACCGTTTGCAGGCGCGCGCCCTTTGTCTTGCCTGAGGTTTTAGGCCGGCCGATCGCCGAGAGGAAGTTGTCGCACTCATGGCTTGCTCTATCCGCATATTTTGCGCATAGCGCGAAGCGAACCTTGAAAGATTCTTATGCCCTACGCCAATCTATCCGCCGAGTTGAGTGATGCCGCCCTGCAAGAGGTGAAAACGAAGATCGCCGAGATCCAGGCCTTGCTGCCGTTCCTGATCGGACTCACCCCGGACGAGCGCCGGACCTTGCCGAAGATGACCACCCGCACGCGCTACTTCACCGCCGAGGCGCTGGAAGCCGCCCGGAACCATCCGAACCTGGTGCCTCCGTACGTCGACCTCGCCGAGCTGGAGCGGGACATGGGGCTCTTCGACCAGCTCGCCCAGATCCTCGCCCCGGTGGCCGCCCTTTCCCAACAACTGGACGACACCACCCTGGCGGCCGGCAGCGAGGCCTTCACCACCGCGCTGACGCTCTACAACACCTACAAGCGCGCGGCAAAAGACGGCGCCCCCGGTGCCCAGGCCCTGGCCGACTCCCTCTCCGCCCGCTTCGAGCAATCCACCCGGCCCCAGCCCACCCCTTGACCCCCACCTCGGAGGTGGGGGGTGGCACTCCGGAGGTGCCCTCCCCCACCTCCACCCTCCGCCACCGCAGCTCCGAACCGCGCCGTCCCAGCTCCGAACCGCGCCGTCCCAGCTCCGAACCGCGCCGTCCCAGCTCCGAACCGCGCCGTCCCAGCTCCGAACCGCGCCGTCCCAGCTCCGAACCGCGCCGTCCCAGCTCCGAACCGCGCCCTCCCGGCTCCGAACCGCGCCGTCCCGGCTCCGAACCGCACGGGTCCGCCTTCGGGCTGCAGGGTCGCTGCTACGAAATGCCAGGTTTCGCCTTTTCAAGGGGTTATCCTGATTCGAGGTATCACCTGGATACTCCGACTCCAGTTCCTCTCCCGGCCCATCGCGCTGTCCAGCTCGGTGGGATCCGTTCCCCTGACCGCTCGGGCTCTTCGCAAGACTCTGAATGGCAGCGGACAGCAGACCGAGGCGAGGCGCTGGTCTCGGACATTGACGCTCACGCAACGAACCGCTACCCCAGTGGAACCCTCAATCCGGGATATCCCCTATCGCTTTTCCCGGGATACCACGAGTCGAGGTAATACACTGTTCGACAAAATGAACCTTCGCGAATTCGTGATCGCAGCACTTGTTGGCAGCATGGGGTTCTTAGCCGCGGCAGAAGATCCAGAGCGGATCCCAATGCCGAAGACTCTTGAGCATACGGTCGCATTCTATGAGGCCGGAGGTGCCGGTCCCAAGCACAACAGGTATAAGTATGCCGACGGACTTTGGATCGATATCGCGCCGCTCGAAGATTCGACAGTGGTCAATTACTTCGGAGCGTATCCATCCTTGAGCCTGTTCGCCAAACGGGTCGATCAGCTTCTCACGTCCCAAAAGGAGCTGACCAACGATCTCGTTCCACAAGGCCCTGGCGCGAATAGTTCTCGGTATATTTTCGGCCAAGTGGAGCGGCATTCGATCGGTCGATTTCGTGGGTATAGCTTCATGGCGCAATACACCCAGGGTCCCGGCGATCACTCCCTGAAGAACGAAGACCTGTATTGGTCGCTTCATGGACTGATTTACTCGGAATCAGGGGAGAAGTTGTATGTGGTTCGCGGAGGCGTTGAGATCTCGCACAAGGTATTGGAGTCAGAGCGCCCCTATTCGGCCGGAGACCACGAACGGTCGAAGGAGGAGAGTCAAGCTCTCGACAAACTTGATCGGGCTGGCTTTAGCCCGGCGACCGACAAGCTTCACGCGCGGATCGCAGCAGTAATAAAAATGTTCGAACCCCAAAGATAGCTTCGGGCGGTCGCCCCGAAGTTATCGGTTGTTGAACGGGCCCAGGCGGGTTGGATGGGCGGTGTGGCTATCGCTCTTGCGGTTTCAATCCGCGTCTGTGGGTCAACGACTTGCCGTGATCGGGCGGCGGCGGATGGCCGTTTGACGACCTCCGCGGGGGCCGCAGGGCGAACCGCTCCGGGATTCGCCCGCGCCGGGAGAAGTGCGAGTCGCCGGCGGAGCGGGGTTTCCGGAAACACGGCGAAGCATGGGCGCTTTTACGGTGAAAGCCGTCGTTCGCAGCCGCTACTTCGGAGTGATCGGGAATTCGGTGCGTTTGTGGCAACTGCTGCATCACCTCCGGCGCTTGGCCTTCAAAGGGTGGAACCGCCGCAGCCAGCGGCGCAGCTTCACCTGGGCGGAGTTTGCCGAGGCCTGGGAGCGGTGGAAGATGCCGCGGCCGAAGATCTTGGAAACCCCCTTGCCCTGGAGCTGGCGGGAGGCTCGACAAGCCGGGAGAGCATGAGTAAACGATGAAGTCAGAAACCGAAACCAACGGCGTCGCGGAATCGAAGCGCGTCCATCCGAGGCGCCCGGTGCGGTAGTTCCGCACGCCGGGATCTGCGAGGGGGGCGCCGGATGACCGGCGTCCCTACCTCAATGGGCAAAAATTCATGAGATCGATAGTCGGTGCTCTGACCCTAACGCTGGTGGCCTGCCAGAGCCCCCCTGATGGTGGAGCGTATCAGAAGGCGACGTCAGGGCTGTTCGGGAAGAGTGCGAAGGAGGTGGAGCTTATGATGGGGCAACCAGCAGATGCATGGACAGCAAAGCCTGGCGGACCGTTTCCTGAGGTTACCCGAGTTCTAAGCTACTACACCGAAGACTCCGATGGAGCTATCCGACGACAAGATTACTGGATTGGGAGCAACGGTGTGTATTCCGCGCCGAACTGGAGCAAAGATGAGCGGATTCTATCCCCACAGATTGCAGAAGACCGAAGGAAGATCGAGGCCTTTCGTTCTGACCAACAAGAAGCCCAACAAGTCGGAGATGGCGACACCTGACAGCGGGCTTGTTGCAGAGCTGTTTTCGTGGTTCCATCCGGCAACGGGAATACTGCCACCGCCATGAGGGGCGGTGCGCCATTCCTCAGACGTTGGGCAAAAAATGATCGATCTACCAAAGCGCCTCAAATTCGCGGAAGCACTTCGGCAGCTCCTTGCTGGAACGATCACTAATATCGAGTTTGATCGTAGAGATTTCGAGGATACGGCGGATGCTGGAATCTATGCGATCTGGCATTCGATCTGGCTGTGCTACGATGATTTTCTCGTTCACCCACTCAAGATTACTGACGGGCAGAAGCTCGATTTTGAACGGTGCATTCTATTCCTCCATTCCGAAGTTGAATATGAGTGGCCGGATTCCGAACCATACTTCAGGCGGGCAGCGAAGGCGCTTAGTGATATTCTCCAGAGGCTATGCGGGAACTATCCGAAAGATTGTCGGCCCGAATTCGACTTTGGGGTGTGGCCGTTTTCGCGGAGAGAGGATTTTGAATTTGCCCTCGAGCATCCGAGGTTACTCGCAAAGAAAGCCCAACCCAAAGATAGCTTCGGGCGGTAGCCCCGAAGCTATCGGTTGTTGAACGGGCCCAGGCGGGTTGGATGGGCGGTGTGGCTATCGCTCTTGCGGTTTCAATCCGCGTCGGTGGGTCAAGGACTTGCCGTGATCGGGCGGCGGCGGATGGCCGTTTGACGGCCTCCGCGGGGGCCGCGGGGCGAATCGCTCCGGGATTCGCCCGCGCCGGGAGAGGTGCGAGTCGCCGGTGGAGCGGGGTTTCCGGAAACGCGGCGAAGCATGGGCGCTTTTACGGTGAAAGCCGTCGTTCGCAGCCGCACGTTCCCACGGCACGGCTTGCGGCGGTGCTTGGGTGAAGCTGGGGAGGATGAGGGTCATGGCCGCACGGTGGTTCGGATCGATGGTGGGCGGCATCGGGGAGCTTGAGCCCGCGAAGGTAGTTGCGGTGGGCCTGGGTCCAGTGGGTCTTGCCGTTGTAGCGGTAGCCGAGGCGGCGGAGCAGCGCGAGCAGGCGTGTCTTGGCGCGGCAGAGGTCGTCGACGGCGCCGGTGCGGGCGCGGCAGAGGTCGCGGATGGCTTCGTCGAGCGCGTCGGGGATATGGACGGCGACGAGGTCGTTGGCACGCAGCGAGCGGGCGAGCTTGGCGGCATCCCGCTTGTCGGTTTTCACGCGATCGCCGGAGCGCGTGGGGATGAGCGAGGGGGCGATGACCTCGCAACGCACGCCCATCTGCCGGAGCCTGCGGGCAATCCAGAAGCCGCAGCCGCTGGCCTCGTAACAGACGTGGAGGTCGAGGAGCTTGCGGCCCTGCTGTTTGGCGATGCGACGCACGGCGCGCTCCAGCGCATGCTGGGAGGTGGTGACCGATCCATAGAGACGGGGTTCCGCCTCGCGGGAGGCCTCCAGGATCGCGATGATCGTTTGTTCTTTATGGACGTCGAGTCCGAGGTAGAGTGTGCGGGTCGTGTCTGAGTTCGTTTTCATTCGCTCTAATCGATTGATGTTGGATAGGTCGCCGCGACCTCGTGTCGGGGCGATAGCCCACGGATTGAACCAGCCACGACACCTCCTTTCCCACCTTCAACCCACCCCGGAGGCGCCCGACTGCCTCAAGTCGCACCATAGGGTCTGGCAGAAACCATGAACAATTTATTCAAGATAATCGCGGTTACATGGGCTACCGTTGGCGTTGTGCTCTGTTCGGAGGAGATCGCTCTCCCGCTTGGTTCTGCGGATGTCCGGGGATTGTCCGACATAGCTGGCAACGTCAGAATCGTAATTAAGTCTCCCCGGGGAGGAATTGAATCGGTGAGTATCTCTGCTTTTGGTCGCGAGATATCCATTCCGGACAAAGAATTTGATAAGATTCGAGGGGAGCTCTATTCTGAGGTCTCAATTTCACATGAGGGAGGATATAAAGAATTTGGGGGGCACACGATTTACTTTTTCCTTCGCTACTTTGATTCATTCGGCGATCCGTTCGAAGGGGCACGGCTTCAAAGGCAAACAATCTGCATTGTGGTTCCCAAGACGCGACCGGTGAGGGTGACCAAAGAGCGAATGGAAATCAGCAGTATAAGAAAATAGGTCGAACCCCAAAGATAGCTTCGGGCGGTAGCCCCGAAGTTATCGGTTGTTGAACGGGCCCAGGCGGGTTGGGCGGGCGGTGTGGCTATCGCTCTTGCGGTTTCAATCCGCGTCTGTGGGTCAACGACTTGCCGTGATCGGGTGGCGGCGGATGGCCGTTTGACGACCTCCGCGGGGGCCGCGGGGCGAATCGCTCCGGGATTCGCCCGCGCCGGGAGAGGTGCGAGTCGCCGGTGGAGCGGGGTTTCCGGAAACGCGGCGAAGCATGGGCGCTTTTACGGTGAAAGCCGTCGTTCGCAGCCACTACTTCGGAGTGATCGGGAACTCGGTGCGTTTGTGACAACTGCTGCACCAGGTCCGGCGCTTGGCCTTCAAATGGTGGAACCGCCGCAGCCAGCAGCGCAGCTTCACCTGGGCGGAGTTTGCCGAGGCCTGGGAGCGGTGGAAGATGCCGCGGCCGAAGATTGTGGAAACCCCGTTACCCTGGAGCTGGCGGGAGGCTCGACAAGCCGGGAGAGCATGAGTAAACGATGAAGTCAGAAACAGAAACCAACGGCGTCGCGGAATCGAAGCGCGTCCATCCGAGGAGCCCGGTGCGGTCATTCCGCACGCCGGGATCTGCGAGGGGGGCGCCGGATGACCGGCGTCCCTACCTCAATCGGCTGAAAATGAACAAGGTCATTTGCGGCATCACATTGGCCATGCTGATTGGCCTGAGCGCGTGGCACCTCTTTTTGCGAGGAGGTCGGGTGATTGCAGTAGGCCCCGATGGCGCGCCGATCGAAGGTGCTGAAGTCTGGGTAAGTTATGTTTCGGCGCCAGCCCTTCTGCAAGGAGTGACTGATGCCAAGGGGCGCGCTGAGATTCCGCCTAAGAGGGTTCGTCGCGGCGGTTGGCACTCAATCATCGTGACGTGGGATGACCCGCAGGGGATTCGATACCTCGGTCAGAACTCTGAGGGCGATCCAAAGTTCCCACTGACGATCCCACTCACAAAGCGACCGTGAACTTCGCCCAGCAGCGGCGAATCCAACAATGCCGAACAAGCCGAAGCAGGGCGACCTCTCACAGCGGCCTTGTTGCGTTGCACTTTTGGTGGTTCCATCCGGCAACGAGAATCGGAGCGCCGCCATGGGTGTCGGGGCCGCCTGTTCTCAGACGTTGTGCCAAGATATAATGCCTGACGACTGGCCATTCGACGAAGCGCGTAACGTTGCCTGCTTCACAACGCACGCAGTTCTGGGCGGATCTCCGATCTTGGAGGTTTACCACGATTACGAGGATGGTGCTTGGCAGTTCCACGCCGCAGACACAGGCGAACCTGCCCTCGTCGCACTCGAAGAGATCTACGAGCGCGATCCGTCGATTGGCGACCTACACGACCTAGAGTGTGGATGGCGGGCTATCCGCGCTAATCCGGGCGATTCATGGAACCGTTCATTGAGCCATCCTTATCCCACATACGCGAAGCACGGCTTTTACCTCGATAACGCTGCTGAACTGGCGAAGATTTTTCCAGACACCTTCTCGATCCCGCCGGAGGACGAACGCATGGGGATCAAGGAAGGCGATTTCGTGAAGCTGATGTTCTCATTCATCCCAGAGGGACAGGAACCAAAGGACTACGATTGCGAACGCATGTGGGTAATCGCGAAGGAGGATTGTGACGGACACTGGAAGGGTATTCTGGACAACGATCCGCAGTTCCACGAAGCAGTTTCAAGCGGAGCAGAGCTGTGCTTCCACCCCGACCACATCATCGCAATCGAAAGACTAACAAAGGCATACAAGGCAGCGCTGGACAACCCGAGGATTCGCAAGGGTGGCGACAAACCTCAATCTGAATCGGAGCCGCGCCCCCGGTAGCGCGTGCCAGCCCTTCGACGACAAAATGCCTGATATCCACCATCGATACCTCCCAATTGGTGTGGGAGCGGTGATCACGCTTGCATTGATTGGGGGAGCGGTTGCTGTTCTGCTCAGCGTGAAGACAACGAACTGCGGAGGGAACACTGCAGCGCTGAGTGCATGTCGTTCCGCCGGAGAGCGCCTCTGGTCTGCATTGTATGAGGAAAGGCTTCCCCTCGACCCAGCGACGATGTCCAAGTCCGATCGAGAGTCTTTTTCCAGTCTGAGTGGACTGAGTTGGCTAGGGAGTGGAACCGTGCTCGTCGCCCGGCAGTTGACGGGAGAAGACCGTCAGTTGGTGGCTGTTTGCGACAAAGCCTTCGACAACGTCCCCGAGAAGCGGTTGGGAAGAGCTCCATTCACCCATGCAGTAGCGTTCGCGGATGGTACCACCGCACTCCTATCGGAAGCGGAGTATGCCAGGCTCGATCTGTCTGGTTTCCTCGATGTAAGGAAGCTGGGAACGGAGAATGTCGAACGAGTTGGCGCACTCATCCCCGCTGCTCCCTCCGAGTCGGAGCTTGAGGCCAAGTGAGCAACCTGTATTTTAAATCCTGCTGTCGCTCCCAGTAACGGGTACCCGGCTTTCGACGTACGACAATTCGCGCCTAGATCAGCTTGTGGATCTTCACGTGAAAATCAGGTCCCGGATCGAGCAAATGAGAGAAAGATTGGAGGCCTGAAAAACCGATGAAGCTCTACAAGTCTGAAAAAATGAAAGCCCGAGAGGATGCCCGAAAACGATCCTTCAACCTGAAAACGGGTCTTTCAATCCTGCTTCTCATGATGGTGGGCCCGACTTTTGCCGACGAGCCTGCGGAGCTGAGGTTCAAGCAGGACATTGTCATGCCAAAGTTGACCTTTGAAGACCTTCTCGAATTGTTCGCGAAATTCACCGGCAAACCCGTAGTGGTATCCTCCGAGGCGGTGCTCAAGATCCAGACTTCCTTGGTTTTGCCGGCACCCTACAGCGCCGAGCAGGTGAGAACCGTGGTCAAGGCTCTGGTCGTGCTGGAGGGTTTTCGTCTGACCGAGCACGAGGAGGAATTTCATCTCGATAGGATGCTGACGGACGCCCAATGTGAAGCGATCAACAAAGCGTTGGGTAGGGAGCGACTCAAGGAAGTGGCACCTCTGCCCCGCCGGCGGGTCGTGATGGGCAGACCGCAAGCCAAAGACTGGGTTGTCGTGCGCCCGGTCGAAGAGGAGAAATGAGCGACGGCCTGTGGGAGTGGGTTCGCGGCAAAAGGCGGATTATTTGGAATCGTTTGTGGGAGTGAATCTCAGCTGTGGGCCTGGATCGGCGTCATGAAGATCGATTGCCTCCCGAGGGATGCCGAACCGACGGGATTGTGCCCAACAAAAAGCCCGCCGCCGGGGTTCCGGGGCGGGCTGGAGGATGGGTGAGGGGCCGCGTCAGGGCGTTTCGGCGCCGAGGGCTTTGCCGAAGACTTCCACTTCGATGTAGTGGTTCATGTCGTCGGAGGTGTTGCCGTTCGAGTAGAGGCGGACGTAGCGGCCCTTGGTGCCCTGGCCGTCGATGACCTTGCCGAAGCGGGTTTCGACGTAGGGGCGGTCGGAGCCCTGGCCCATGCCGGCGGAGTTGTCGTAGTCGTTGTTGAAGACGGTGGTGACGCCTTCCTTGAACTCGGGGTCGTCGGAGATCTGGACGATGACGTCGTTGTAGGCGCGCTTCTGGGAGTGGAAGTGCCAGACGTAAACGGCGTTGATGTCGGCTTCCTGTTCGAGGTCGATCTGGACCCACTGGAGGCCGTTGACGATTTCGACGAAGTAGCCTTCGCCGGCCTGCTTTTCGCCATCGGTGATGAGGTCGAGCGAGCCGATGAGCGGGTAGTCATCGCTGGAGGTGACGGTTTTCCCGGCGGAAAGCAGCTCGGTGCCCTCGGGGACGAGGAAGGTGGGGGCCTCGGTGGGGGCCTGTTCGAGGTTGGGGACCTTGATCGGCTTGGGCGTGCCCTCGATGAGTTCGGGCGGCAGCTGGGTGACGAGCGGGACGCCGCCGGGAGTGCCGCCGGGCGAGGAGGCGGAGCCGGAGTCGGCGGAGGTGTCATCGCCACCGCCGCAGGAGGCGAGGGCGAGGGCGAGCGGAGCGGCGAAGAGGAGCTTCAGTGGTTTCATACGGACAGGTGTTCGGGAGTGAGTTCGATGCGTTGTTTCTCGATGGCGGACGGGTTGACCCAGTAGATCGGGGCCTCGCTTTCGAAGGCGTGGCGGGCGTCGCAGTTGAGGCTCGCCTCGCCGCGGACGGAGGCAAAGAAGTTTTCGAGGTGGGGCTGGTGGGGCGGTTTGTTGAGCTCGCCGGGGAGTTGGTAGACTTCCGGGGCGGCGGATTCGTAGGACTTGATGGCATCGCCGCCATCGGACTTGGGCGGGGCGGCGGCAGCTCCTTTTTTCAGGAAACCGCGGGCCACGAGCTCGTCCCATGAGGGGGCGGAGGACTCGCGGTAGATGTTGGTGTAGGCGGAGCGCTCGGAGATGTCGATGGTGGCCTCGGTGCCCATGAAGGACTCGAAGTAGCCGCCGCCGGCGCTGGTGGTGGTGAGGACCTGGTAGAAGGCGCGGACGAGGCCCTGCGGCGTGTCGTAGTCGAAGAGGACCATGACGTTGTCGAAGTGTTCGCGCTCCTTGAAGAAGGAGTGGGCGCCGGTGGCGTAGAGGGCGGTGGGGGAGGTGCCGAGGAACCAGTTGTAGATGTCGATCTGGTGCGCGCCGAGGTCGGAGATGGGTCCGCCGGAGAGGTCGCGGTAGGTGCGCCAGTTCATGAACTGGTGCATGTTTTTGAAGCCGTACTTGTGGAGGGTTTCCTCGGGGATGGTGAGCTTGGGATTGTAGCCGATGTCCTGCGAGGAGGTGACGGCGCGGTTCCACTGGCCGTTGATGTTGACGATCTGGCCGCAGATCTTTTTCCGCTCGATGAGCTCGTGGAGGGTGTAGAGGTAGCGCGGGTTCGAGCGGCGCTGGTGGCCGATCTGGCAGAGCTTGCCGGTGCGCTCCATGGCGCGGACCATCTCGCGGGCGCCATCGATGGTGTTCGACATCATCTTCTCGCAGTAGACGTTGATGCCGGATTCGAGGCATTTCACGGTGTGCGGCGAGTGCCAGAAGTCGGGCGTGGCGACGATGGCGGCGTCGAGGCCCTTCTCGGTGGCGAGCATCTCGTCGATGTCGGTGTAGCCCTTGGGCAGCGATCCCTGGCGGGCGCGGCACTTGGCCATGGCGGCCTTGAGGTTGTAGTCCCAGATGTCGCAGACGGCCTGGAAATGGAGGCCGGGAATGTTCTGCATGGCCTCGAACAGGACCTTGCCCTGCTTGCCGAAGCCGACGAGCGCGACGTTGACCTGGTTGTTCGGGCTCTCGGCGGCCTTGAGAATGGCGGGCGCACCGAGGACCAGGCCCGCCCCGGCGGAGCGGACGAGGAAATTGCGGCGGTTGAGGGGTGCGTTCATGTTACCACTTCTTGAGGATGCGGACGCGATCGTAGCGGACCAGGGCGAGGGCGGCGACGATGAGGATCATGTGCGCGGCGAGCCAGGCGACGCCGGAGTCCTCGCGGATGAGGATCAGGCCCCAGGTGAGGCTGATGTAAAGCAGGCCGAGGGCGAACAGCGAGAGCCGGCTGGCGACGCCGAGCAGGATGGTGAGGCCGAGCAGGATCAGGGCCGGGCCGAGCACCTTGTCGTAGATTTTCAGCGCCCACTCGGCCATCAGCGGCTCGTGGGCGAACTTGTCGTAGAGCGCGGCGGGCACGCCGTGGTAATGGTCGGCGGCGTAGCTCTTGGTGGCGGCGGCATCGGTGAGGCCGTAGCTGTTGGGCTGGCCGTCGATTTCCACGGCGGTCTCGGACATCTTGGTGCCGGCGTATTTTTCAAGGCCGGTCTGGATGGCCCTCACCGCCAGCCAGAGGCGGGCGAGGATGGCACCGAGGGCGAGGGCGAGGGTGTCGGACTTTGGTTCGTCGTCTTTCATGTGGCAGCTGTGACGGCGATCCTACGCACCCCTTGCGCGAAGTCTCTCACCGAAGGTGGCAAGTTCTGTCACTCGCCCGGGCGACCCACCCGCAGCTCGAGGGCATTGATCGAGGCGCGGTCGCCGGCGGCCAGGGTGAGATCGACGAACACCCGCCCGAAGCGATCCGGCCGGATTCCGGAAACGACGGCCAGCCCGCCGGAGCCGCGGCCGGTGCTGACGGAGGCGAGCTTTGCCCCCGCGCCGAAGACGCGGAACTCGGTGACCGACTCGTCGTTTCCGCCGCTGCCGAAGAACCGCAGGGTGCAGGGCAGCGCGGGATCGAGGCCCTCGATGACGAAGGAGCCGGCCAGGTCGTCGCTGGCCTGTTCCCAGCGGTTGTCGGCGGTGGAAAAAAACGAATCGCCGGTGGCGGCGGGGTCGGCGAGGGCTCCGAGCAGGTCGGGATCCGGCCGTGGATCGCCCTCCGTGCTGGTGCGGAAGTCGCCGGTAAGGGTGATCGAGAGCGCGAGCGGCTGGCCGGTGGTATCGACGAGCCCGGCGACATGCTGGCCGGCGAGCAGGGTGTGATCGGGCGGCGCGGGCTGCCAGTGGTTCCAGCGGAGTTCGCCGGCGGCCGGGGTGGCGCCGGCCGGGCCGAAGTCGAACACCATGGCGGTGCCGGCCTTGGGCGAGCGGGAGGCGTCGAACTCGCCGCGGTTCGGCGGCAGCACGGCTTCGAGGGCCGGGCGGACGATCTTCAGCCACTCGGCGTAGCCGTCGCGGTTGAGGTGGATGGGATCGACGTAGATCTGCCGCAGCCGCTCTTCAGACAGGCCATTGAAGAATGCAGGCAGCTCGACGAAGTGGCCGTGCGGGTCCTTTTCGAGCTCCTGGCGGATCAGGTGGTTGGAGGTTTCGCGCGCTTCGGTGGTGGAGCTGTTGGCGAGGGTGCGGGTGGCCCCGAGGAAAAGAAACGGTGTTTCCGGCAGGCGCTGGCGCAGCAGCTGGTGGAAGGCGAGGAAGTCGGCGTGGACCTGCTCGGCGGACTGGCCGTTGGAGAGGTCGTTGGTTCCGGCCCACATGACGACGGCCGAGGGTTTGTAAGGAAACACGATAAAGGGCGCGGCCTCGTCCATTTCCCGCAACCACGAGCCACCCCAGCCGCGCTGGACGATGCGGTAATCGCCGAAGTCCCGCGTCAGCGACTCCCAGCGGCGGATGCTGGAGCTGCCGATGAAAACGACGGCGCCGGGCTCGGGCGGGTCGGCCTGGTCATCGTGGACCCAGCCGGCGAGCGGGGCGGGCGGTTCGGCGGCGAGGAGCGGGGCGGCGAGGAGGGGCAGGAAACGAAGCATGGCCGGGCAGATTTCGAACCCGCCCGGGGAGCGACGCGCCGCCTTACTTGAGCTGCTTTTCGATGGCGGCGATGACCTCCGGGTCGTCGGGCTTGGTCCGGGGATCGAAACGCGCCACGGCCTCGCCGTCTTTCGAAATGATGAACTTGCCGAAGTTCCACGAGACATCGCCGGGGAACAGGCCCTTCTCGTGGGTCAGCGTGGCGTAGAGCGGGTGCTGGTCCTGGCCGCGGACGTGGACCTTTTCCATGAGCGGGAAAGTCACGTCATACTTGGTCTTGCAGAAAGTCTTGATCTCATCGGCGGTGCCCGGCTCCTGGCTGGCGAAGTCGTTGCACGGGAAGCCGAGGATCACGAAACCGCGGTCCTTGTATTTTTCGTAGATCTTCTCGAGGGCTTCGTACTGCGGCGTGAGGCCGCACTTCGAGGCGGTGTTGACCACCATCACCACCTTGCCCTTGTAGTCGGCCAGCGAGGTCGCCTTGCCGTCGATGGTGTTGAAGGGGATCTCGGTGAGATCCGCGGCGGCGGCGGGCAACGCAAGCGCCGCCACGAGACTGAGAAGTCGTTTCATCGGGGCCAAGCGTAGGCGCAATCCCGCCGGGCGCAAGGTGGGGTCCTCACGAGCTACCGCCACTCGCGCAGCGCCCGGCCGACGGCGACCGGCAGGCTGACCGGGCCGTCGCCACCGAGGCGGAGGTCGATTTCCTCCAGCCGCTGGATCAGGTCGCGCACCTCATCGCGGCGCGCCGGGCCACCGGCGGCGGGGCAGAAATGCGTGCGGCAGCCGAACGGGCGGCCCTCGTAGATGCGGCAGCGGGCGCTGGCGGGATCGAGGAATGGGCAGGCGCCGTCGGCCGACAGGTCGAGCGATTTCCGCCCGGCGGCACGCCAGGCGCGGGCGGCCACCAGAGCCTCGCCGCGGGTCAGGTAGGGCGTATGGCCCACCAGCCGGAAGCGGCAGCAATCGGCCCGCCCGGTGCAGTCGCGCACGAGCGGCCGGCGGCTCCAGGTTTCATAAACCTCGCGCACGTCGTGGATGGCCTGCTGGATGGCGGGATCGCGTTTCATCCTCCGCCGCCGGGCTAGCCGGCACCGCGTGGCCGGGCAAGTCCCGGTCGTTTCCGGGCACGAAAAAGCCGCCCCGGACGGATCCGGCGCGGCTGGGATATCGGATCGGAGCGTTGGCCGCGATCAGGGCTCGGTGCTGGCCTGCTCGGCCGGCTGCTCGCTCTGCTTCTTCAGCTGGGCCTGCAGGGAGTTGAGCGCCTTGTCGCTCTCCTGGAGCTTGGCTTCGAGCTGCTGCTGGCGCTCGGCGGCCTGCTTGAGCTGGCCCTTGGTTTGCTCGAGTTCGCGCAGGACGACTTCGCTGCGGTGCTTGGCGGCATCCATCTCGCGGGTGGCCTGGCTGGCTTCCTCCACGGCCTTGCTCAGCGCGGCCTGCTGCTTGTCGGAGGCTTCCTTCATGGCCACCTCGGACTGCTTCGATTGCTCGGACTGCTGTTGGCGGAGCTGCTCGACTTCCTTGCGCGCGGCGGCCAGCTGGTGGTCGCGCTGGTCGAGCTCCTTCTTCAGGGAAATGCGGGCTGCGGCGCCGGCCTCGATCTCCTTCGAGGACTTCCCGGCCTGGGCCTTGAGCGCTTCGTTTTCCTGGCTCAGCGCGGCGAGCTGGCGCGGCTCCTTCATCGAGTCGCGCAAACCGGCGAGTTCGCCTTCCAGCGCGTTGAATTCCTCCATCGTCTTGTTCAGCCGATCGCGGAACTGCCCGAGCCGCTCGTGCGCCTCACGGCCGATGGCCAGTTTCTGGTCGAGCTGCTCGGCCTTCGATTTCCACTCGGCGGCCAGTTGCTCGTGGGACTTGCTGCGTTTTTCCCACTCGGCGGCGCGTTGCTGGCTCTGCTGAAGCTGCTTTTTCAGTTCGGCGATCTGCTTTTCCTGCTCGCCGACCTGCTTCCGGCTGCCGGCCAGATCAGCCAGCGCGTGGTCGCGCTCGGTCACCGCCTGGGTGACCTGCTGCTTGGCGTGGTTCAGCGTGTCGGCCAGCGAGTCGAAGCTGGCGAGGAGCGTCTTCTGACTGGTGTCAGCGGCTTGGCTCCCCTCGTCGTTCGCCATCGCGAACGGGGAGAAGGTGGTGGAAAACAGGGTGAGTAAGAGTGCGGTGCGGGTGTAGTGTCTCATGATTCCGAAAGGTTAAGATAACCGAAGCGTGTTTACGGTCTAACTACTCGCGCTGCAAAAACAAACGTTCACCGTTTTTGGAATGCGGGTGAACGAGGGCGTTTCGCGGGCTGCCGGTGTCTTGTTATCAGACTCTTACAAAGGTGGTTCGGGAGAAAAATCGCGGCCCGCCGAGGCCGGAAACCAAGGCTCTTCCGGTCGTCACGCAGGCTCGCGACGCGCGGGATTCCCGATTCCGCGGGGCTCTGCGGGGTTTCCTCCGAACCCCGAGGTCGATATCGATTCCTCATGCACGACGCGCTGAGCCCTTCCCGAAGAGCCCGACCGCGAAAAGGCCAACGCGCTGCTTGTCGCGATTCGGGAGGAGTTCGGTGGGTGAGGCGCCGATGTTTCCAGCGCCCCACCCGAGGTCCGATCAGCGGAACCCGCCGGAGACGGCGTAGGTTTCTCCGGTGATCCACGAGGCATCCGACGAGGCGAGGAAGGACGCCAGCGGCGCGATGTCCTCGGGCTGGCCGATGCGGCGCAGCGGCGTGATGGCCGCCAGTCCGTCCGCCATCTCGCCGGTGGAAAAATCGGCCGAGCCTTCGGTCGAAACCATTCCCGGACTGATCGCATTCACGCGGATCCCGCGCGGGCCGAGTTCGGCGGCCAGCGCGCGGGTGGCGGCATCGACAGCGCCCTTGGTGGCGCTGTAGATCGCGTTGTTCGCGAAGCCCTTGGTGGCGACGACCGAGCTGATGTGGATCACGCTGCCGCCTTCTTCCGGAAAGTGCCGGACCGCCTCCTTGGTGGTGAGCAGCAGGCCGAGGACATTGGTGTCGAAGTTCCGGTAAAACTGTTCCGGCGTCAGTTCTTCCAAGGTCTCAAACTGATAGACGCCGGCGTTGTTGACGACGATGTCGAGTTTTCCGAAAGCCTTCGCGCTTTCCTCAACCAGTCGGCTGACCTCGTCGGGCTTCGCGATGTTCGCCTGGATGGCGAGGGCCTTGCCTCCGGCCCCGGTGATGGCGGCCACCGTGCGGTCCGCACCGGCTTGGTCGGTCGCGTAGTTCACGATGACCGACGCGCCGTCGGCGGCGAGTTGCTTGGCGATGGCGGCACCGATGCCTTTGGAAGCTCCGGTGACGAGGGCGGCCTTTCCGGCCAGTTTTGATTGCGTGTTCATGCGGTTGGTTTGGTCTGATGTTTATGGTTACAGTAAAAGTAACAATTATAAGCAAATGAAAGGGTCAGGATTTCAGCTTGCGGATGATCTGGCCGAGGGAAATGCCGGCGAGCGAGGCTTCGAGTGCCTGTTGGGGCTTGGACAACGCGAACTCGAGCGCGGCCTTGATGTTGCAGCTCACGTAGCAAGCGTTCTGCGGTTGGTAGTGGTGGATGGCGAACGCGGGCGGTGCTTCGACCGCCTTGTAGATGTCGAGCAGGGTGATGTCTTTCGGCTTGCGGGCGAGGCGGCAGGAACCGGCCTTGCCGGTCGTGGTGTGGATGAGTCCGGCTTTCGAGAGCTTCGCCAGCGTGCGGCGGAGGAAACTCGGGCTGGTGTTGACGCTGGCGGCCAGCCTGGACGAGGTCGCCTCCATGTCCGGCTGACAGCCGAGCCCTGCAAGCAGGTGGACGGCGATCGAGAACTGGGTGTTGGCGGCCATGATTTGTGACTCTATTTGTCACAGAAAAACCGGCCCGCAAGGGAAACGTCCGGAAAAATTTCGTTCGAACCGAGAACGATTCGACAGCCGGACCCGTGTAGCTGTGGATCTCCAGCGTTTCGCTTTCCTACATCGAAGGAAGATTCGGCTGCTCCGCGGCTTCCGAAAGGTCTCCGTGGACTCCGCGGCTGATGATGTCGGTGGTGGCTTCCTCGAGGTACTTTTCGAGGAGCTTCGAAAGCTCCAGATACTCCGGCCAAAGAACGCGGTCGAGGTGGGATCGTGAGACATTGAGCATGACGGTCGAGTAGCGCTGACGCGGCAAGCGGTAGGGTTTGAGCCCGTGGCGACGGACGAGAGCAAGGAAGAGTTTGCGCTTCCAGGGATCGGGCAGGCTGAACTGATATTCCGCGGGTGGCTCGGGCACGGAGCCGAGCTGGGCGTTCAGCCGGTCCATGGCCGACTGCGCGGCCTGCTTTTCTCCGGCAACGTCGGTGCCGTGGAAGAGAGCTTCGACCTTGAGGAGCTTGGCGATGATTTCGTCGTGGGTCAAGGGAGGGAGGAGGGTTGCCTTCAGAGCCGTGGGTCGACCGGTTCGCTTTCCATCGCGAGGACGGCGAGGACGCATTCGTGGACTTCGCGCAGGGGGCGGCGGGCGGTGAAGCGCGTCAGGGCTTCGAGGCCGAGGGCGAACTCGCGTTCGGCCATCGAGCGCTTGTGGCCGAGGCCGCGTTGCTTGAGGCGCTCGAGGTTTTCCGGGGCGTCGTACTCGGGGCCGTAGATGATCCGGAGATACTCGCGGCCGCGGCATTTCACGGCGGGCTGCACGAGGCCGCGCCGGCCGCGGACGACGAAGTCGAGCGGCTTGACCACCATGCCCTCGCCGCCGGCTTCGGTCATGCCCTCCCACCAGCGGATGGCTTCGGCGACCTGGTCGGGGTCGTCGAGCGTGACGCGCCGCCAGCGGGTGGCGGGGAAAAGCTGGCCATCGGCGGCTTGGAGACGCTCGGCGAGGGCCATGTGCCAGGGGTGGTCGCGATCGGTGAAGGTGGCGCCTTCCCCGGCGAGGAAGTGGAAGGGCGCGAGGCGGAGGTCGTCGAGGCCGACGACGTCCCAGCAGTAGTGGCGGTAGGCGGCGCGGTAGCGGTCGATGCGGTCGGCGCGCGGGGCGACCCGGGTTTGCAGGGCGGCGAGGGCGGTGCGGGATTCGGCTTCGAGATGGGGCGCTTGCGCGGCTTCGGCGAGATGGTGGTCGAGCGCGGCGGCGTGGGCGCTGGCGGCGGAGCCGACGGCGGCATACTGCGTCTCTAGTAGGTCGCGGGCCTTCATCGACCACGGCATCAGCTCGGTGTCGAGGCAGAGCCAGTCGGTTCCGAGTTCGTCCCAGAGGCCGGAGGTTTCGAGGGCGGTGGCGAGACGCTCGAGCAGCCCGTTTTGCAGGGACTCGTCCTTGAAGAAGGGTCGGCCGGTGCGGGTGTAGATGATCCCGCGGGCGGGGTGGCGCAGGCCGAAGCGGTCGATCGCCACCTGCGGCTCGCGGCAGACGGCGGCGATGGCTCGCGAGCCCATGTGCTTTTCCTCGCAGACGACTTCGGCGACGCCTTGCTGGCGGAAGTAGTCGAAGGCCTCCTCGGGGCGCTCCAGCCAACCGTCGAGCGCGCTGGTGGCGCAGGGCGACATGGTCGGCGGCAGGTGGATGAGCCAGCGCGGATCGACGGCGAAGCGGCTCATCACCTCGATGGCGGCGAGGAGGTTCTCCTCGCGCACGGTGACGGCGGGCTTGAGCGCGGTGTGGACCTGGCGCTTGCCGAGGAGGTCGTCGAGATCAAGGAGGCGGTCGTGGGCGAGCTGGGCCTCGGTTTCGGCGTCCGTCCGCAGCGGCCGGGCGGGCTCGGCATACTGCCGCTCCGCGGAAATGGAGATCGTTTCCAGCTCGGGATAGCGCAGGGCGGTGAGCGCGCCGCCGAAGCAGCAGCCGGTGTCGATGTTGACCGTGTGGTTCAGCCAGCGCGGCTCGGCGAAGGGAGTGTGGCCGTAAACGACGAGCGCCTTGCCGCGGTAGTCGCGGGCCCAGTCGAGGCGCTCGGGCAGACCGTATTCGTCGCGCTCGCCGGTGGTGTCGCCGTAGAGGCAGAACTCGCGGATGCGGCCGGAACCGCGGCCCTGCATGTCCTCGCGGATGCCGGCGTGGGCGACGACGAGGCGGCCGGCGTCGAAGACGTAGTGGCTGACGAGTCCGTCGAGGAAAGCGATGAGGTCGCGGGTGTCGAGCGGGTCCGTTTCAAGCTGGGCGATGGTGTCGGCGAGGCCGTGGGTCGGCTGGACCTTCTTGCCATTGAGCCAACGGAGGAACTTCACGTCGTGGTTGCCCGGGACGCAGAAGGCGGTGCCGGCGGCGACCGAGGCCATGACGAGGCGCAGGACGTTCGGCGAGTCCGGGCCGCGGTCGACGAGATCGCCGACGAAGATCAGGCGGCGACCGTCGGGGTGGCGGGAGGTGTTTTCCTCGAAGACGTAGCCGAGGCGGTCGAGCAAAGTACGGAGTTCGCCGTAGCAGCCGTGGACATCGCCGATGAGGTCGAAGGGCCCGGTTTCGTGCTTGAGATTGTTCCACAGCGGCTCGCGGACGATGTCGGTGACAGCATCGACTTCTTCAGGGCCGCGGAGATGGGTGACATGGCGGAAACCCTCGCGCTTGAGGTTTTTCAGGCCGCGGCGGAACTGCTTGAACTGCCGCGGAAGGACGTGCGGGCCGAAGTCGCGATCGGGGCGGGCCGCGTTGCGCTCGGCGCAGTTTTTTCATCGATGCGGAAGACGATGGCGGCCGGCAGGAAGTGGAATTCGCGGGCGATGGCGACCAGCTTGGCGCGGTCCTCGGGGTTGAGGTTGGTGGCATCGACCACGCTGAGGCGGCCGAGCTTGAGGCGCTGGCGGAGGATGAAATGGAGCAGCTCGAAGGCCTCGGCGGTGACGGATTGGTCGTTCGTGTCGTCGGAAACGAGGCCGCGGCAGGTGTCGGACGAGACGATCTCGGTCTCGCGGAAGTGCTTGCGGGCAAACGACGACTTTCCCGATCCGGACGGGCCGATCAGAAGGACGAGGGAGAGCTCGGGGAGGCGGAGGGTCACTTGGTCAAGCTAGGCGGTTTGGGCGCGGGTTCTTGGAGTTTTTTGGAACAACGAAAGGGTCGAAATGGACGAAAACTGAAGTCGCTTCGGCCGTGCGGCGCGGTCATGACGAGTGTGATCCGGTGAGTGATCCGCTTTCCGGGAATCATGATCAGGTCCGGGGCGGTATCGTCTAATTTGCAAAGGGCATCAATCAGCCGCGATGGCCTCGGCATCCGGTTCGGTGTCGATCTCGGTCCTGACGGCTCTGGCAACCAGCTCATCAAGGGTGATGCCCAGTCGAGCGGCCTTGGCTTGCGCTTCGAGCAGGATGGCGTCGGGTAATTCGAGTTCGAAGATCACGGTCGGAACAGTGTGAGCGTCGGAGGAATCGGAGTCAATCCACCCGCCGGAAAACGGCCATCTGGCTGGGGGCGCCGTGGTCGGGGTGTTCTTCGCCGAGGGGTTCGAGCGCGACTTCGTATCCGTGGTCCGCGGCGACTTGGCGGGCCCAGGTTTCGAACTCGGCGCGGGTCCATTCGAAGCGGTGGTCGGCGTGGCGGAGGGCGCCGGGCGCCATGTTTTCGAAGAGGACGTTGTACTCGCGGTTCGGGGTGGTGACCAGGACGTGGCGCGGGGCGGCGTGGGCGAAGACGACCTGCTCAAGCGCTTCGAGGCGGTCGGGGTCGAGGTGCTCGATGACTTCCACCAGCGCGGCGGCGTCGAAGCCGGCGAGGCGGGAGTCGCGGTAGATGAGAGAACCGAGGACGAGCTGGGCGCGGTCGCGCTTCGAGGCGGGCAGGCGGTCGAGCTTGTCGCGGGCGATGCCGAGCGCGCGGCTGGAGACGTCCATGCCGAGGACGCGCGGGATGGCGGTGTGCTTGACGAGCCGGCGGACGAGCTTGCCCTCGCCGCAGCCGAGATCGACGACCGACTGCGGCTGCATGGCTTCGAGTCGGGCGGCGACCGCATCGAGGCGCTGCTCGTGCAGCGAAACGCGGCGCTCTTTTTCCGCGGGCGGCTCGTCGGGCTCATCCGAGTCGTCGATTTCCGGCGCGAGCCGGTCGAGGGCCTCGTGGGTGAGGCGCTGCTGGTATTTCAGGTAGCGGCGGACGATCCACTCGCACTCGGGGTGGTCGCCGAGCCAGCCTTCGCCCTTGGCGAGGAGCTTGTCGATTTCCTCGCGGCCGACCCAGTAGTGCTTGTCGCGGTCGAGCGCGGGGATGAGGACGAAGAGGTGTCGCAGCACCTGGTGGAGCGGTTTTTCGGCGCGCAGCCGGAGCGTGGCGTGGCGGCCCTCGCCCCAGTCGGGAAACGCCGGCTCGAGCGGCAGGCGGGTGATTTCCACGGAGTAGCCGAGCGGCGCGAAGAAGCGCTGGAGCAGCTCGTCGGGGGCCTGGATGACGGGCAGGATGAGTTCGAGGTCGAGCGGGCGATCGACGAGTTCGGGTCGCTTGGTGCAGCGGCCGTTGAGGGCGGTGCCGAAGGTGCGCGAAAGGGCGGTGGCGAGGAAAGAGGAGGCGGTGTAGGGGCGGTCGTTGACGTACTGACCGAGCGACCAACCGCCCTGGCGGCCGCCGGTGGAACGGACGAGCCCGACGGGATCGACATCGACCGACAACACGGCGGTGCATTCGTTTTCCTCCGCCCTCGGGTAAAACACGGTGGCGGTGCCGAAGGGCAGCGTGGTCTCGTGGACGCGGGCCGGATGCTTGTGCAGCAGATGGCCGAGGTCGGTGGCGTCGGGGGTGCGGTTGGTGAGGGAAAGGAGCATGCGCTATCGAGTGCCCAAGGGCATCGGCTGGGACGAGCTGGTGGGGCCGTGGATTTGCAGGATGTCCGGGCCGCCCTGAGGATCGGGCACGAAGCGGGCGCGGTCGATCGAAAGCTGGCGGGGGTTTGCGCGGGTGGAGCTCTGGTGGCGGTGATAGACGATGAAGAGCTCCTTTCCGTCGGGTGAGGTGGTGAAGCAGTGGTGGCCGCTGCCGTGGGCGTAGCGGGTGGATTTCATGACCGGGTTGTTGCGGAACTTCGTCCATGGTCCGAGCGGGTGGTCGGAGGTGGCGTAGCCCACGGAGTATTCGGTGCTCAGGAAATGACTGCCGGAGTAGGTGAGGTAGTAGGTGCCCTCGTGCTTGAGGATTTCCGGACCCTCGGTGACGGCGCCGCGGTGGCGTTCCCAAGGCTGGTCGGGCATCACCATGCGCCGCAGCGATGACGGATCGACGCTCGTCATGTCATCCTGGAGCCGACCGCCCCAGATCTCGTTCCCCTCGCCGAAGGTCACGTAGTAGAAATAGCGGCTGCCGTCATCGTCCTCGAACACGTGGCCGTCGATGCGGATGCTCGCCGGCTCCATGGGGGCTTCGATTTCCTGCCGGAAAGGTCCGCGAGGCGTCTTCGCGGTGGCGACGCACATCCGTTCCTCCGCCGCGTAGTAGAGGAAAAAGGTGCCGTCTTTTTCGACGATGTCGGGCGCCCAGAACTTCGAGTCGCCCCAGGTGTCATCGGCCTCGAGGGCGAAACCTTCGTCGTTCCAATCGACTAGATTCCGCGAGGTGAAGAGCCGGATTCCCTGCTTCCGATCGCGCAGCGTGTAAGTCGCATAGGCATAGTAGGTGCCTTGGTGGAAAAGGACGACGGGGTCGGCGGCTCCGGCCAGCACCGGGTTGGTGTAGCTGCGGCGAAGGCGGGGGGCATGATAAGGCTGGATGGTGAGGTTCCGAAACGCCGCCTCGCCATCGAGCGCGCGAAGGGCGAGCCCGCCTCGGGTGAAGGCTTCGTCGATGCCGTCGAACACCGGCCAGGTCTCGGCGGTGATGGGCTTCGCATCGGCGAACACCTTGACCTGGTCACCGTCGGCCTGGATCCGCAGGTGAAGCCAGGTGGTCTTTGCCACGTCGATGGCTTGGGAAGCGATGGGTTGCCAATCAGGATCGTTGGCACCCCAGACGAGCTGCCTTTCCGCGGCATCAATGCCGACGTAGTCGCCGCGGAAGGCGCCGACGCCGAAATCCCGGCCGCGGAACACCACGCCGGCCTGGGCGTCGGTCCGGATCTCGAGGTCGAGCTGGAAATCGGTGAGCTGCAATCCGTCGATCGAGACCATCGGGCCTTCCCCGCCGCTGACGGTCAGTGCGTCGCCATCCGTCTTCCAGTCGCCGCCGTGGGTGACCCACGGGGCGGCGGGATAGCGGCTCATGTCGGCCCGGATTTCCTTGGCCGGCGCGGTGGCCGTGACCATCAGGAAAAGGCCGGCAGCGATTCGTGGGAGCATGGTCGGCGGATCGTCAGCGGGCACCCGAGGGCATCGGCTGGGGCGAGCTGGTGGGGCCGTGGATTTGCAGGATGTCCGGCCCGCCGTCGGGGTCGGGCACGAAGCGGACGCGGTCGATCGACAGCGCGCGGGGCTCGGTTTCCTTCAGCGTGTGGTGACGGTGGTAGACGATGAACCTCTCCTTGCCATCCGGCGAGTCCGTGAAGCAATGGTGGGCGGTGCCGTGGGCGTATTCGGTCGATTTCATCACCGGGTTGAACTCGTACTTTTTCCACGGGCCCAGCGGACTGTCGGAGGTGGCGTAGCCGACCGCATACTCGGGGTTCTCGAAATGGCTGCCGGAGTAGGTGAGGTAGTAGATGCCCTGGTGCTTGAGCATTTCCGGGCCCTCGGTCACCGGCCACTGATGGCGCTCCCACGGCTGGTCGGGTCGGACCATGCAGCGCAGCGAGGCGGCATCGACGCTGACCATGTCGTCGTTCAGCTTGCCGCCCCAGATCTCGTTCCCTTCGGCGAAGTGCACGTAGTAGAAGTAGCGCTGGCCGTCGTCGTCCTCGAAGATGTGGCCGTCGATCTTGATGCTGTCGGGCTCGATCGGCTGCTGCTTTTCCTGGCGGAACGGCCCCATCGGCGTCTTCGCGGTGGCCACGCACATGCGTTCATCGGCGGCGTAGTAGAGGAAAAAGGTGCCGTCCTTTTCGACGATGTCCGGTGCCCAGAAGCGCGAGTCGCCCCAGCTGTCCGCGTTTTTCAGCACGAAGCCCTCGTCCTTCCAGTCGACGAGATTTCCCGAGGTATAAAGCCGGATGCCGCGCGGCATGTTCGGGAAGTCGGGCGAGTAAGTCGTATAAGCGTAGTATTTGCCCTCGTGGTGCAGCACCACAGGGTCGGCGCAACCGGCCTGGACCGGGTTGGTGTAGGTGCGGCCCGTGGATTTCTTTTGAAACGGAGCGATCCGCAGGTTGCGGAACGAGGCGGGGCCATCGAGGGCGCGGAGGGCGATGCCGCCCTTGGCGAAGGCGCCATCGACGCCGTCGAAGACCGGCCAGGTTTCCGAGCTGACGGGCTGGTCATCGATGAAGATCTCCATGTCCTCGCCGGTGGCCTGGATGCGGAGGTGATACCACTCGCCGGACTTCACGGGAAACGGACGGTGGGCGATGGCCCGCCAGTCGGGATCGACCGCACCCCAGACCACCACGTTTTTCCCTGCCGTGATGCCGGCGTAGTAGCCGCGGAAGTCATCGATGCCCTCGCCGAACCCGGTGCCGCGAAAGACCACGCCGGCCTGGGCGCCATCGGCATCGGCGCGGAGTTCGACTTCGAGCACGAAGTCATCGACCGCGAGCCCCGACAGCACCGCCTTCGGGCCTTGGCCGGAACTCAAGGTGAGCGCGCCATCGTCGGTGGTCCATTCGCCGCCGAGCAGGCTCCAGCGATCGGGCGAGGGGTCGGTCAGCGGATCCTCGAACGCGGGCGTTTGGGCAAGGGTGCCGAGAGTCAGGATGAAGAAGGCGGAAAGGAGAGGACGCATGGGTTCAAGGCGGGGATGCTCCTTGAACGTGTCATGAATGCGAAGTTCTTTCGGCATGAAACGATTCCTTCGCTCCGTGGATTTCCGAAGCCGCTCAGATCGCTTCCGGCGCGGACCATGGCGTGCTATGCGGGGCTCACTTCATGAGACCCAAGATCGTCCTCGCCTTATCCGCCTTCGTTTTCCTTCACCCCGCCTCGGCCGACACCCGGCTCAGCGATTACGTCCGCCCGATGGTGGGCACGCAGGGGGAAGGCAACACCTTTCCCGGGCCCTCCGCACCCTTCGGCATGGTGCAGCTCAGCCCGGACACCGACCCGATCACGTGGGCGACGGCCTCGGGTTACGAATACACCGACCCCTCGATCATGGGCTTTTCGATGACCCACCTTTCCGGCACGGGGATTCCGGAGTTGGGGGACTTCCTGTTCGTCCCGCAGACCGGCGAGCCGAAACTGGATCCCGGTCCGAAGGACAAGCCCGACGAGGGCTACCGCTCGCGCTTTTCGCATGACCAGGAGACGGCCTCGGCCGGCTACTACCAGGTCAAGCTGCTCGACAGCGGCGTCAACGCCGAGATGACCGCCGGCCTGCGCTCGGGCATGCTGCGGTTCACCTTCCCGGAGGGGCAGTCGTCGATCCTCACCGACCTCCACCACTTCCTCACGGGCGATCATTTCAAAATGATCTGGTCCCACCTGCGGGTCGAGGACGGGTCGACCATCACCGGCATGCACCTCGTCGATGGCTGGGCCAAGGAGCGCCAGATCTTCTTCGCGGCGAAGTTCTCGCGGCCCTTCGACTCCTACAAGGTCTACAGCGACGGCAAGGAGGTGAAGTACGACAGTTATAAGACTTACCGTTTCCGCAGCTCCCGCGAGGTGTTTGGAAACAACCTGCGCTTCCTCGCCGAGTACGACACCAAGGCGGACGAGGTGATCCAGGTGAAGATCGGCATTTCCCCGGTCAGCGTGGAGAACGCGATGGCCAACCTGGACGGCGAGATTCCGGAATGGGACTTCGACGGATTGATGGAAAAAACCAAGTCCGCCTGGGACGCGGAGCTGGCCAAGCTGCAGCTCACCGAGGGCAGCCAGGAGCAGAAGGAGACCTTCTACACCGCGCTCTATCATTGCTTCATGGCGCCGACGCTCTATCAGGACGCGAATGGCGAGTACCGCGGGCTCGATCGCGAGGTGCACCAGGCCGAAGGCTTTACCAACCACACGGTGTTCTCGCTGTGGGACACCTTTCGTGCGACGCACCCGCTGTTCTGCCTGATCCAGCCGAAGCGCAACGTGGACATGATCAACTCGATGCTCGCGCACTACGACCAGAGCGCCGACCACATGCTGCCGATCTGGTCGCTGCAGAGCGGGGAAACGTGGTGCATGATCGGCTACCACTCGGTGCCGGTGATCGTGGACGCGATGGTCAAGGGCCTGGAGGGCTTCGACAAGGAGCATGCCTACGAGGCCGTGATGGCGACCGCGACGCATCCGGAGTACGATGGGATCGCCGCCTACGAAAAGCTCGGCTACGTGCCGTTCGACCTCGAGAACGAGTCGGTCTCCAAGACCCTGGAGTATGCCTATGACGACTACTGCGTGGCGCGCATGGCGGAGCTGTTCGGGAAGGAGGACGACCAGGCGCGCTTCGAAAAACGGGCGGCCTCCTACAAGAACCTTTACGATCCCGAGACCGGCCTGATGCGTGGCAAGGACTCCACGGGCAAGTGGCGGGAAGACTTCAATCCCCACGAGTATGTCCAAATGGGCGACTTCACCGAGGGCACCAGCTGGCAGTACACCTGGCACGTGCAGCAGGACGTCGAAGGCCTGGCCGAGCTGATGGGCGGCAAGGAGGCGTTCGTGGCCAAGCTCGACCAGCTGTTCACCTTCCACGATGATGAGACGACCGACATGGAGGACGTGCAGGGCCGGATCGGCGAGTACTGGCATGGCAACGAGCCCGCCCACCACGTGCTCTACATGTATGCCGTGGCCGGCCAGCCATGGAAGGGGCAGGAAAAGATCCGCCACATCCTGAAGACGCAGTATGGCAACCGGCCCGACGCCCTCACCGGAAACGACGACTGCGGGCAGATGTCGGCCTGGTATCTGTTTTCCTCCCTCGGCTTCTATCCGATGTGCCCGGCCAGCGACTCCTATGTCTTTGGCAGCCCCTCGATCGAGCATGCGGTGATGGATCTCGGAAACGGCAGGAAGCTCGATATCAAGGCCGAGAACCAAGGCGATGCGAACGTTTACATCCAATCGGTGGAGGTCAACGGCAAGCCATGGACCGACGTCCGCCTGCCCTATGCCGAGATCAAGGACGGCGGCAACATTGTCTATCACATGGGTCCGGCGCCCTCGCAATGGGGTGCCGGCGATCGCGTGAAGTGACCTTGCTGCCCCGTGCGGAATGCCCGATGGAGGATCGGCGGCGCAACGCCGGTTCTCCGTCCCGGGCCGGGATCGCCGGGAAAGGCCCGTTTGAGGGCATGGCACGGCTCGTGATGGGCGGGGGACCATGGCCATTTCAGAACGTTCCACCCGGGCCACGGGTCGAGAGGCGTCCCAACCCCTCCAAATCCCCCTGAGCGGGTGGCTCTCGATCGGCAAGCGCGTCGTCGGGCAGATCGGGCAGGATCATGTCCAGATCGTCTCCGCGGGGGTGGCGTTTTATTTCTTCCTCAGCCTGTTCCCCGCCATCGCGGCCTTTCTTTCGATCTACGGGTTGATCACCACGCCTGCGGAGGCGGCGGAGCAGATGCAGCGCCTGCAGCCGCTGCTGCCCGGCGAGGGCTTCAAGTTGATCTCCGATTTCGCCGGAACCCTGGCTGCCAATGAAAGCAGCAACCTCGGATGGGGAGTGGTGGTGAGCATCCTCCTGAGCATCTGGAGCACCAACAAGGGCACCACCGCGCTCTTCACCGGACTGAACATCGCCTACGACGAAAAGGACTCGCGGTCATTCCTGAAGAAGAAGCTGATGACGCTGGGCGTGACCGTCGGGGCGATCCTCACCGGCACCATCCTCCTCTCCGCGGTCGCGGTGTTGCCCGCCGTGCGGAATTTTCTCCCCGTCCCCGGCTGGGTCGATTCATGGGTCGGTGTGCTGCGCTGGCCGCTGTTTGCGGCCGTCGCCCTGTTCGGCCTCGCCTTTCTCTACAAAATCGCCCCCCACCGGACGAATCCGGAGTGGCACTGGATCACGCCCGGCTCGATCGTCGCCACGGGGCTGTGGCTACTGGGCTCGGTGGCCTTCGCCTGGTACATCGAGAAGTTCGGCGACATGTCGAAGACCTACGGCAGCGTGGCGGCGATCGCCGTGATGATGCTGTGGTTTTACATCACCGCGTTCTCGATCCTGCTCGGGGCGGAGATCAACGGCGAGGCAGAGCATCAGACCGCGCGCGACTCGACCGTCGGGCCGGATGAACCGCTGGGGCAGCGGGGTGCGTTTTACGCCGATCACGTGGCAGGCAAGAGCGGCGACGCCGGAGGATTCGCCGACAAGGGCTGAGCCGGGAGGCGCGCCGTCGGCGCCCATGAGCTATTTTTCCCCCCTAATGGTAACATTCCGCGGTTTCCCCCCAGAAACGTCGCGGAACCGATAGCCCATGGTGCCGACGGCAGGTCTCCCGAACCGAAGAAGCTGGCCCGGCACCAAATGCCGGTGTCCCCAAGCCTCCTCTGATCCGGAGCGACCAAAGTCACACCAAACGAGGTGACCTTGGCAGGAAACGGTCCTTGGGTCTGTCGGAGACCTGTCCGATTCGCTTGTAGGGAAAACACCCGACACGCTGCTAGTCGATCAGCCCCTGTTTCAGGGCAAAGCGCGTCAGGTCGACGTTGGTGGCGAGTCCGAGTTTGGAGGAAATCCGCGCCCGGTAGGTGGCGATTGTCTTTTCGCTCAGGGCCAGCTTCGAGGCGATGCTCTTCAGCGAGTGGCCCGCGGCGACCAGCTTCAGGACCTCCAGCTCGCGATTGGAAAGGGCGGCCTGCGGGGCGTCGATCGCCGGTCCGCCCAGCTGGCCCGCCAGGTCCTCCGCCAGCGCGGGACTGACGTAGCGTCCGCCAGCGAGCACCCGCCGGACGGCGGAAATCAGCACCTCGGTCGCGCTTTCCTTGGAGATGAAGCCCGCCGCTCCGAGCTTGAAGGCGCGCACGGCGTATTCCTTTTCCGCCAGGGCGCTGACGACCAGCACGGGGAGGTTCGGCCGGCACGATCGCAGGTCGCGCAGCAAATCCAGGCCGCTGCGGCCGGGCATGGTCACGTCGGCGATCACGAGATCGAATTTCTCCTCCATCGCGAGGTTGAGCGCCTCTTCCGAGCTACCGCATTCCCGCCATTGGAGGCCCATGATTTCCTCCCGCAGCAGCGAAACGATGCCCATGCGGACCACGGCGTGATCGTCGGCGATGAGGATCTTCATGCGGCCTGGGTTTCGCGCGGGTGAGGGTCCACGGGAAGCTCCAGATGGACGGTGGTGCCCTCGCCGGCGGAGGTTTCGAACGACAGATGCCCGCCCGCATTGCGCGCGCGCTCCCACATGCCGAGCAGGCCGAGGGTGGACGGGGCTTCCGCCAGCGTCGGATTCATGCCCGTGCCATTGTCGCGGACCGACAGCGTCAGACATCCTCCGCTCATCGCGCAGGCGGCGGCGACCTCGGTGGCCCTCGCGTGGCGGGCCACGTTGGTCAGGGATTCCTGGAAAATCCGGAAGGCGGCCGTGGCCATCGGGCGCGGCAGCGGGTCGGACATGTCGCCCACCGAGAGCTGGCAGGGAATCCCGGTGCGCTCGGTGAAAACCCGTGCCTCCTCCTCCAGCGCCGCGGCCAGGCCCACCTTGTCCAGCGTTTCCGGCCGCAGCCCGTAGGAGACCCTGCGTGCCGCCTGGATCGTCTCATCGACCAGCGCCGAGGTTTCGACGACCAGATCGACCAGCGGGTTGAGTTCACGGTCGTCACGGCGGTCGAGGATCTTCTCCGCCAGCCCGAGCTTGAGCTTGATGCCGGTGAGCCGTTGGCCGAATTCATCGTGGATCTCCCGCGCCAGCTCGGCCCGCTTGTCCTCGCTCCGCGCCTGCAGGCCGGCCGACAGTTCGCGGAACTTCTCGCTGGAGGCGATCAGCTCGGCGGCCCTCAGGCTCTCGGCCTTGCGCCACCCTCCGAAGGACCGGTGGAGCGCCACAAATAGCAAGGCAGCGGTGATGAAGATGAAATTGAGGCCCTTGAAGGAGTGAAGCATCGCCGCCATCGGGTGGTTCTTGGCCAGGGATTCCACCAGGGCGTCCGATCCGAGAATCCAGGCACAGCCCAGCAGGAGATAGGCGGTGGAGATCCGGACCTCGGGAAGGCGGACCACGGCATGGAGCTTCTCCCACGGGTCGGGCTCGGGGTTTTGACGGGCCTCCGGGGGCGGCCCCGGGTCCATGGCGTTGGGCTTTGATAACGGCAAGGGACCATGCAATCAGCCACGGAAGCCTGAGTCACGAAGGGAATAGGGGAGAAGCATGATTAATGTAGTGAAGTTTGTCATGAACGACCTCCGTCTCTACGCGGATCCTGCTGAACCAGTGGGAGACGCGCCATCGAAAGGTGGTCAAATGAACATTTTTCTTGCGGATCTCGACGGGATCCGGCAAATCGGAAACGCGCCGTTGGGCGCCAACCTCATGTTTCGATGAAAACCGACACCTCCCTCCCTCCCTCCGATCCGGTCCTCCGCTCCGATGCCACGGCGACCCGTCGGCCGCAGCATGCCATTTACAAGCCGAACTCCCGCGGCACCGGCGGGGTGGTCCGTTTCGAACTCAACGGTTACAAGGAGGCGGTCTTCGTCGATGCCGCCCCCCAGTCCGGCGATCGGCAGTTCGACTGGGAGGCCAAGCTGACCATGAAGTGGGGCCTGTCCGACCTCGGAGCCGCCTTGTCGGTATTTCAAGGGCGGCAACCCGCGGCGAAGCTCTTCCACCGCTCGGAGAAGTCCAACAGCGCTTGTGAAATCGTCGCCCGCGACGACGCGGATCGCTCACCCTTTTTGTTCAGCCTCTCCCGGCAGGAAGAAGACAAGTCGGTGAGGAAGATCGCGATCCCGGTGACCCACGCCGAAGCCGCGATCCTGGAAGTGGTTCTCGGCCGGGCGGTGGAAACCCTGGCCGGCTGGTAGGCCGGGACTATCCCTGCCAAGTCGCGCCGGTGAGGGGCCGGGCGCGCCGGCGGCCCGGTTTGCGCCGTGGTGGTCGTTGCCGGGATCAGGGGGCGCGCTGGGGGGCTTGCCGGGATCAGTGGGCCACGATGTTCACCAGTCGCCCGGGGACGACGATGATCTTGCGGACCGTCTTGCCGGCGAGTTGTTCCTGGATCTTGTCGGTGGCCTGGGCGGCGGCCTCGATGTCTTCCTTCGGCGCGTCCTTGGCGACGGTGATCTTGTCGCGGAGCTTGCCGTTCACCTGCACGACGATCTCGATTTCCGACTCGATCAGCGCGGCTTCATCATGCTCGGGCCATGGCTGGTGGGCGAGCTGCGGCTTTCCGCCGATGAGGCGGTTGATTTCCTCGGTCAGGTGCGGGGCGAAGGGGTTCAGCACGCTCAGCAGAAGGGTGAACTCCTTCATCGGCACAACTTCGGCGGCGGTGAAGGCATTGGTGCAGACCATCATCTGCGAGATCGCCGTGTTGAAGGACATCTTGGCGATGTCGTCGGTGACCTTCTTGATGGTTTCGTGGACGACCTTGAGCAGTGACTTGTCGGTGCAGGGGACGTCCTGGAGCTTTGAGGAAACGGTCCATTCGCCGGCCTGGTCCTGCTCCATGGCCACGCGCCAGACGCGGGCGAGGAAACGGGACACGCCCTCGACCCCTTTCATTTGCCACGGCTTCACCTCGGTGAGCGGGCCCATGAACATTTCGTAGAGGCGCAGCGCGTCGGCGCCGTAGTCGCGGACGACCTCGTCGGGGTTCACGACGTTGCCGCGGGACTTCGACATTTTCTGGCCGTCTTCGCCGAGAATGAGGCCTTGATTGACGAGTTTCTGGAAGGGCTCGTTGGTGGAGAGGTGGCCGAGGTCGTGGAGGACCTTGTGCCAGAAGCGGGCGTAGAGCAGGTGCAGCACGGCGTGCTCGGTGCCGCCGACGTAGAGGTCCACCATTGCCGATTGCCGATTGCCGATTGCCGATTGTCCCTCTGGAGTTCCGCTCCAATAAGATTCGACGTCCTCGCCGATGAAGCGGTCGTTGTTACGGGGATCGCAGTAGCGGAGATAGTACCAGCAGGAGCCGGCCCACTGGGGCATGGTGTTGGTTTCGCGCTCGAATTGGTCGGTGTAGTTGATCCAATCGGTCGCTTTGACCAGCGGGCCGCGGGGGTCGCCGGTGGGTTTGAAGTCTTCCATGTCGGGCTGCAGCAGGGGCAGCTCGCTTTCCGGGATGGCTTCGTGCTCGCCGGTCTGCTTGTTCCAGATCAGCGGGAAAGGCTCGCCCCAGTAGCGCTGGCGGCTGAACAGCCAGTCGCGCAGCTTGTAATTGATGCGGCGGACGCCTTTGCCCTCGGACTCCAGCCAGTCGATCATCTTCGCCTTGGCCTCGGCGGTCGGCAGGCCATCCAGGAAGCCGGAGTTGATGGCGGTGCCGTGGTCGGAAAACGGGAGCACAGGCGTCCCGCCTGTGGAAGGGGGCAGCCCGTTGCTTTCTTTCACATACAGTCCGCCTTCATCCACCGTGGTTCCGGCCTTCGCGGGGTTCTCCGAGATGTATTTCCGGACCGCCCCCAGATGCCGTGGGCTGCGGATGATGCGATCGAAGGACTCATCCTGCCAGACCTCGCCGCTGGTCTCGCGGGCCTTGTTGATTTCCTTTGAGGTGAAGCTTTTCCAGGAATGGAGGACTTTCGAGAGGTCCTCGCCCTCGTGGAGGCGGACGGCAACGTGGACATGGTTCGGCATGACCACGAAAGCTTCCAAGTCGTAGCGTTCGCCATCGAAGTGACGAAGGGCGGAGGCCACGATGCGGTTGCATGCGGGATCGGCGAGCAGGCAGGAGCCCATGCCTTGGTCGAGCCAGTCGTCGATGCGGGCACTGAAGAGGTCGTGGAACTCGGCTTGCTGGTCGTCGGTGAGTTCGCCGGGGTGGTTCTTGGTCCATTCGGCGCGCTCAAGCTTCCACTGGTTGAGCTTTTCCTGCGGAAGGCTGTCGGCGAGGCGCCAGGTGACGAAGTAGCTGCGGCCGTCCTGTTGCCAGTGGGGCAGGTTGCGTTCGGTGGCGGTGGTGGGGATGTTGCCGCTGGGGTCGTAGTAGGGTGAATGGAGGGTCGGGCTGCCGGGGTTCACAGGCGGGACGCCTGTGCTCCTTTGTACGACCGGAACGATCGGCAGCTCGAACTTCTTCGCAAACTCGAAGTCGCGTTCGTCGTGCGCCGGGACGGCCATGATGGCGCCGGTGCCGTAGCCCATCATGACGTAGTCGGCGATCCAGATGGGGATCTGCTCGTCGTTGACCGGGTTGATCGCAAAGGCGCCGGTGAAGACGCCGGACTTGTCCTTGTTCAGGTCGCCGCGCTCGAGGTCGGACTTGCTGGCGCAGGCCTTGATGTAGCTCTCGACGGCGTCCTTCTGCTCGGCGGTGGTGATTTCCGAAACATACGGATGCTCGGGCGCGAGCACCATGTAAGTCGCGCCGAACAGCGTGTCGGGTCGGGTGGTGAAGGCGGTGATCACGTGTTCTGCGATCTTCGATGGCACCGGTGGACGTCCGTCGACCTCGGTCCAGTCGTCGACTGCAGTGGGGGAAACAATACCAGGGATATCAAAGTGGACCTCCGCGCCTTCGCTGCGGCCGATCCAGTTCTTCTGCAAGAGCTTGATGCCCTCGGGCCAGTCGAGCGGGTCGAGCTCGTCGATCAGCCGCTGGGCGTACTTCGTGATGCGGAACATCCACTGCTTCAGCGGACGGCGCTCGACGGTGTGGCCCTTCGACTTCCATTCCTCGACTTCCTCGTTGGCGAGGACGGTGCCGAGGTCGGGGGACCAGTTGACCGGGGCTTCGTGGATGTAGGCCAAACGGACGGCGTCGATCTGCTCGCGGGTCCAGCCTTTCGCTTCCAGCTCGGAAACGGGGGCGGCCTTGCCGGTTTCCTCGTTGAAATACGACTTGTAGAGCTGGAGGAAGATCCACTGGGTCCAGCGGACGTATTCGGGGTCGGTGGTGGCGATCTCGCGATCCCAGTCGTAGCCGAAGCCGAGCGACTTCAGCTGGCGCTTGAAGGTCTTGATGTTCGCCTCGGTGGTGACGCGCGGGTGCTGGCCGGTCTTGATGGCATACTGCTCGGCGGGCAGGCCGAAGGAGTCCCAGCCCATCGGGTGGAGGACGTTGAAACCTTGCCGCATCTTGGCGCGGCCGATGATGTCGGTGGCGGTGTAGCCCTCGGGATGGCCGACGTGGAGGCCGGCTCCGCTCGGGTAGGGAAACATGTCGAGGACGTAGAACTTCGGCTTCGAGGCGTCGAAGTCGGCATCGCCGGGATTGGGCGTGCGGAAGGTTTTTTCCGCGTCCCAGAGCTGCTGCCAGCGGGGCTCGAACTCGTCGAAAGGAAACGGTTTGCGGCGGTCGGACATGGTCGGAGAAGGGTCGGGATTTCCCGCGAGGGGCCGCGGAAATTGGCGGAAGGGGCTGGATTTGAAAAGGAAAACTCCGGCCGGGTCCGAGGCCTGCGCAGAGATTCCGGGAGGTTTCGGTTGCGCGGCGGCGGGCAGGTCGTTTGTTCTCCACCGACATGCCCGACGCTCCCGCTCCGTCTGCCAGCCGTCTGAAAGTCCTGATTGTCGATGACGGCCGCAACGCCGCAGACGTGATGGGGATGTTTTTCGAGATGGAGGGCCATCAACCGAAGGTCGTCTATGACGGGCTGTCGGCGATCGAGGCCATTCCGGAGTTCGAGCCGGATCTGGTGATCATGGATCTGACCATGCCAGGCATGGATGGCCTCCGGGCAGCCCGCGAAATCCGCGCCCGCCACCCGCACCGCGAGCTGCGCATGATCGCCTGCTCCGGCGGCCAGCCGGAGGTCGATGAGCGGTTGGCGCTGGAGGCCGGCTTCGATGGCCACCTGCCGAAGCCCGTCACGCCGGCGATGCTCCGCGAGTGCCTCGCCGACCCGCTGGCGGGCTGAGCGGCCGTCAATTCATCAACGGCAGGTCGGGGCGCTGGCTGGACAGCGCGGACTTGAGCTTCTCGATATCGACCGGCTTCGGGATCAATTCGTCGGCGCCGAGCAGCTTCACCTCCTCGATGCGCTCCGGGCGGACATCGCCGGAGACGACGAAGATCGAGCTCAGCGACTCGCAGCGGCTGGCTTGGAGGCTCTTGAGGATTTCGGTGCCGTCGAAGTCGGGAAGGTTGAGATCGAGCAGCAGGATGTCGGGATTGCAGGACGATAGGAGGTTGAGCGCCTCGCGGCCGGTGGCGGCCTCGAAAATCTCGGCACCTTCGGCGGCGAGCAGCGCGGAGGTCGTTTTGCGGGCCGTCTCGTGATCCTCAACCAGCAGGATGCGCACGCCGTCGAGCAGCGCCTTCGGGGCCTCTCGGGCGGGCCGCCGGTGGCGCTCGTGGATGGCGGAGAGGTCGCCCGACACCTTGCGGTCGGGAGTTTCCGGCTTCGCCGAAAGGAGGGTCGCCGGCAGGCGGATGCTGAAAGTCGAGCCGACACCGACCAGGCTCTTCACGCCCAGCGTGCCGCCCAGGCTATCGAGCAGGCGGCGGCAGATGGCGAGACCGAGACCGGCGCCCTTGTCGCGGTTCCGCTCGGGGTTCTGGAGCTGGAAAAACTCGTCGAACACATGCTCGACCTTGTCGCTGGGGATGCCCACGCCGGTGTCGATCACGTGCAGCGCGAAGCCGCCGTCGTCGAGGATTTCGCCGTGGATGCGGACTTCGCCGTGCTCGGTGAACTTGAGCGCGTTGCCGACGAGGTTGCCGATGACGCGCTGGAGCTTGGTGCGATCGGTGCGCAGGCGGATGGGCGAGGCGGGCAGCTCGATGGACAGCCGGAGGCCCTTCTTTTCCGCCACCGGCGAGGACTGGCGGTGCTCCCCCTCGACCAGGTCGGTCAGGGAAAAATCGCTGACTTCCAAGTCGCTGACGCCGGTGTCGAATCGCGTCAGGTCGAGCACGTCGCTGACCAGATCGATCATCGAGCGGGCGTTGCTGCCCAGGTCGTGGGCGAGCTTGGGCACCTGCTGGATGCGTTCGGGATCATCGGCGCAGCGCTCGATCAGCTCGGCCAGCAGCGAGATCGCGTTGGCCGGCGTGCGGACGTCGTGCGAGACGGCGGCGAGGAAGCGCGATTTCTGCAGCGAGGCCTGCTCGGCGGCCTCGCGCTTCTGCTCCAGCTCCTGCTGGAAGCGCAGCGATTGCAGGGCCAGCGCGGCCTGGGCGGCGAGCCACTCGATGACCTTGAAGTCATCCTCGCTCCACTGCCGCGGGCGGTGGCTGAAGACCTCCAGCGCCGCGATCACTTTCCCCTGATACCAGATCGGCGAGCCGAGGATGGCGCGGAAAGGCCGGCCGGCTCCGGGTTTCGGAAGCTGGAGGTCGGGGCGGTTGGCCACGTCCTCGAGGCTGGCGGTACGACCACTCTCGTAGATCAGCGCGGCGAAGGTGTCGGCGAAGGGGATGTCGGGCGTGACGGCGCCGTGCAGGCCGAAGCCGGAATCGCCGCGCAGATGGAGTCGTCCGCTGCGGTTCTCGACCACGCAGGAGGCGTGCACGGCATCGCCGAGGATCTGCAGGGCGGCATCGCAGATGCCATTCATCACCACCGCCTCGCTGAGGTCGCCGCGCAGCCAGCGGCCGGATTCCAGCAGGATCTGCAGGCCGCGCTCGCGGCGGCTCAGCTCTTCGTTCACGTGCTGGAGGTTCGAGCTTTGCTGCTCCATTTCCTCGGTCTGCTGGCGCAGCTCCTCGGACTGCTGCTCCAGCTCCTCGGCCTGGCATTGGAGTTCCTCGTTCTGGCGGCTGATCTCCTCCTCGCGGGCGGCGAGTTCCTCGTTGCTGGCGGAGAGTTCCTCATTGCCGGCCTCCAATTCGGCGTTCAGCTCGGACAGCTTGCGCGCCTGGGTGACGAGCTGGCGGCGGTGGCGGATCACGGCGTGCAGCACGCCGGCGAAGATCCAGATGTCGCACAGCTGGGTGGCCATGGCGAGGTTCTCGTTCGCGCGCGTGAGCGTGCGTTCAGGGATCACCTCGGTGATTTTGTAAATGGTCAGCGCCGAGAGCACTGCGGCCATGCCGTAGAGCACGCGCAGGTCCCGGTTCCACAGGCACAGCAGCAGCGGCAGCGCGGCGGAGAGCGGAAAAATCCGGTCGTCGAAGACGCTGACCCGCGCCCAGATCATCAGCGCGGCGGCGGCGATGCAGACCAGCAGGGAAACCGGCAGGGATACGGACGGGCCGGGCTTGCTCTCGAAGTCGGGCTTCATGGTTCAGGAGGCGTCTTTTCGGTAAATGCAGGACGATGCGCGGTGCAGGCCATCGATCTCGGGCTTCTCGGCTTTTCCCACGACCAGATAGCCGCCGGGGGCGAGCGAGGCGTGGAGCTGGAGCCACAATTGCCGCGCCTGGTGCGGGCTCAGGTAGATGGCGAGGTTGCGGCAGAGGATCAGGTTCCAGCCGGTGCCCTCGGTTTCCGCCAGCAGATCGGCGAGCTTCCATTCGAGGCGGGTGGAAATGACGGGCTGCAGCCGGCAGTGCTTGTCATCGCGGCGCAGGAAACGCTCGCGCAGGTCCGCTGGGAAGAGGTCGGCCGCCTCGACCGGGTAGCTGCCTTCGATCGCACGGCCGATCGCCGATGGCCGGCAATCCGTGCCGAGGAAGCGGGTGCGGTCGAGCCCGCCGTGTTTGGCGAAAAGCATGGCCACGGACGAAAGCTCGGAGCCGTCCGAGCAGGCCGCGCTCCACACCTGCGGCTTGGCGCAGCGGGTCAGCAGCTCGGGCACGATCCGCTGGTCGAGTTCATGAAACACCGTCGTGTCCCGGAAGAAGCTGGTGGTCCCGATGAGCAGCGCATTCACGCCGATCTGGAGCCGGTTCGGGTCGTTGGCCGCGATGCGGTCGGCGCTGTCCATGTCCCGCGCCCGCAGCGCCCGCAGGCAGGCCGGGATGCGGCGGACCAACGGCGTAATCCGGTAGCCTTCCGCCCGGATGCCCGCCATGCGCAGGATGCGCCGCACGAAGGCGACCTGCTCCATCGGGTAGTCCTCGATCTCCTCGGCTGGCGGCGGGCTCAGCTGGCTGCATTTCGCCGGCGTGTTCCCGATCTCGCCGCTGAGCGCCACAGGCACCGCCCGGGTGCCGGCGAAGCGGATGTGGCGGAAGCGGGGATGATCGTCGGCAGGCTCATCCAAATGAACGGGCTCCACTCCGTCCCTCGGGGGGACGAAGCTCGAACTGGGGGCCACAGATTTCTCTGCTGATTCGACGCGCACGCGCCCGAATAACGTTTCTTTTACCGCGATGTCAAAAACGTCACGCCAACCCTGCGATTTGCACGGCGCGGAAGTTCGGGGGTGGGTTTCAGGCCACGAAAAAGCCCGACGCCATGAGCATCGGGCTTGGAGGAGAAAAAAGGGCTCGTCGATCAGTCAAGCTTGGCGCGGTCCGAGACCTTGGCCAGGTGGGCGAGAAACTTATCAATCGAGGGATATTCGGAAGCGTAGAAACGGGACAGCTCCTTGCCGGAATCGCTGAGAATGATGACCGTCGGGAAGCCGTCGATGTCGTACTTTTTCGCCAGCGGTTCATTCTTTTTCCGCACCTCCTCATCGCCGCGCGGGAAGTCGAGTTCGACCAGGATGAAGTCCTTCGAGGCCTTGCTGACGAACTCGTCCTTCGAGAACACGTTCTTGCGCATCATCTGGCAGGGCGGGCACCAGTCCGAGCCGGTGAACTCCACGAGCACCGCCTTTTCCTTGGCCTTGGCGTCCTTGAGGGCCTTGTCGAGATCGGTGGTCCAGCCCTTCGGGACGTTGGCCAGCGCACTGCTGACCATGGCGGACCCGGCGAGGGCGAAGGAGGCAAGGTAGGTGATCGCTTTCATCGACCTCTAGGCGTAGCACCCGGCCGGATTATTTCAAATTTCTTGTCGGCGGAGGCTCGGTCAGCCGCATCGCCACTTGCCCGGATCGGATCGCTCCGCTGTCCTCGCATCCATGCAAACGGACAAGCCCCGGCTGGTGGTGGCCACGCGCAACGCGCACAAAACCGACGAAATCCGGCAGATGATCGGCGACCGCTTCGTGGTGCTCAATGCGACCGACTTTCCGGACCTGCCGGAGGTCGAGGAAACGGGCACCACCTTTCTGGAAAACGCGACCCTCAAGGCGGTGGCGGTGAGCCGGCAGGTCGGCGGGATCGTGCTGTCCGATGACTCGGGCCTGGAGGTCGATGCGCTCGGCGGCCGGCCCGGGGTGTGGTCGAGCAGCTTCGGTGGCGAGGAGGGAAATCATGCCAGGAACAACGCCCGCCTGGCCGAGGAAATGGCCGGCGTGGAGGATCGGGCCGCCCGTTTCCGCTGCGTCATGGTGCTGGCGCGGGACGGCGAGGTGGTGGCCGATTTTTCCGGCGCGGTCGAGGGCCGGATCCTGACCGAAATGTCCGGCGCGGGGGGCTTCGGATACGATCCGTTTTTCGCGCCCGAGGGATCTGACCAAAGCTTCGCCGAACTCGGCGCGGAGGTGAAAAACCAGCTCAGCCATCGCGGCCGGGCGCTGCGGCAGGTCGTTCGATTTCTTGAAAAGGAGGACGTTGGTTAAATTCTAAAAATATTTTGTAAAAATTAAACAAATGCGCTACAAGCACCGCCCATGAAAGCGTTGACGTGGTCGGTGATGACCGTTCTGGCCGTTTCGGCGATGACTTCCTGCAGCCGGCAGGTGAAGGCGCGGCACGAGGTGGCGTATCACTTCGAGAAGGGGGAGACCGCTCTTTTGAAAAACGGCCTGGCCTACGCGCCTCCCGGGGCTCCCAAGGCCGTGAAGCTGGCGATCCAGGCCGGCAACCGCCTGCAGAACAAGCCCTACAAGTGGGGCGGTGGCCACGCCAGGCTCGATGACAATGGCTACGACTGCTCCGGCTCCGTGTCCTATGTCCTGCGCGAGGCGGGCCTGATGGACGGCCAGATGCCGTCGCGAGGGTTTTTCAACTACGGTAAGAAGGGCCCGGGCAACTGGATCACGGTCTATGTTCGCGACGGCCACGTGTTCATGACGGTCGCCGGCCTGCGGCTCGATACCGGCTACGGCGGCGGTCGCACGGGTCCGCGGTGGAAACCGATGCCCCGTCCGGGGGCCGGCCATGTGATGCGCCATCCGGCCGGTTATTGATCGTCGCGCAGCAGCGTGCACGGCGTGAGGCCGTCGCGGAGCGTCGACCACGGCGCTTCGCCGGAGACGTCGCACGGGTCCGGATCGGCATCGAGCGGCGGCGCGAGCATCGCCGGCGAGAGAATGGCGTGGAAAACGAGCGGCTCGTCGAAGGGATTGTAGGTCGCATGGACCACGCCGGGCGGGATGACGGCGACCTCGCCGGGGCCGAGGATGCGGCGTTCCTCGCCGACCCATTGCTCGGCCCGGCCTTCGAGCACGTGGATGATCTCCTCCCGGTGCGGGTGGCGGTGAAACGGATGGCAATGCCGGGGCTTCATGCGCGCCCGGACCATCAGCAGCCGCTCGGCTTCCGCGATGTCCGGCCGGCACAGCCACTCGTTGTGGGTCCAGTCGTTCGTTTCGTGGACCACCTCGGGGTGGGAAATGAAGTGCTTGGAAGGATTCGGCATGGCTCGAGACTGGACCGGGCCCGGACCGCGGAAGAGCCTGCATGATGTCCGGATAGGTGAAAGGGGATCCGGGATATATTTGCCGCGCCACGGGGCTGGGAAAGACGGCCCGATCTATTCACGATCCCACCCGACGCTCTCGCGACTCCCGTCCTTTTCCATGTCCGCCACCCAAGTCCCGCTCCGCCGCTCGCACGTCGTCCGCTGCGATGACCGGGACCAGCGCGAGTGGCTCCGCAGCCAGCCGGTGTGCGGGCTGCTCAAGCAGCACCACATCGCCCACGTGGAGATCATCGAGGCCGGCCGGCCATTCCAGATGATGCGGCGCGACCAGTCCGGCACCTTCATGTTCGCCTGCTTCGGCGGCGAGGGCCTGGTGCTGGCCGATGGCAAATGGCAGCCGGTCCGGTCGGGCGAGGCCTGCCTTTTGCCGCCCTTCATCACCAATGGCATCAAGGCGACCGGCTCCACGCCGTGGCAGCTCTGCGGCGTGCGCTACCTCGAATCGCGGGAAACCGTGCCGATCGTGGCCCAGCGCTCGCCGGTCATCGGGGCCTACGAGCCAGAGCCACTGAGGCTGGCGATCCAAGGCCTGCACGCGGAAAGCTCCAAGGGATCGCCGGCGCAGATGCATCTGTGGACGGAGCTCATCCATTCCTACGTGCTGCGTTTTGCCGAAGGCTACCAGACCGACCCCCGGCTGTGGAAACTCTGGGAGCAGGTCGGCGCGACGCTCGGCCAGCCATGGACGCTCGACGAGTTGGCGACCTGCGCGTGCCTGAGCAAGGAGCAGCTGCGCAAGCTCTGCCACCGCGAACTCGGCCGCACCCCGATGCAGCAGGTCGCCTTCCTGCGCATGCAGCGCGCCCGCCACCTGCTTTCCACCACGCGGGACAAGATCGAGTCGATCTCGCGCCAGGTCGGCTACGCGAACCCGTTCACCTTTTCGAACACCTTCCAGAAATGGATCGGCTGGCGGCCATCGCAGATCCGACGCGCCGGTCAGGCGGGAGATATCTGAAATCCACATCCGGTTATTTGTCCGGCTCCGGGGCTATACAGCCGGATGGTCGCCGGTAGTAGTGGGAGCGGGTCGTCCGCGCCGACCTTTCCGCCGGCCGCCGACCCCGAACCCGCCCATGAAACTTTCGAAAACCCTGCCCCTCTCCCTTTTCCTGATCCCCTCCCTCCATGCCGCGGAGGGCTGGGATCCGGATGTGGTTTATGAGGCCCTGAAGCCCGCGGAAGCGATCCGGACGATCGAGGTGCCCGACGGCTACGAGCTGAAGTGCGTGGCGAGCGAGCCGATGGTTCAGGATCCCACTTCGTTCGCGTTTGATGGAAATGGGGCGCTCTACGTGTGCTGTTGGCGGACCTACATGCAGGACGAACACGGCACCGACCAGCTGGCGCCGGACAGCCAGGTGGTGAAGCTGGTCGATACCGATGGCGACGGCGTGATGGATCGAAAAACGGTTTTCATCGACAACGTTGTCCTTCCGCGGGCCGTGCTGCCCTTGTTCGACCGCGTATTGGTGCACTTCACCCAGGACTCGTCGATCTGGTCGTATTTCGACGACGACAAGGACGGCGTCGCGGACCGGCGGGAGCTTTCGTGGCGAGGCGAGCCCACCAACGAAAACGCCGAGTTCCAGCAGAACGGCCTGCTCTGGAACCTCGACAACACCATCTGCACGAACGACCGGCGTTTCCGCTGGGAGGATGGAAAGCTGGTGGAGATGCGGCACGACGTCGGCCGCCTCGGGCAGTTCGGGCTCGCGCGCGATGATGATGGCCGGCTGGTCTGCAGCTGGGGCGGCGGTGGAAATCCCGCGCACTCGTTCCAGCTTCCGGCGGGCTATCCGGTCCTGCAGGTGGACGAGCACGCGCCGGGCTATGAGCGCACCTGGGGGATCTGCCCGGTGTGGGATGACAGCGACGGCGGCTTCGACATGGAGCGGCGCGCGACCTTGTATCGCTTCACGGCCTGCTGCGGCCAGACGGTGCTCCGCTCACCGCTGATGCCGGAGTGGTATGGAAACGCCGTCACCTGCGAGCCGGCGGGCCGCTTGATCCGGATGAGCCGTTTCGAGTGGAAGGATGGCGTCGGGGTCGCCCACAACGCCTTCCCGGGTCGCGAGTTCATCCGCAGCACCGATGCCTTTTTCCGCCCGGTGTGGACCGAAAGCGGACCGGATGGCGCGCTCTACATCTCCGACATGTATCGCGGCGTCATCCAGGACAAGGAGTGGTTTCCGACCGAAATCACTCAGGAGCTCCGGGACCGATATGTGGAGGACTATCGAAAGAACAAACTGGAGGAATGGGTCGCGAGGTATGAGCGGGTGAAAAAATGGGGGATGCTCGAGGTGGTTCGTCACGGCCGGATCTATAGGCTCCTGCCGAAGGACGCCCAACCGCTCGCGGTTCCCCGGATGCTGGAGGAAACGCCGGTGCAGTGGGTTTCCCACCTCGCGAGCCCCAACGGCTGGACGCGGGACATGGCCCAGGCCCTTCTGGTCTCTTACGGCGATCCCGCCGCCATTCCGGCACTACGCCAGCTGGCGGAAAATAGCGAATCGCCGCGGGCCCGGATTCACGCCTTGTGGTGCCTGCGGGGGCTTGATGCCTTGCCGCCGTCGCTGATCCTGAAATCCCTTTCCCACGACGATGCCGACCTGCGGCGGGCCGCCGTCCAGCTCGCGGAGCCGCTGCTCATTGAGGGAGATCCGGCGATTTCCTCCGCGCTCTCCGGCATGCAGGACGATCCCGATGCGCGGGTGGCCACCCAGGTCTACCTCGCCTATCGTGCGGCCGGGCAGCTTCCTGTCTCCTTCACGTCGTCGACACGTCCGCTGCCCTTGGTTTCAAAAATCATCGAGCGGGACCGGCAGCAAGCGCTTCAAAAGCTCAGTGCGGAGGGGAAAAAGGGCAAGTTGGTCTATGAAAGCCTGTGCACCGCCTGCCACGGGCCCGATGGCAGCGGCCTCCGGGTGGCGGGCAAGCTCATGGCGCCGGCGCTTACGGAATCCACATGGTTCGATGGCGACGGCAATGTTCCGGTCCTCGCCCGCATTCTGCTCAAGGGGCAGGCCGGGCCGATCGATGGCGTCGAGTTCGGTGAAGGACTCATGATGCCGCTGGAGCATTCCCACAGCGACGAGCAGATCGCCCAGGTGCTGTCCTACATCGGCGAAGCGTGGCATGACTGGTCCCGGCCTGCTGACGCCAGCCAGATCACCGCCGTCCGAAGCGAGGTCGCCGAGCGCAAGGATCCGTGGAGCCACGCCGAATTGGTCGCTTGGGAAAAACATCGCCTGGAGTCGTTTCATCCCGTGCCGCTTGGCGAGGCGGCCACCGCCGACGGCTCGCGCGGCGTTTATTTCTCGCAGGAAACCCGCGGCGATCGGGTCGGACTCAAGCGTTATGGCCTCGTCCAGGAACGTGGCATTCCGTTTCAGTTTCAGGAGCCGGCAGCAGGCGGAAAGAACGTGATCGTCCTGCAGGGAGGCATGGATGCGAACGCCTTCAGCTGCACGATGCCTCGCGAGGTGGAGATCCCGGTGAACAACGCCGCCGGTCGCTTGCATGTCCTCGGTGCGGTCGCCGGCTGGGGCTACCCGGCATTCGGGGAAAAGGTGCCTCTCTTGAATATCACCGTTCATTACCGGGGCGGCGGAGAACAAGAGATCGTCCTGCGCAACGGCATCGACATCGCCGACCACGTCGCCGGCGTCGATGTTCCCGGCTCGGCGCGCACCAGCCTCACCGACCACGGCCAGATCCGCTACCTGTGGCGGGATCTGGAAAAAACCGACCTGGTCATCGAGGCGATCACCCTGAACAGTCCGGGCACCATGGCCGCGCCGATGATCGCCGCGATCACGCTGGAGTCCGCCGGCGAGGACGGGCAACTGGCGCCGCCTCCGGCTGACGGGGGACCGGTGCCGAAGTGAAGCCTTCTCAGTCTTCGAGCAGATCCGGCCGGTTGGCGCGGGTGCGCTCGAGGGCCTTCTGCTTTTTCCACTCCGTGATCTTCGCGTGGTGGCCGGAAAGCAGCACCTCGGGGACCTTCAGTCCGCGGAAATCAGCGGGCTTGGTATAAGCCGGCGCTTCGAGCATTTTCGGATCGGAAAACGACTCGTCTTCCGGCGAGCGGGCGTCGCCGAGCGCACCGGGCAGCAGGCGGACGATCGCATCGGTGACCACCGCGGCGGCGATCGCGCCGTTGGTCAGAACGTAGTCGCCGATCGAGAGCTCGAGGTCGATGAGCTGCTCGATCACGCGGTGATCGACGCCCTCGTAATGGCCGCAGACGATGAGCAGGTGCCCGCCTTTTTCCGCCAGCTCGCGGGCGACGGCCTGCTTGAAGGGTTTTCCCTGTGGCGTCATGAGGATGACCGTGGTGTCCGGTCGCTTGAGCTCGCCGATGGCGTCGAACAGCGGACCGGGCAGCATCAGCATCCCCTGGCCGCCGCCGCAGAGGTAGTCGTCGGTGCGGCGGTGCTTGTCGGTGGCCCAGTCGCGCAGATTGTGGGCGCGGATGGCAACGATGCCCGCCTCCCGGGCGCGCTTGATGATGCTCTCGCCCAGCGGAGCGAGCGCGATCTCGGGAAAGAGGGTGAGGATGTCGATTTCCATGGGGTTCAGCGCTTGGGCATAGGCTTGCTCTCCTTGATGAGCTTGATCAGGGCGCGCTTTCTTGTCTCGGAGAGGTCGTAGCGAGCGGATTCAGGGCCGGGCATGGCGGATGGGCGAAGAATGGATTTGGACCGGACTTTTGACTGGTTTTGAAATGATCCAGAGATTCAAAGGGTCATATAGAGAGCTGATTGCCAGCGACTTGAGTTTTTGATTTGGGCGGATTTTGGCTGCGTTTGAACGCATTTCATTTAAAACCGGCATCCTCGGGGAGATGCCAGCGGGAACCTCGGCGCGATCCCCTGAGCTGAATCCTGTTCTCGGTCCTCAGTTCTTGGAGGAGCGACTGGACGACTTTTCGAGAGCAAGCCGGGAGAACCTGGCAAAGTTCGGAAATTGGCGCGCCCCCGGGGCTGTTGTGATCCAGATGCCGCAATAACAGTTCCTTGTTTGTTTCATGATCGAGCCCCCGCTGGCGCGTGTAAGCCCCGGGGCTACCCATTTCCGCAAAAAGCTCCCTGGAAAGAAAGTGTCGGGCTCCCCGGCCTCTTCCTTGGGATTCGACGGCCCCGATTTCCATCAGGCGAGGAAGCCTCTCGCGCATCGCCGGCGTGAGAGGGGCGTCGCGCCCCAAGGCATCCAGAGCGAGGAAGTCGAGAGTGCTAAGGTTCTGCAGATGCTCTTCGCCGAGCCGTTCGAGGAAACGGATGAATGCTGGATTCTGAACAGTGCCGGCAAGAGTGAGCCGCACTTCATGAGCGGACGATCCGGAGAAGTCGGGCAATGGCTTCGTCTGGCGGACGGCATTCTCAATCATGAGGTTCACGCCTTGGCCGGATCGCTCGATGAATCCGCAACGGTTCAGGGCTTCTGCGAGGCGGCGGTTCCGCGGGTTCTGCTGATCGGCGATGTTCTCCTGCGTAATGCCGGTGGGGAAGCCGCCAGGACTGACGATCTCAAGTCTCCGGGCATACTGGCGGATGAAAACCGATCCGCCCGCCCGATAGTCCCGGTGGCAGACGGCGTTGAGCACGGCCTCACGGACCGAGGTCTCGTCGAAGGTGGGGATGTCGTAGCGGAAGAAGTCCTGCTGGTAGCTCTGACGGTCGTTGCGGAGGCTAATCTTGGCCCACAGCCGGTCGTGATAGAGGAGAAAGGGTTCGCGATATTCTTCCCGGTCGGCGGCGGGGCCGGCGGCCTCGCTGGCGCGATACTCGAAAACGACCTCCGCCTGTGGCAGATACCGGGCGATCGACTCGGCACGCCCGAGAAGGATCAGTGCGGCGTAGTTGATCCGGTTGCCATCAATGAGTGTGGAATCATTCAAGATCTGGCCGGCGGTATGAGTGCGCAGGCGGACGTTGACGGATTTTCGGATGACCCGCTCCCGGAACTCGTCGATCGCGGACGGGTCGAGATCAGCGGTGGTGGCGCCCGGAATCCACTCGGCGGTGAAGTCAGGACCGGTTTCGGCGAAAATGTCGCGCAACTCATGGTCGGAGAGAGGCGTGAGTGCGTCGCCGGCACGTTTCAGAAAGCGCCCCCGATACTGCCAGGCGCACCCGGGGAGCCGGCTCGGAACGTGGAAGAGAAGGACGCGGTGTCCTTCGGAGGTCAGCTCTTCCACCGGGATCCGGTGGTGCAGCCGTTGGTGAAGACCGGCCTCAGTTCTCCCGGGTTCGTCAAATGCGGAGGTGCCGGTGACCGTACGGGGGCGGCGGTCGGTCACGCCGAGAATGATGATCCCTCCTCCTTCGTTGGCGAGGGCCACGCAGTAGTCGGTGATTTCGTCGAAATCGAAACGGTGCTGCGCGGTTTTAAACTCGAGGCTGGTTCCCTCGGGTTCGGAGAGGTAGTGCCGGAACTGCTCTGGAGTGGTGGTCGGCATCAGTCCTGATCATCCATGGCGTTGGCGGCAACATCGGGGTTGCCATCGACCTTCATGCAGCGGACCGAGCGCTCGCTGGGGACGAGCGAAGCGTGAGAGGAGGGAGAATTCGGGTGCTGGCCCATTCTTGGGGCGACGCTACAAGTTGAGCGTTTGGGGTCAATCTCCGGAGGCTCAGCGCTGGGCGAGGAGGAGGAAAATACCGATCGCCAGGAGCACGAGAAGAACTACCAGCGCGACCTTCCATGGCGAGATGGGGAACTTGGCGTAGGTCTGGCCGGTGACGGCGTTGGCGGCGCCGTGGTAGGTTTTTCCGCGATACTGGTAGGCGAGGATCCAGATCGGGCAGAGGATGTGCTTGAAGGTCTTGTCCGAGTAATCGGGTTGGATGCGGAGGTTGCGGTAGGTGTCGCCGGGCACCTCGCGGGCGCACATTTCCCTCAGCATGCCCTCCATGACGCCGAAGCCGGTGCGCGCGGCCTGCAGCAGCGGGATCTGGTACTGCTCGACGTCCCAGCCGGAAACGTAGCGGGTTTCGTAGGGAATCAGGTCCTTGGTGGGAAACGGCTCGAGCTTGGAGAGAATGGTCGGATCGACGCCCTGCGAGCCGGCGACGAGGATGTCGTCGAACCAGGTCGAAACGTGCCCGCTCGCCGGCCGCCAACGGACTTTCCTCTCCTGGTAGGTCTGCGTTTTCCCGTCGGGACCGCGTCGGGTACGGGTGACGTAGTAGTAGGTGCCGCTGTCGGCCGTCCACGGACACTCGGCGGCGCTGTCGAAGGTCCAGTAGGGCAGGTAGATGCCGTGGATGCGGTCGACGAGGTTGCGGCGCTTGAGATCGCCGGGCGCGAACCACTTCGAGCCGAGGAAGTGCTTCAGGTGATGGTAGGCCTGCTCCTTGGAAACGATGGCCGGCAGGAGGGATTCCGGCCGGACGGGTGCCTCGATCTCCTCGTAGTCGAGCATTTCCGGCGAGCCGCAGAAATCGCAGCTCTTGCCGACGTTCGAGGCATCGCGGGTGAGAACCGCGTGACAGTGGGTGCACTGGACCTTGCGCTCGGTGGTGCGGACGGACGAGGCCTTGTCGCCGAGCTGGGCGAGCATGGCATCGAGATCGTGCTCCTCGATCGAGCCGGGTGGCGGCGGTGGCGCGACGCGGTCGAAAACCGTGCCGCAGTAGGGGCAGACCAGCTTGCGCTTGGCGGGATCCCACTCGCCCTTGCCGCCGCATTCGGGGCACACGTGGCGCTCCAACGACCGCACCTCGGCGGCCGAGCCGCGGAGGTTCGGCAGCGGCGGCGGGACGCGCTTCTTTTCGACGACGAGCGGGGAGGTGTCGGCCTCGTCCGGTTCGGCGTCGCTAGGGAAAGGTGGTGGCTCGGGGGCCATGGTTCAGACACAGGCGGGACGCCTGTGCTCCCTTACTTGGCGAGGAACTCGTCGAGGGCGGCGCGGGTGATGCGGTGGGCGGACCCGATCTTCTTGGCGGGCAGGTTGCCGGCCTCGATCTCGGCCATCACGTCGGCCTCGGTGACGCCGAGCATGCGGGCGACGGTCGGCGGGTCGAGGATGTCGGGGTTTTGCGCCACCGGCGCGGCGGCACCGGGCTGGCCGGGAAGCGGCGGCGGCGAGCCGGCCATGCCGGAGGTCTTCATCATTTCCTGTGCCATGGCGAAGCCGATCGCCATCTCGCTGGCCATGCCGCCCGCGCCGCCTCCGCCCTCGCCCTTGGCCATGCCCTGGCCCATCTGGTATTTGACGTAGTCGTTGAGGTTGCCGATGGCGGACATGGCGGAGCGCTTGTCGATGGCTTCCTCGACTTCCGGCGGGACGCTGACGTTTTCGACGATGAACGAGGCGACCTCGATGCCGTATTTCGTCGAAATGGCGGGGTTGATGATGGGCAGCAGCGCGTCGCCGAGTTCGGAGTAGCGGGTGGCGACGTCGAGCACCGGCACGTGGGCCTGGGCGAGGGCTTCGGAGAAGATGCTGACGACCCGCGAGCGCATGGTGTCGGCGAACTCATCGACGCGGAAGTCGTGATCGGAACCGGCGACCTCCTTGAGGAAGGTCTGCACGTTGACGACCTTGAAATCATACGTGCCGAAGGCGCGGGCGCGGACGATGCCGAAGTCCGGATCGCGCAACATGATGGGATTCGAGGTGCCCCACTTGTTGCCGGTGAAAAGGCGGGTGTTGACGAAATAAACGTCGGCCTTGAAGGGCGACTGGAAGCCGTATTTCCAGCCCTTGAGGCGGGTCAGGACCGGGATGTTGTCGGTGGTCAGCGTGTGCTTGCCGGGACCGAAGGTGTCGCCGAACTGGCCAAGATAGACGAACTGCGCGGTCTGGCTTTCGCGGACGATGAGCTGGGCGCCGTTCTTGATCGCCTTGTCGTCGTCGGGAAAGCGCCAGGCGATGGTGTCGCGTGAATCGTCCTGCCACTCGATGATTTCGAGCAGCTCACCTTTGATGAAATCCATGATGCCCATAGTCGTGATCGTCTGAGGTTGGGTGGCATCTTGGCCGTTAGGCGGTGCGGGGGGCAATGAGAAATCCGGGACGGAAATGGAACCGGCGCGCCGCAATTCGATCTTGGCCGCGGGGCGGGTCCGGCGGATGCTCGCCGACGTGTCGCCCGACTGGCATCAGTGGTTTGTTTTCGCTCTCACGATCGCGATTTTCGCGGCCTTCCTGTGGGATCGCTGGTCCGTGGAGCTGGTGGCGCTCGGCGGGGCCGGGGCTTTGTTGCTGACCGGCATCATCGACCGCGACGACCTGCTGGCCGCCTTCGCCAACCCGGCGCCGGTGACCATCGGCGCGCTCTTCATCATCAGCGCCGCGCTGGAAAAAACCGGCCAGATCGCGCGGCTGGGCGAGCTTTTCAACTCGGTCGCCAAGGGCAGCGAGCACCGGGCGCTGGTCGCCATCCTGATCGGTTGCACCGTCTGTTCGGCCTTTATCAACAACACCCCGCTGGTGGTGATCCTGCTGCCGGTGATCCTCGGATTTTGCCGCGACAGCGGTGCCAAGCCCTCGCGGCTGCTCATCCCGCTGTCCTACGCCACCATTCTCGGCGGGACCTGCTCGATGGCCGGCACTTCGACGAACATCCTCGTCGACGGCATCGCCCGCAACCAGGGCCTGGCTCCCTTCCACCTGTTCGCGATCGCGCCGCTCGGCATCATCTACGCGCTGGTCGGCGGGCTTTACCTGGTGCTTTTCGGAAAAAAACTGCTGCCTGCGCGCGACACGCTGGCCACGCTGCTCGATGCCACACGGGGACGCGAATTCCTCATCCAGGCGGCCGTGACCGAGGGCTCGTCGCTGATCGGAAAGTCGGTCATCGAGGCCATGAGCGGCCGCTCCCGCAAGCTGCGCGTGATGGAAGTCCGGCGTCGCGGCCGGGTGCTCGACGCTTCGCTCGGCGAGATCCGCCTTGAAGTCGGCGACCGTTTGCTGATCCGCACCGGCACCAAGGGCGTGGCCGAGCTGCACCGCTCGGAGGGCGTCAACGTCGGCCTCGGTGAAAGCGACCTGGCGCCGATGGAGCAACGGGAAGCCGTGCTGTTGGAGGGCATGATCGGGCCGAACTCCTCGCTGGTCGGCCGCACGCTCAAGGAGATTGCTTTCCGCCAACGCTTCGGTGCCCTGATCCTGGCCATCCACCGCGAGGGGCAGAACATCACGCGGGATTTTGAAACGCTGACCCTCGAATTCGGCGATACCCTGCTGGTCGAGGGCGCGCGGGAAGGCATCGAGCGGCTCAAGGCGGAGCGGGACTTCATCACCCTGTCCGAGCCGCGGCCGGAGTCGTTCAACCTCCGCAAGGCCCCTTTCGCCCTCGGCGGGATCGGGCTGTTCGTGTTCCTCGCGTCGTTCGATTTCCGCTGGATCGGGCTCGATCTGAATCTCGACACCTTCTCCGCCGCCTTCATTGCCGCCCTTTTCGTGCTGCTCACGAAATGCCTGCGGCCGCGCGAGGCCTACGAGGCGGTCGATTGGAAAATCCTGCTGTTGATCATCGGCATGCTGGTGCTTGGCACCGCCATGGAAAAGACCGGTGCGGCCCGGACGCTGGCGGAGCTGGTGGCTACCAAGCTGGAGCCGCTCGGGCCTTGGGGAATCCTTTGTGGCATCTATTTGCTGGCCAGCATCATGACGGAAATGGTGTCCAACAACGCCGTGGCGGTGGTCCTCGCGCCGATCGCGATCCGCATCGCCGAGGCGGTCGATGTTTCTCCAACGCCCTTCCTGGTGGCGGTCATGTTCGGCGCCAGCGCGTCGTTCGCCACGCCGATCGGCTACCAGACGAACACCTACGTGTTCGGTGCCGGCGGCTACAAGTTCAAGGACTTCGTGAAGGTCGGCCTGCCACTGAACCTGACCTTGTGGGTCGTGGCCTCCGTCGCGATTCCGCTGATTTGGCCGTTCTGAAAAGCGGGGCGGCGGGCATCGACCGCCGGGCGGGGGGGCTGGAGGGGGGCAGTTGAAGGAGCGACTTGGAGGTCTTGGAAGTGCCGCCACCGTGGGGTGAGTCGGGCTGCCGCCTGCCCGCCGCGGGGCGGCGGGCATCGACCGCCGGGCGGGGGGGCTGAAGGGGGTCAGTTGAAGGAGCGACTTGGAGGTCTTGGAAGTGCAGCCACCGTGGGGTGAGTCGGGCTGCCGCCTGCTCGGAGCCATTCCGCCGGGGGTCCCGCTGCGACGCCCCTGCCCGGCGGTCGATGTCCGCCGCCCCCATCGCTGGTGGGCACGAGTCGGGCTGCCGCTTGCTCGGAGCCATTCCGCCGGGGGGCCCGCTGCGACACCCCTGCCCGGCGGTCGATGCCCGCCGCCCCCATCGCTGGTGGGCACGAGTCGGGCTGCCGCTTGCTCGGCACCATTCCGCCGGGGGTCCGACTGCGACAACCCTGCCCGGCGGTCGATGCCCGCCGCCCCCCATCACAAATCCAGCATGTGCGTGATGTGGGCGGCGGTCAGCTCGCCCATCGTCCGGCAGTCGCGGAAAATGTCGGTGTGGTGATACTTGGCGAGATCCTTCGAGAGCTGCACCACGTGCTCGCGCGGCGCGAGTTCCTCCCGCTGCATCACGCCGAGCAGGGCCTTGAGCCGGCCACTCTCGACCTTGGCCCGCCGCGTCATCTGCGCGTGCTCCTCGGCCACATATTGCTCGATTGCCCGCCGGTTCAGCACCTCGAAGGCCAGCCGGGTGACGGTGCGGTTCGAGTCGAAGTGGTATGCCAGGTAGATCTTGCCCTTTCCCTGGTAGCTCTGCTGGTCGAAGTCGATCGGCCGCACGCGGTACTGCACCTCCTCGAAGTCCGGCGTGATCTCGACCACGTAGTTCACGCTCCGCATGTCGCCCAGCAGGCGGATGAAGCAGCGCTCGTTGAACTTGGTGAACTCCTTGGCGATCCGGACCTTGTTGAGGCCCTTTCGTTTCATGTGCTCGTGCTGATAGACGTCGCCCGGCACGCCGGCGATGTGCTCCTCGATCAGCGTGTTCCCCTTTACCAGATAGTTGATTCGGCTGGGCGAAAGGATGTGCTCCAGCTCCAGGCCGTAGATCCGCGAGGCGTCGGCGTGCTTGACGTAGAAATAGTCCGAGTTGTCGTTGTCGAGGTTGGTGATGCGGATCCGGAAGGGCCGGGAATTCCCGAACTCTCCGAAATCGATGCGGTCGACCAGCAGGTGGTCGTGCCTTTCAGTGGCGCCCCCGACTTTCAGCTCGGTGTAGATCTCCGTCAGCTTCGGCCGCAGCTCGGCCATGTGCTGGGGCTCGTAAAACACCGTCAGCCAAAGCGTTTCCTTGCCCGTGGGGTCTTCGTAGGGGATCGACCCGGAAAAGTGGAACAGGTCGTCGTAGACCTGCGGGATCTCCCGCATGCGGTCGAAGTGGTAGAGATACTGCCACAACGGCGGGCTGACCGGATAGCGCTGCTTGCGGCGCGAAATCATCGCCATGCCGGCGGATCATGCCCGGCAGCCTCGGCGATGGCCAGCCCGGGTGCGGATTTCCGGTGTCAGCCGGACCCGGGCACAAGGCGTGCTTGCCATGGCAAGGGCGGTCGTCATTCCCTCCCGCGCAAACATGAGCAAGGGACTCGCCATATTCACCTCAGGAGGAGATTCGGCCGGCATGAACCCGGCCGTGAAGTGCGCCGCCGAATACGCCGCGCGGATGGGCTACAAGCCGTGGGTCGTCTACGACGGCCTGCGCGGGCTCATCGACGACAAGTTCGCCGAGGCCGACAAGGCGCTCATGTCCGGCATCCTCCACCGCGGCGGGACTTTCCTGCGCTCGTCCCGCTCGAAGCGCTTCTTCGATATCGAGTTCCGCCGCCAGGCCTTTGAAAACCTCCAGAAGCGGGGGATTGAAAAACTGATCGTCGTCGGTGGCGACGGCTCGTTCCGGGCGATGAACCAGTTCTATGCCGACTTCGGCATCCCCTTCGCCGGCATCCCTGCGACCATCGACAACGACATTCCGGAAACCGACTACTGCCTCGGCGTCGACACGGCCCTCAACATGATCCGCCAGTCGGTCGATTCGATCCGCGACACGGCCGACTCGTTTTCCCGTGCCTTCGTCATCGAGGTGATGGGCCGCCACTGCGGCTACCTCGCCATGGTCAGTGCGCTGGCCTGCGGGGCGGAGATCTGCCTGACGCCCGAGCTGCCCTACAACCTCGACTCCATCGGCGAGCGGCTGCGGGCGGACTTCAAGCGCGGCCGGAACTACATCCTGGCGATCGTTGCGGAAGGCACCAAGATGGGCGACTACCTCACCCGCTGGATCAATGACACCATCGGCATGGAAGCCCGGCTCACCGTGCTCGGCCACGTCCAGCGCGGCGGCTCGCCGACGGTGCGGGACCGCCTCATGGCCTACAAGTTCGCCGTCGGGGCCGTGGATGCCCTCGAGCGCGGCGAGAAGGACTCGATCATGATCTACCGCGACGGGACCTACGCCACCAAGCCGATCCACGAAGTCTGCGATTCCCGCTATCAGCTGGACCCCACCGTGCTCCGCCTCTGCCGGCCGCTGTGCCAGTGAGCGCGGCGTGCGGGAAGTTGGAACTTGGCACCTGCCGGTCCGGCGCGAAGCTGCCGCCGTGCCTGCGTTTCCCCTGATCGTCGGCCTCGGCAACCCGGGGCGGCAGTATGAAAACACCCGCCACAACGTCGGCTTCATGGTGCTCGACCGGCTGGCCGCGGAGGCCGGCGTGGGATTCGAGTCGAAGCCGAAATGGCAGGCCCACCTCGCCAAGCTGCCGGACGGCACCTTGCTGGTGAAACCGCAGACCTTCATGAACCTGAGCGGCCGCTCCGTGCGGCAGATCGCTTCGTTTCACAAATGGGCGCCGGACGACCTGCTGGTGGTGTACGACGATGCCGCCCTGCCGCTCGGCCGACTGCGGTTGCGGGAAAAAGGCAGCGCCGGCGGGCACAACGGAATCCGCTCGATGATCGAGCACCTGGGGTCGGAATCGTTTCCACGGCTGAAGGTGGGAATCGGCGCGGCGGGGCCGGGAAACATGACCGGACACGTGCTCGGGAGCTTCCGCGAGGAGGAGCGGGAGGTGCTGGAAAACACGCTTGCAAGCGCGGTTTCAGCCGTTCAGCTTGCGCGTTCCCAAGGGTTCGCGACCGCCGCGAACCGCTACAACGCCACCTCTCCTCCATCCCAGAATGCAGACCATGAGCCGCAATTACGAAGGCCTGATCATCCTTAACACCAAGGGTCTCGACAGCAGCGTCGAGGACCTCGTCCAAGCGATCGGCAAGGAAATCGAAGCCGAGGGCGCCAAGCTTGAGGAAGTGAAGCCGATCGGCCGCCGCCAGTTCGCCTATCCGCAGAAGAACGCCGAGAGCGGCCACTACGTGAACTACCACTTCTCCGCCGATCCGAGCGTGATCGATGCCATCCAGAAGCGCCTGAAGCTCAACCCGCAGGTGCAGCTTCAGCACTACCAGGCCCGCTGAGGCCCGGTTCTGTTCACGGGAACAGTTTTTTTGACGGGCGGCGTGGGTGCTGCCCAAGCTTCAGACCGCCATGGCCAACCTGAACAAAGTCCTGCTGCTGGGCAACCTGACCCGCGACCCCGAGCTGCGTTACACGCCAAAGGGCACCGCGGTGGCCGACCTTTCCATCGCCGTCAATCGCCGGGTCTCGGACGGTTCGGGCAACTGGAGTGACGAGACGACCTTCGTCGACGTCACCGTGTGGGGAAACACCGCGGAAAACTCACAGAAGTACCTTACCAAGGGCCGCGGCGTGTTCATCGAGGGCCGGCTCCAGCTCGATACCTGGGAGGACAAGCAGAGCGGCCAGAAGCGCAGCAAGCTGAAGGTCGTGGGCGAAACCGTCCAGTTCCTTCCCGACGGTCGCGGAGGTTCCGGCTCCGGGGGTGCCAGCCGTCCCGCCGAAAGCGGGTCGAGCGGCCCGCCGCAAGGAGGCTCCGCCGCCTCGCCGGAGGATTACGAGGACGAGGGCGACGACATCCCGTTCTGAGAACGGCTCCGCCGCGGTCTGAACGTCCAAGGTCGAAAAGTCTCAAAGTCCGAACTGCCGGCTGGGTCCGCGGTTCGGACTTTTGGCGTGATGGCGAGCTCCGAACTGCCGGCTTGGCTCGCCGTCCGGACCTCGGGACTTTCGACTTTCAGCCCTTCGACGCGATTTCGAGCCAACCGGCTTTGAGCTTTTCGGCCCGTGCGAGGCAGTCGTCGAGGTCCGGGCCGGTGAGGTTGGCGTGGCCCATTTTGCGGCGTCCGCGGGCGTGGTGCTTGCCGTAGAGGTGCAGGTAGGCCTGCGGGTCGGCGAAGAGCGGGGTCCAATCCGGCGCCGTGGTTTCCTCCGGCCACATATCGCCGAGGAGATTGAGCATGACCACCGGCGTGAGCAGTCGGGTGGAGGCCAGCGGGTGGCCGCAGATGGCGCGCAGCTGCTGCTCGAACTGCGAGGTGGCGCAGGCGTCGAGCGTGTGGTGGCCGCTGTTGTGCGGCCGGGGGGCCATCTCGTTGACCAGCAGGGTGCCGTCTTTCAGCATGAAAAACTCGACCCCCAGGATGCCGCGGTAGTTGAGCGCCTCGGCTACGCCGGTGGCGATTTTTTGCGCCTCCGCCGCGACCTCGGGGCTGATGCGGGCGGGCACGATGGAAAGATCGAGCACGTGGTGGCGGTGCTGGTTTTCCGCCGGATCGTAGCACGCGAACTTGCCGCGGCCGTTGCAGGCGACCATGACGGAAAGCTCCAGCTTGAAGGGGACGAAGGCTTCGAGCACGGCGCGGGCGCCATCGAAATCGCGCCAGATGGCCTCCGCGTCGTCGCCGTCCTCGATCTTGCGCTGGCCTTTGCCATCGTAGCCGAAGTCGGCGGTCTTGAGCACGGCGGGGGTGCCGATTTCCTTGAGGGCATCGGCGAGTTCCTCGGCGCTGGAGACCACGGCGAACTCGGCGCAGGGGATGCCGTTGGACTGAAGGAAGGTTTTTTCCCGCTCGCGGTTCTGGCAGATGGCGAGGGCGTCGGGCGAGGGGTGGATTGGGATTTCCCCGGCCACGGCCTCCAAGGTGCCGTGCGGGATGTTTTCAAACTCGACCGTGGCGACATCGACGCGGGCCACGAAGTCGTGCAGCGCGCCGGGGTCGTTGAAGGGCAGGTCGATGGCATCATCGGCCACCACCATGGCGGGTGCCTCGAGGGCCCCGGTCCAGACGAGGGTGGAGTAGCCCATGCGGCGGGCGGCCATGCAGAACATGCGGCCGAGTTGTCCGCCGCCGATGATGCCGACGGTCGATCCGGGAGGGAAGACGTCCATGGGAAAGCGGGTCAGGAAAGGGCGGGGAGTTCGGCGGCCTTGACGGTGGCGTTCTGGTTGTCGCGAAAGGCCTGGAGCTTGGTCAGCAGGCCGGCGTTTTCCCCGGCGAGCATGGCGGTGGCGAAGAGGGCGGCATTGATCGCGCCGGCCTTGCCGATGGCGAAGGTGGCGGTGGGGATGCCGCCGGGCATCTGGACGATGGAGAGCAGCGAGTCCATGCCCTTGAGGGCCTTGGATTCGACGGGCACGCCGAGCACGGGCAGGTCGGTGATGGCGGCGGTCATGCCCGGCAGGTGGGCGGCCCCGCCGGCGCCGGCGATGATGCACTTCAGCCCGCGCCCGCGGGCTTCGCTGGCGTAGGAGAAGAGCTTGTCCGGAGTGCGGTGGGCGCTGACGACCTCCGCCTCCCAGGCGATCCCGAAATCCTCAAGCGTGCGGGCGGCATGTTCCATGGTGGGCCAGTCCGAAGTGCTGCCCATGATGATGCCGACGAGTGCGTCTGCCATGCGCCAAGCGTGGCGGGGGAAGGCGGGGTTTCAAGCGCCAAGTGCCCCGGGGTGGCGGCTGCGCCGCGGGCTTGGTGCTTGGTGCTTGGTGCTTGGTGCTTGGTGCTTGGTGCTTGGTGCTTGGTGCTTGGTGCTTGGTGCTTGGTGCTTGGTGCTTGGTGCTTGGTGCTTGGTGCTTGGTGCTTGGTCGTGGTCCGTGGTCCGTGGTCCGTGGTCCGTGGTCCGTGGTCCGAAAAGAAGAACCTTGAGGCGGGGCTCCAGCCTGGGGGCGATCTTCAATCTTCAATCTTCAATCTTCAATCTTCAATCCACCATCTCAGTACCGCGTGCGCTCGGGGAGGGCGGCGTATTCGGCGATGAGCTGGAGGGCTTCGGCGGTCAGCAGGGGAGTGGCGGCGACCTTTCGCTCGTTCTCAGGCTTGGTGAATTCCTCGAAAAATTCGCGGTCGTCGAAGCCGATGGTGGCCGCATCGGCGATGCCGAAGCCGAAGTAGATGCGGGAAATGCGGGCCCAGTGGATGGCGCCGAGGCACATCGGGCAGGGCTGCCCGGTGGTGTAGATCTCGGCCCCGGCCAGGCTGAAATCGCCAAGCCGCGAGCAGGCGTCGCGGATGGCCACGACCTCGCCGTGGGCGGTGGGATCGTGGCTGCCGACCACTTGGTTCCAGCCTTCGCCGATGATCTCGCCCTCGCGCACGACCACGGCCCCGAACGGCCCGCCCGATCCCGAGTTCATGCCTTGTCTCGCCAGCTCGATGGCCCGTCGCATGAAACCTTCGCCCTTGTCCATGTGGTCGATCCTTTCGCCCGGCTCCCGGGCTGTCACTGATTTCCCCGGGGGAAACGCAGAATTCGTTCCAGTTGTCGGGCTGCGTGAGGGGAGCGTGGCCGCCGCCAAGCGGTTCCGCCTCCCGGGACGAGGACATTTCACCTAGCGCGGCCGAGGTCGCTTTGCCATGCTGCGGCACGATGCGAAATCTGCTGCTTTTCTGTGGGCTCGTCCTGGCCGCCGTGTCCTGTGCTCCATCGCCGAGCGGCCCGACCACCAGCTGGAAACGCGATTACTGGGGTCACCGCGCCGGGCCGAAGGGCTTTGCCACGGTGATTCTCGATGCCGGCCATGGCGGGAAGGACTCCGGCGCGGTGTCCGGAAGCACCGGGGCCATGGAAAAAAACCTGGCGCTCGATACCGTGAAGCGCGTCCAGGCGAAACTTCGCGGCCGGGCGAACGTGATCCTGATGCGCTCCGACGACACCTTCGTGGACCTCGACGAGCGGGTCAACCGCGCCAGCCGCCGGGATGGCACCATCCTGGTCAGCATCCACTACAACTCGGGTCCCTCGCGCATGCGCGGACCGGAACTCTACTGGTGGCGGGTCGATAGCTGGGGCCTGGCCACCCGCCTGCAGCGCAATCTCGAAGCCGCGGTGCCCGGCGAGAGCGGCAACCGCGGCCAGGTCCGCCGCCGGCTGCGCCTGACCCGCAACCCGAATGTGCCCAGCGTGCTCGTCGAGTGCGGCTACCTCAGCAACCCCGCCGAGGCCCGCATGTGCAACAACGCCGGCTATCGCGACAAGCTCGCCTCGGCCATCGCCGACGCCATCCTCGACCAGCAGCGCGAGGGTGATCCGGCCGGCTCGTTGCCGCGCCCGATCAATGCGCCGCCGAGCCGTCCGACCGATCCTCCGGGCTCATGAGTTGAAGCATGAAGGCAGCTCCGGCATGGCTTTTGGCGGCGGTGGCGATCGGCTTCGCGGCGGGATTCGCCGCCCGCCGCGCCGGCACGGGTGGACCCGCGGAAACGCAGGCCGCGCCGGCGAACGGGCTTCCGTGGAGCGAACGCCGACCTTTCTCCGCTGACGGCTTGGCGGCCGCGCCCGGGATTTCGTGGAACCCGAAGCACCAGCGGTCGGCCGACACGGTGGAGGACCTCGAACTGCTCGAAGACGGCCCGCTTTACGGCCGGTTGGCCCTTTGGCTGCAGGATGCCGAGGTCGCGGACATCGCGCGGTTCTGGGAAAGCTATCGCCAGCGGGAGGCGACCGACAGCTGGACCATCGACCTGATTTTCTCGCGCTGGACGCGACTCGATCCGCGGGGAGCGATCGCCGCGGTGAAGGGGACCGATCAGGAAGGGATCGCCTGGTGGGCCTGGGGCATGAATTCACCGGAAAAGGCGCTGGCGGCGGTGAAGGCCGAAGCGCCCAGGTATGGCTCGTATGTCCTGCGTTCGGTCGGCCAGTTCCACGGAGGCGAGGCGGGGAAATGGCGGGAGCTCTATCCCGAGTTCGTCGATTGGCGGTCGATCGAGGGCCTGAGCGAAGGTCTCGCCCGCCAGGACCCGCGGGCGGCGCTGGATTTCGCCCTGGAGCACGGGCAGGTGGACGAGGACCGCCTCGTTTCCTGGCTGCGCGATGACCCGGTGGCGGCGATCGATTGGGCCATGCAGAACGACCGCGACCAGCACGGCAGTCAGAACCCGACCCGCATCGTTTTCAACACCCTGCTGCGGGAGGATCCCGAAATGGCGAGCAACCTGATCCACGGGATGCCGGTCGGAAAGACGCGCCACGAGCTGGAGATGGAGCTTTTCCGCCAGACGGCGGATGAAGACCCGGATGCGGCGGAAAAGGCGGCCCGGCAGGCACCCTCGGACCGGATCCGGGTGGAGCAGCTGATGATGGTCGGCAAGGTGCTGCTGCGGGACGATCCGGACCGGGCGTTCGGCCTGTTGGCGGAGGCGCTCGACTTCTGTCCCGACGCCTTGAACGGGGTGAAGCTGCATTTCGGTCCGAACGGGCTTCAGAGCAGCGGGGCGGAGGACGATTCGCTACGGGATCTCCGCAGCCGCCTGGTGGAGGCGGACCCGGAGCGGCTGATGGACATGGTGAGCGGCAGGTTTTCCGAAGAGCAGATGCGGGAGTTCGGCAACGAGGTGTTTCCCCGCTGGGCGGAGGCCGAGCCGCAGGGATTGGCGGAGTGGTTGAACCAGGCCGAGGCCGGCGAGGTCCGGGACCAGGGCGTGTTTCAGCTCAGCAGTTATCTTTCGCAGCTGGGGTCGATCCAGGAGGCGGTCGATTGGGTGAAATCGATGGATGCCTCGACTTACCGGGGCTCGGCCTTGAGCAACGTGGTGCAAATCTCGAACTGGAGCGTCGAGGATTGGCGCGAACTCATCGCGCAGGACGCCTTTTCGGAGTCGGACCGGCGGGCGGTGGAAAACGTCCTGCACTGGAAGGAGCGCCGATGAAATCATGGGTCGTTCTGGGATCGGCCATCACGGCCGGCGTGCTTTCCGCAGCGGCCGGCTGGGCGGCGGCGGGGAAAGCGCCATCGGCAGGCGGTCCGGACTCGGCCCGCCTCACCGAGCGCCATGGAGCCAAGGCCACCCTTCGCCCGCAGAGGTCGCGCGAGGTCGATGAGCGGCTTGCCAAGCTCCACGCGGCACGCAACCCGGAAGACCGCATCCGGCTGGCCGTTGCCTTGGCCCACGAGCTGTCGCTCGACGAACTCCGGCAGTGGTTCGAGGGCAATTGGCTGCGCAACGACGGCGACCTGGCGGCCACGATTTTCTACCGCGTGGCGCGCCAGCGCTGGCTGGAAGAGGATCCGGAAGGGCTGTTCCGCTACGACCTGAAGCACGACTCCGACTATCTGGCGAAGACCGCCGAATGCCTCGGCCAGCGGGATCCCGCTGCCGCTCTTGAGATGATGCGAGGCAAAGGGGCCGCACGCGTGGGGCCGGCTGCGGCTGCGGCCTTGCTCAAGGGTCTCGCCCGGACCGATCCGGCCGCGGCTCGCGAGGCATGGGAGCTTTTCCGCCAGATTCCCGGCGTGACCGACGACTACCGGCTGAATGTCGCCCTCGAGGCGCTGGCCCTCTGGCAGCCCGGGGTGCTTGAGGCGTCGATGGACGAGCTGCCTGACAAGATGCGCCGGCAGGCCCTGACCATCACGACCCGCCTCGCGCTGCAGGCTGATTTTTCCGCGGAAATGGCGCGCCTGGCCGCGGATCCGGACGGCTTCCGGCGTTTCGAGGAGGTGCTCAAGACAGGAGGGGGCGAGCTTTTGCTGCCCGAGCATCTGGGCGACCTGCCGAAGGAGTGGATCGGCTGGCTCGGGGACCGGTTTGCCCGACTCGCCGATGGAGGATCCGCCGAGGCGTGGCTGGACCAGGATCTGGCGGCCATGGGGGTGGACGAGGGAAAGGTGGAACAGATCCGCTTCCAGGCCCTTTTTTCGCTGGTGTGGAGCCATCCGGAGGAGGTTTTCAAACGAATGGCCCACGTCGCCATGACCGCAGATCAGCGGGCAAGTTTGATCCAGCAGACGATGCGGGCCTTGCTGCAACAGGACCCTGAACAAGCACGGCGGATGGCGTCGGAACTCGATGATCCTGAAGATGTTGCTCAAGCCGCCGCGAGCATCGATCAGTACGGAGATGAAAGAGAAGGACAAAGCGAGAAGAAATCCCCCGATCCCCGAACGTGGTTGGAGTCGTTGGTCACTTCCGAATGGGATGACCCATTTGGCGGCGCGCCCACTTATCCCGAGGCGGATGAAGCGAAGAAGGCCGAACTCGTCAGGGAGTTCCGATCCATGGACGAGCCGGCGCGAATCAGCGTCGCCAGGAAGTTGTTTGCCGATGGCGGGACGAGCAGCCCGGCGGGAGATCCGCTGGCGGCCGCCGCGGCGCGGGAGCTGATGCTCCATCCGCCGGAGGGAGCGGACTGGAATGGGACCGAGTTTTCCTCCGACCTCAGCCGCTTTACCGTCAACTGGGCCGACGAGGCGCCCGCCGAGGCCGCCGCCTGGGCCAAGAGCCTGCCCGCCGGCGAGCCGGGCAACCTGGCCGCCCGCAATGTGGCTCTCCGCTGGGCGGATTACGACCCCGCGGCCGCCCGGGCATGGGCCCGTACGCTGCCGGCCGAAATGCGGGCCGCCGTGATGGAAACCCTGGGCCCCGGCCGGTGATTTCCTACCGCTTCGAGGGGGTTTGCCGGATTCCACAGCGCGCCATTGACTCCCGGCAGTCCGCGGCCGAGGATGTCATTCGATATGAAAAAGCTATGGATGGTGGGAGTGGCCGGAGCGGGGTGTCTGGCCGGGAGTTTGCAGGCGAAGGATGTGGAAATCCGGGCCATCACGGTGTTTCAAAACCAGCCACCCGCCGAGGTGTATGTGCACCAGGAGGGGTCGACGTCCCCCGGCACCGCCCTTTCGGTGAAACGCTATCTTAATCGGGAAAGCACCACGCTCGACCTCAAGACCGGCAAGCTGATCCTTACCACGGAAGCCTCGGCCAAAAGCGTGAACGATGAGGCAAAGTGCCTCGGCAAGATCGAGGTGCCGGGCAAGGTCAGCCGCGGAATCCTCGTTTTCGTGCCCGCGGAAGGCGACCAGCCGGCCACCGCGCATCTCGTGGACGATTCCGCCAAGGCTTTCCCGAGTGGCTCGTTCCTGGTGCTCAACCTCACGCCCATGACGGTGCGCGTGGAACTCGAGGGCAAGGATTTCGAATGCTCCGGCAATGCCCAAACCCCGATCAAGGACCCGCCGGTGGATGAACGCAGCGCCTCCGCCATGCGCGCCTTCTACCGCGAACAAGAGGGTGACGAGTGGATCCAGGTCTCCTCCGGCCGCTGGCCTCACCCGGGGAAAAAGCGCGTCCTCCAGGTCGTGATGCGCGATCCCCAGTCGAAGAGCGTCCAGCTCCGCGGCGTCACCGATGTGGTGGAGGTGGACTGATGGAGCGGGCAGCGGTTCCTGCGACCGCAGGGGGTCGCCATGACCATGGAAACACAGGGGCGGAACTGTCATTTTGCCCAGTCGATTTAACTGGTCGAGTGAAGGGTTCCGCGATTCCATGGCTCCCGATGATGAGACGGAAGATAGCGGGCCCCCTCGCGGCGCTGCTGGTGACTTTCTTCGGGGCCAGGCTGGAGGCGAGGACCTGGACCGACGTGCTGGGACGGAAGATTGAAGCGGAACTCATCGCTCACGATGACACCGAAGTCGTGCTCCGGCTGGCCAACGGACGGAACGCGACCGTGCCCCTGTCCAGGTTGTGCGAAGCGGACATTGCCTTTCTCAACGGGGAAACCGAAGAGACGCCGGAGCCCGCTCCGGTGCTGGATTCCGACGACAAGGACGAGCCCGCCGGGGAGCCGCTGCTGAACTGGGATGAGCCTTGGCCCGAGTCCGTCGACTACAAGGCCGACCCCGAGATCAACGTCGTGGAGGAAGACGAAACGGCGAAACGTTGGGTTTATGAATCCTCGCACTATCGATTCATCTGCGATGTCCGGCTTTCGAAGTCGGTGGTCAGCAACTTCGCGGAGATGTTCGAGTCGACACTCCAGTACACCCGCGCCCTGCCCCTCGCCATCACGGGGGGCACCATGCGCGAGGGGCGTTTTGAAATCCTGCTGTTCGAGGAATTCGATGACTACGTGAAGGCCGGCGGGCCGCCCACCAGCGCGGGTGTCTTCATCGGTGGCAAGAACCAGGTCATGGTGCCGCTGGAAAGCCTCGGCGTGCGGAAGGTTGGAAGCGGCTACATGCGGGACCGGGACAAGAGCAACAAGACCTTGGTTCACGAGCTGACCCATCAGCTCACCCCGGGCGGCTACTACATCTACGGGGCCATGGGCTGGTTCACCGAGGGCCTCGCGGAATACTGCGCGGTGACCCCCTATCGCAACGGTCGCTTCAAGGTCCGGAACACCTTCGACTCCCTGAAGGACTATACCACCGGTTATGACCGGAAAACCCAGCGAGGCCGTGCCATCGGTACCTCCTTCTCGGCACCGGACCTCAGGGAGTTCATGTTGATGGATTATGGGGATTTCACCGGGACGAACGCGAACTTCAACTATGCATTCGGCGCGATCGTCACTGGATATTTCGTCCATCTCGATGGTGAGGGCGATGCGGCGCGGCTGAAGAATTTTCTCAAGAAGATCCGGCAAGGCGAGGAGGTGAAGGACGGGGATGGACCGCTTTCAGCCCTCCTCGACGGCCGGACTTGGGATCAGCTCGAAAAAGAGATCGCCAAGGCCTGGAGCCGCAAGGGCGTCGACATCGAGTTCGACTGAAACCGGATCATCCGAGGCGCTGGACGAACCAGGCCAGCGCGATCGCCGCCAGTGCCAGATTCGCCACGGTGCGGAACCGCGGGTAGACGGGAGATTTTCCCCAGCCGAGCGTAAGCACCCAGGCGCTGGAAAGCACCGCCACCTGGGCCGCCTCGACGCCGAGGTTGGCGCAGACCAGCCGCGCGGCGAAGCCATCACCCGCGCCGAGTCCTTTCGCCAATACCGAGGCGAAGCCCATGCCGTGGACCAGGCCGAAGCCGAAGATCACCGCCAGGCGCCACCTGTGGAAATCGCGCACCAGCAGGTTCTCGATCGCCAGCGCGGCGATGCTCAGCGCGATCGCTGGCTCGACCCAGCGGGACGAAGGCGCGATCACCCCCGCCGCGCCGAGCCCGAGCGTGATCGTGTGAGCGATCGTGAAAGCCAGGGATGACCACAGCAGCGGCCGCCATTTCCTGACCAAAAGGAAAATCGCGAGGATGAACAGGATGTGGTCGAGCCCCGCCGGCAGCACGTGCACGAAGCCCTCGCGGAACGCATGGACCAACGCCGGGAGCCCGTGCGGGTGCATGCCGAGGTCCAGCGAGTCGCCGGGTTTCAGCGTCCGATAGGTGTCGTCCGGCAGGCGGACGGCGAGGTCGGGAAAACTCCCCGCGGCAACCGCCAGCGGCGCTTCGAGCGGGACCCGGATTCGGTAGTAGGCGCCGTTCGAAAGCAGGCGCTCGAAGTCCGCCGGATCGTGGTCGAAATCGGGAAAGGAAAGTTCCGCTCCCTTGTCCAAGCCGAGATAGTGGCGGACGTATTCGGCCGATTCCCGCCGCAGCGCCTCGTGCTGCGCGGGCGTCCGGGAAACCAGCCAGTCACGCGTCGGCTGTGGCTCGAAGGGATCATCGCGGGTCTGCGGATCGGCATACCCGACGTCGAACAACAGCTCGATGCCGCCCTCGACCGTCTCGGCATGGAACTGCTCGACGACGTGCGCCCCCGCGGGGGCAGCAAACGCCAAAGCAAAGACAAGGCTGCGAAACGGCGGATTCACTGCGTCGCCAGCCAGTCCTTGAAGGCGGCCTCGTCCATGGTCAGCGGGTGGGCGACCTTCTGTCGGTCGGCCAGGATGGCGAGGCGCTCGGGGATCTCGACCGGGTTCGGCCCGAGTTCCTCGTTCATCACATCAAGGAACTTCGACGGATGCGCGGTTTCCAGCGTGATCGTCTCGCTGCCGGGGTGGTCCTCGCGCCACTGGCGGGCGGCCAGCCAGCCGACCGCGCCGTGCGGATCGATGGTGTAGTCGAGCGTTTCCTTCACCTCGCGGATCGCGGCGCGGGTCTCGTCGTCGGTGTAGGAAACCCCGGAGATCTTCCCGCGCATCGCGTCCCAGGACTTTTCGAAGATGGCCTCCATGCGGGCGAAGTTCGAGGGCGCCCCCACGTCCATTGCGTTCGAGATGGTCGCGGCGCTCGGCCGCGGCGTGTAAGTGCCGCTCTGGAGGTAGGCGGGGACCACGTCGTTGATGTTGGTGGCGGCGACGAACTTCTCCACCGACAGCCCGAGCTGTCGGGCGAGCAGGCCGGCGGTGAGGTTGCCGAAGTTTCCCGACGGGACGACGAACACGGGCTTCGCCTCGATCTGCCGGGCACTATGAATGTAGTAGAAACTCTGCGGGGCCAGGCGGCTGAGGTTGATCGAGTTCGCCGAGGTCAGGTTCATCCGCTCGGACAGCTCGCGGTCGAGGAAAGCGGACTTCACGAGGCGCTGGCAGTCGTCGAAGGTGCCATCGACCTCCAGCGCGTGGATGTTTCCGCCGAGCGTGGTGAGCTGTTTTTCCTGCAGCCCGGAGACTTTTCCCTTCGGGTAAAGAATGAAGACGCGGGTGCCCTCGACGTGGTGGAAGGCGGAGGCGACCGCCCCGCCGGTGTCGCCGGAGGTGGCGACGAGCACGGTCAGTTCGCGGTCCTCAGCGCGGGTCAGCCATGCCATCAGCCGGGCCATGAAACGTGCGCCGAAGTCCTTGAAGGCGAGCGTTGGGCCGTGGAACAGCTCGAGGATGTGATCGCCCGGCGCGAGCGTCACCACCGGGGCGTCGAACTCGAGGGTGCCGTCGACGATTTCCGACAGGGCCTCCTCCGGCACATCCTCGCCGAAAAACGCATCGGCCACGGCGTAGCCGATTTCCTGAAAACTCAGGTCGCGCCAGATCTTCCAGAAATCCTCGCCGAGGGTCGGCAGGGTGTTGGGCATGTAGAGCCCGTTGTCCGGCGGCAGCGAGCGCAGCACGGCTTCCTTCAGGTCGACCTGGTGGGCGGGGTTGTTGGTGGAGTGGTAGAGCATTTCCTGTTGGGGAATAGCGATCTTCAGGGGTTGAGCAGTTGCTCGATGGTCAGTCCGATGTCTTTGGCGATCTGCCTGAGCAGAGGCGGTGAAATGTCGCGCCCCTTGTGGTCTGGCGACCGTCGTTGTGTCGGTATTGGCAGTGCGATTCCTTTTGCCGGATGAGAACGAAGCCATGCCGATCCAGAAGCCGTTTGACCTCTCGCGGCTTGAGAATGGGGATTGGGCCCATGGTCAGACGGTCACGGTCTGGGTGCCGACGAATTCCGATTCTAGCTTCGGTTCACCTTCCTCGAGGAGAAGTTCGATCACTTCCTTCAGATTGGCCTGAAGCTCGTCCAAGCTCTTCGCCTGAGTGTGTGCTCCCGGCCAACCGGGGACGTGAGCGACGAGGTATCCGGTCTCGGGGCATTTCTCAATGATCGCGGTGTAGGCTTTCATGGCTCGGGAAGGGGAGGATGAGGCGGGTGCGGTGGCAAACTAGACCTTTTCCGCCAGCTTCACACGCCTCAGTTCGTTCACTTCTCCTCCACCACGTGCACGCCGTGGGGGTTGATCTTGGAGACGTAGATCTGGTTGCCGAGCGGGACGGCGTCGAAGACCTTGCCGATCGCCTTGGCCACCTTGTTCGCGCTCTCCTCGCCCTCGCACAGGGCGAAGACCGACGGGCCCGCGCCCGAGATCGAGAAACCGAGCGCCCCGGCGTTGATGGCGGCGTGCTTGGCCTTGTAGAAATCCGGGATGAGCTTCTGGCGGCGCGGCTCGGCGATGACGTCGTGCAGCGAGCGGGCCATCAGGCCGTAGTCTTCCTGAATGATGCCGCACAGCAGGCCGCCGAGGTTGCCGATCTGCTGGGTGGCGTTGATCAGCGGGATGTCCTTGGGCAGGATTTCCCGCGCGACCTTGGTGAGGATCTCGATGTCCGGATGGACGACAGCCGCCCACAGATCCTTCGGCGGGGCGAGCTGGGCGATGTCGAGTTCCTCGTTGCTGCGGATGAAAACGATGCCGCCCAGCAGGCAGGGCGCGACGTTGTCGGCGTGCCAGGCGCCGTCGGCCGAGGCCTCGCCGGCCATGGCGAAAGGGAGGAGCTGCTTTTTCGTCAGCGGCTTCCCGATCAGGCAGTTCACGGCGTAGGCGCCGGCGACGGCCGAAGCGGCCGACGAGCCGAGGCCCGAGCCGAAGGGCATCTTCTTGTGAATCTCCATCTCGATGCCGCGGTCGGTCATGCCGAGGTGGCGCAGCAGGTCCAGCGCGGCGACGCCGGCGGTGTTCTTTTCGGCAGCCTTGGGCAGCTTGCCTTCGTCGCCGGTGATGGCGGTGAGGTGCAGGCCGGGTTTTTCACAATGGCGGACGACCACCTCGTCGCCGGGCGAGTCGATGGCGAACCCGAGCACGTCATATCCGCAAGCCACGTTGGCGACGGTGGCGGGGGCGAAAACGCGCACTTCCTGAACGGCTTCCTGAATCATGGGGCGCGGGAGTTAGCAGGCGGCCCGGGGATTGTCGAACGCGGGTTTTTGGGGGAATGACGGGCTGCCGGGAGCGGGTCGCTGGATGGATAGGATGCTCAGGATGAATGGGATGGGATTTGCGGTCGGGAATCGGGTCGGATCCATCCGTTTTATCCCATTCATCCTGCTCTCCCACGCCCTCGTAGCCCGTCTGTTCTTGAGAAAAATCCCTTGCGAACCGGTCTCAGGAAGGCTTAGTCCGGGGTCGTGATCCGTGGATTGTTCGCATGGTTGATGATGTTCGGCGTGTTCGCCGGGCTCGCCGTGCGTGCGCTGCCGGAGCTCCAGGAAATGGCGCACCATCATGGCGTGTGCCACCACGAGACCCCATCCGATGCCCTCGTGGACGGTCATGACCATGGCAAGACCTGCGATCACGACCACACCGGGGATGGCAACCCGCATGTCCCCTGCCATCACCATCACGATGGCTGCTGCGGCTCGCCCCTGAATCTCTCGGCCGAATACTTTGCGGCCGTGAGCTTGTCTCCGCCCGGCGGCTCGTTGCTGGGCGTGGGCCTGCATCATGACCGGATGCCGGACCCGCCGGTGTTCGAGGAAGACGCTCCGCCGTTGATCTGAGGCGCGATTTTTTCGTGCCGCGGTCCCTCCTTTCAAAAGGACCGCCCTTGATTCCGTGCGCCCCTCTCGGGGAGTCGCCGGACCCTTTGGATCAACTGGTTTCCGTCTTCATGAAGTATCTCCCATTTTTGCTCTATCTTTCCCTGTGCCCGTTGTGGGCTGAACCCGGCGTCGTGGTGACGCTCGGGTCCGTCGGCTCCCGCGTCCGCGCCGACAATCCCGACCTCGCCGCAGCCAACCTCGCCATCAACGAAGCCACCGGTCGCGCCCGCCAGGCCGGCCGGCTGGAGAACCCGGAACTGGAGGTCGGCTTCCAGCACAACGACCGCTTTTCCGAGCGCAGCTTCGAAGTCGGGCTGAGCCAGCGGTTTCCGGTCACCAACCGGCTGAGCCTGGAGAAAAACCTCGGCTCGACCCAGATCCAGTCGGCCCAGCGCGAGGTCGCGGAGGTGGCCAACCGGCTGGTCGGCGAGGCGCGCGCGGCGGTGGTCGAGGTGCTGGCGCTGCGCGGCCGCGGCGAGCTGCTCCAAAAGCAACAGGGCGTGTCGCGGGAGCTGGTCGATTTCACCTCGGAGATCGCGGACAAGGGCGAGGGCTCGGTGCTCGATGCCGGCCAGGCACGGCTGGCGATGTCGAAGTTTTCGACGGAAATCCGGCGCCTCGCGGCCGAGGAACAGCGGGCGGTCGGTCGGCTGAAACCGCTGCTCGGCATGGCGCCGGGTGAGTCGTTGACGGTGTCGGGCTCCCTGCCGGAGATGAGCCTGCCGGCAGGCATGGATCCCGAGGGTCGGCCGGCGATCGAGCTGGCAAGGCTCGCCGTGCTGGAGGCCGAGCAGCAGGCGGCGCTTGAGCGGACGAAGCGCTACGGCGACGTGCAGGCGGGCTTTTTCGCGGGTGCCGAGCGCAAGGTCGATGCTCCGGAGCCGGCGGAAAAAGAGGCGATCGTGGGCGTGAAGTTCACCATCCCGCTGCCGTTCTGGGACAAGAACGAGGGCAACATCGAAGCCGCCGAGGCGCGGGCCGAGCGCAAGCGCAAGGAGCTGGACGCGCTCGGACAATCGATCCGCCTCGAGGCCGAGGCGGCGCGCAACGAAATGCTCGAGTGGGCGAAGCTGGCCCGCGAGGTCGAGAACGAGCTGCTGCCGCAGGCCGCGGAGCAGACCGACCTCGCTGAACAGGCATGGCGCAACGGCCAGGGCGACCTCTTCACCGTCCTGCGCTCCCGCGAACAAGGCCTCGAGCTGGCGGCGGCCCGGCTCGACGCCCTGAAAAACTTCCACCTGGCGCGCGTGCGCTACCGGACCGCCCTCGGTAATCCTTGAGACGATGACCCCCCTTTCTCCAACGCAGCCATCAACCAGCACCGAGTCTCTCCAACAGATCGTCTACCTGTTTTCGGAGAGGTTCGAGATGAAGGGTGACGATGTCCCACAGGGTGTCCCAGTTCACATCGAAGTAGTCGTGAACCAGAATGTGCCGGGTGCCCTCGATCTTTCGCCACGGGATCTCCGAATGGGCGGTCTTGAAGTCTTTCGAAATCTTGAACGCCGCTTCACCGATGATCTCCACCTGTTTCAGCAGAAAAAAGCGGACGACCTCGTCGGCCTCGAAATCGGACCGCCCGGACGGGAGGTGCCGGAAGGCGGCGTCGATGGCATCCCGCATGTCCCTCAGCCGCTCTTCGGTCGTTCTCATAGCGGGACGAGATCCCGCTCAATGCTGCCCCGCAGTCGCGCACGCATCAGTGGCTGGTCGGTGATCAGGTCGATCTTGCACCCGAGCAGCGCCTCGAGGCCCTCCTTGAGGTCCAGCATGAAAAACGGATCACTGCCCGGTTTCCGCCGAACCAGGAAATCGATGTCGCTGTCCGGCCGCTCGTCGCCACGCGCGACCGAGCCAAAGAGCTTGATGCTCTCGATCTCGAACTTCGCCGCCAGCGCGAGGATTTCCTCGCGATGCCGGTTCACCAAATCCCGCTTGGGCATGGCCGAGCCTAGCCCGGCCGTTTTCCGACCTCAATCTTCCGTTTCATCCCCTTGCCTCCTGTTTTCATGAAGAACATCATCTATTTCCTGCTCGCCGTCTCCGCCCTCGGCCAGGACTCCAACACCGTCATCCTCGACGAAACCGCGGTGAAGAACCTGCGGCTGGAAACGGTCGTCGCCGAGGAGCGCGACTTCGAACGTACGGTGTTCGCCGTAGGTCGGGTCGAGGAAATCCCCGGCAACCGGTATTCCGTTTCCTCCCGGATCTCCGGCCGGGCCATCGAGGTGAACGCCTTCATGGGCGAGCAGGTCACCGAGGGCCAGGTACTGGTGCGCGTCGAGAGCCGCCAGCCGGGCAACCCGCCGCCGACCATCGAGCTGCGCGCGCCGCACGACGGACTGATCACCGCCTCTCACGTGCTGAAAGGCCAGCCGGTCGAGCCGGACAAGGACCTGCTCGACATTTCCGACCGCTCCGAGCTGTGGGTGGTCGCCCAGATCCCCGAGCAGATGGCGGCGGGGATCGGCAAGGGTACCAGCGCACGCATTCATTTCCCCGCGCTCGGCGGCGAGCCGGTGACCGCCGAGCTGCTGCGCTTCGGGGTGCAGGCGAACCGCGATGCGGGCTCGGTGGAAGGCGTCTTCCAAGTGCCGAACGAGGACGGACGCCTGTTGCCCGGCATGCGCGCGGAGTTCGAGATCGTGGTGGATACGCGGCCCGGCGTGCTCGCGATTCCCGAGACGGCGGTCCAGGGCGATCCCGCCTCGCGGGTCGTGTTCGTGCGCGATTTCGACCTGCCCAACGCCTTCGACCGCGTTCCGGTGGTGCTCGGCGAAAAGGGAGGCGGCTGGGTCGAGGTCCAGGAAGGGCTTTTCCCCGGCGATGAGGTGGTGACACGGGGCTCCTACTCGCTCGGCTTCGTCGGCGGGGCCAGCGGGATGTCGCTGAAGGAGGCGCTCGATGCCGCCCACGGCCACGAGCACAACGAGGACGGCTCCGAGATGACCGCCGAGCAGAAGGCGGAGCATGATCATGAGGACGGCGACCACGACGACCACGCGGAAGCCTCCTCCGCGCCCGGCTGGGTGCTGTGGTTCGCGATCTCGGCGAGCATCGCCGCCCTGGTCTTCGCGCAGCTCTGGTGGAACTCCCAACGGAAGGAAGCCTGATGCTCAACCAACTGATTCGATTTTCCCTCGCCCAGCGCGGTCTCGTGCTCGCCGTGGCGGTGGTGTTGCTGGTGTTCGGCATCAAGAAGACGACCGAGATGCCGGTCGACGTGCTGCCCGACCTGACCAAACCGACCGTGACCTTGCTCACCGAGGCCAAGGGCTACGCGCCCGAGGAGGTCGAGACGCTGGTCACCATCCCGCTCGAGAACTCGCTGATGGGCGTGACCGGCGTCGACCGGCTGCGCTCGGTCAATGACATCGGGCTGTCGCTGATCTTCGTCGAGTTCGACTGGGGCACCGACATCTACAAGGCGCGCCAGTTCGTGCAGGAGCGGCTGATGGGCACCTCCGAGACGCTGCCCGAGGGCGTCACGCCCTACATGACGCCGGTGACCTCGCTGATGGGCGACATCATGCTGGTCGGCCTGCGCGACACCACGGGAAACATCGCGCCGCGAGACCTGCGGGAGACCGCCGACTGGGTCGTGGCCCGGCGTTTGCAGTCGATCAAGGGCATCGCCGAGGTGCTGGCCATGGGCGGCGGCGTGAAGCAGCTCCAGATCCAGCCCGACCCCGAGCGGATGCTGCTCCACCAGGTGACCTACGAGGACATCCGTAGTTCCGCCGCGGAGGCCGTCGGCAACACCACCGGCGGCTTCCTCACCGAGCGGCCGCAGGAAATCATGGTCCGCAACCTGGCCATGACCACCGCCCCGGACGTCATCGGGGAAACGGTCGTCGCCTACCGCCAGGACCGGCCGGTGCACATCCGCGATGTCGCCAAGGTGCAGTGGGACATCGAGCCGATGCGCGGCGATGCCGGCTTCGGCGTGGCCGATGGCACGCCCGACGACGAAGGCAACCTCGCCCGCCGCGGCGTCATCCTCAGCGTGCGGAAATCGCCGGGATTCAACACGCTGGAGCTCGACAAGGAAGTCCGCGCCGCGCTCGACGAGCTGCAGGCGACCATGCCCGAGGGCGTCGAGCTGACCCCGCTCTACCGCCAGGCGGACTTCATCCACCTCTCGATCGACAACCTCATGGAAGCGCTCCGCGACGGTTCGATCATGGTGGCGGTGGTGCTGTTCCTCTTCCTGCTGAACTTCCGCATCACGCTGATCACGCTGACCGCGATCCCGCTTTCGCTCGGCATCACCATTCTGGTCTTCGACCTGATGAATCTGAGCGTGAACTCCATGACCCTCGGCGGCCTCGCGGTGGCGGTGGGCATGGTGGTCGATGATGCCATCGTGGACGTGGAAAACGTCTTCCGAAGGCTGAAGGAAAACGCCAGCCGCACGCAGCCGCTGCCGAAGCTGGAAGTCATCGCGCGCGCCTCCGCCGAGGTCCGTTCGTCCATTCTCTATGCGACCATCCTCATCATCCTCGTGTTCCTGCCGTTGATGGCGCTGAGCGGGGTCGAGGGCCGGCTTTTCACGCCGATCGCCATCGCGACCATCGTCAGCATGGCGGCCTCGTTCGTCGTCTCACTTACGGTGATTCCCGTACTAAGTTCCTTCCTCCTCAACCCGAAGCCCGGCAAGGACCATGGCGACTTCATCTTCGTTCGCTGGCTGAAGGCGGCGTTTCGTGGAACCTGGATGAAACTGGCCCTGTCCCAGCCGCTGCTGGTCATCGCCATCACCGGCGTGCTCGCGTGGCTGAGCTGGATCGCCTACTCGGAGATGGGCCGCAATTTCCTGCCCGCCTTCCGCGAACCGACGGCACTGGTCGCCACCACGCTGAGTCCGGGGACCTCGTTGAAAATGACGACCGAGCTGGCCGACACGGCCGAGGAACGATTGCTGCGGATTCCGGGAGTGAAAACCGTCGGCTACCGCGCCGGCCGGGCCGAGCGCGGCGACCACGTGGTGCCGGTTTCGACGGTCGAGTTCGACATCGAGTTCGACGAGTCGTCCGGCCGCACGCACGCGGAGGTCATCAATGACATCCGCGAGACCATGAAGGGCATCCCCGGAACCTTCAGCGCCATGAGCGGGCCGCTGGCCGACCGTATCGGCCACATGCTCAGCGGCGTGTCGGCCAAGGTGGCGGTGAAGGTTTTCGGCCCCGACCTCAATGAGCTGCGGCGGATCGGCGACGAGATCGTCGGCGTGGCCCGCGAAATCCCCGGCCTCGAGGAAGCGCGTGGCGAGCAGCAGGCACCGGTGGCGCAGCTCCGCATCGAGCCCGACCCCGAGCGCGCCGCGGCCTACGCGGTCACGCCCGGCGCGCTGACCTCGGAAATGGCCAGCCTGATGGGCGGGGAGAAGGTTTCCGAGACCTACGAAGGCGTGCGGGTGTATGACCTGGTCGTCCGCTTGCCGGAGGAATGGCGCGAGAATCCGGAGCGGCTGGAGAACTTCTACGTCGACACCAAGGACGACCAGCTGGTGCCGCTCGGGTCGGTGGCGGACATCCGCATGGCCAGCGGCCCGAATAACATCCTGCGCGAGAACTCGCGGCGGCGCTTCGTGGTGCAGATCAACCCGACCGTCAGCGACCTTGTTTCCGCCGTCGATCGGCTGAAGGCCGAGGTGGCGGAAAAGGTCGACCTGCCGGAAGGCTACACGATTTCCTACGAGGGCGAATACCAGGCGCAGAAGGAGGCGTCGCGGACGATCCTGGTGATGTCCTCGGTGATCCTGCTGGTGGTGATGGTACTGCTTTACTCGTACTTCCGCAGCCTCCGCTTCGTGCTGCTGGTGCTGACCATCATCCCGGTCTCGCTGATCGGGGCGGTGCTCTACACCGGGAGCACGCTGAACAACGTCAGCATCGCCACGCTGGTCGGCTTCATCGCCGTGGCCGGCATCGCGGCGCGGAACAACATCATGCTGATCTCGCATTACCTGCACCTCATGCGGCACGAGGGCGAGGTCTTCAGCCGCAAGATGGTGATCCGCGGCACCGAGGAGCGGCTGGTGCCGATCCTCATGACCGCGCTGTCCGCCGGCCTCGCGCTGGTGCCGCTGGTCCTGGCCTCGGAGAAACCCGGGAAAGAAATCCTGAATCCGGTGGCGATCGTCATCGTCGGTGGTTTGGTGAGTTCGACCCTGCTCGGGCTCGCCGTCACGCCGGCACTCTTCTTCCGCTTCTGCCGCCGTGCGGCGGAAAAAGCCCTCGAACGCAATGCGGCCGCGGCCGCCTGAATCTAAAGACAAACGACCATGAAAACCAAAATGATCCTCGCCGCCTGTGCGGCCCTACTTTCCCCGCTGTCCCAAGCCGAAGAACCTCATCACCATGAGAAAATCACCGCGCCGAACGGCGGCCGCGTGCTGACCTCGGTCGAGCCGCACCTCGAGTTCTACCGCATGGACGACGGCAAGGTGAAGATCACCGCCGTGGACGACGATGGAAAGGTCCGGCCGATCGGCGACACGGAAGTGACGGTGACCGGCGGCGAGCGCTCGAAGCCGACCCGGCTCACGTTTTCCAAGAACGGCGACGCGCTGATCTCCGACAAGGCGTTTCCCGAGGGCAAGAGCCTGCCGGTGGTGGTGCGCATCAAGACGTCCGCCGATGCCAAGCCGGTCTATGAGCGCTTCAGCCTGAACCTGGCCACCTGCCCCGAGTGCGAGCATCCCGAGTATGCCTGTTCCTGCGAGCACGATCACGACCACTGATGGGGCACAATCACCACCACGATCATGGCAGCGAGGGCAACCTGAAGGTCGCCTTCTTCCTGAACGCGGCCTTCACGGTGGTGGAGATCTTCGGCGGGCTGTGGACGAACAGCATCGCCATCCTCGCCGACGCCCTGCACGACGCGGGCGACACCGCCTCGCTCGGCCTCGCATGGTACTTCGAGCGCATGTCGCGCCGCGGGCGGACCTCCCGGCACACCTACGGCTACCGGCGTTTCCGCCTGCTGGGCGGGCTCATCACCGGGTTGGTGCTGCTGGCCGGGCTGGTCACGGTGCTGTGGCAGGCGGTCGATCGGCTGAGGTCGCCGGAAACGGTCAACGCCCCCGGCATGATCGGGCTGGCGGTGCTCGGGATCGTCGTCAATGGCGCGGCGGTGCTGCGGGTGAAACGCGGCTCCTCGCTGACCGAGCAGGTCGTCAGCTGGCACTTGCTCGAGGACACGCTTGGCTGGGTGGCGGTCCTGATCGGCGCGGGCGTGATGGCGATCTGGGACCTGCCGATCATCGACCCGTTGCTGTCGATCGGCATCTCGCTTTTCATCCTGTGGAACGTCGGCCGCAACCTCTGGCGGGTGATGGCGGTGTTCCTTCAGACCACGCCCGATTCCTTCGACCCGGATCGTTTTGAAACCGATCTCCGTGAGCGGGCGAAGGTCGAGGACGTGCATCACCTGCACGTCTGGTCTCTCGATGGGGAAAAGCACGTCCTCACCTTCCACGTGGTGATGGCCGGGGATGCGACGCGTGGGGAAATCGTGGCGCTCAAGACCTGGGTTCGGGATCACCTCGACGACGAGGATTTCCCGCACGTGACGGTGGACGTGGAGTTGGCCGGGGAATGCTGCGTTTCCGCCGATGGAGTCATGCATCCTTCACCGGAGCACGGTGCATAACGACGTGCCCGGCTCGGATCGCGCCGCCTGAACCAAGCAAACTCAAGGACTTCGGGCGTGGCATGAGGTCTGCCAGATGTCTGCTGGGCATCCCGCCCGCAAACCACAACTCCACCAAGCCATGATTGAAGATCTGAAAGCACTCTATTTCGACCAACTCCGCGACCTCTACAGCGCGGAAACCCAACTGATTGAAGCCTTGCCCAAGATGGTGCTCAAGGCCTCCAACTCCGACCTGAAGGACGCCTTTTCCGACCACCTTGAGGAAACCCGCGGACAGAAGTCCCGCCTTGAGGAAATCTGCGCCCGGCATGGCATCGCGCCGGAAGGCGAGACCTGTGACGCCATGAAGGGCCTCGTCAAGGAGGCCGAAAAGCACGGCGAGGAAACGCCCGGGGGCCCGGTCCGCGATGCGGTCCTGATCGCTTCGGCCAACCGCGTCGAGCACTACGAGATCGCCGGCTACGGCACTGCCAAGTGCTATGCGGACATCCTCGGCTTCGACGAGGACGTGAAGCAGCTTGACGAGACGCTCGATCAAGAGGGTGCCGCCGACAAGAAGCTGACCAAGCTCGCCACCGGCAAGCTCCTGCGCGACGGCATCAACGAGGAGGCGCTGGCCTGATCCGGATTTTGCGCCATGAATCGAAGGGCGGCATCCTGCGGGGTGCCGCCCTTTCGTGTGTTGACGGGTTTGAACTCGCCAGTCGTGGGGCGGACTGTTGGATTGGGTGCGGGTGGAAATCGTCAAGACGCTGCTGAAGGTCGTCGTCATCGCCTTCGTTTATCTCGGCATCGGACCGGCGCTCGGTTTCCTGATGAAGGGAAGGGACAGGTGGCGGCGATTCCTGCTCGGCTTCATGGCCTTCGAGCTGGTGCGGCCGCCATCGGACTTCACTTTGATGCTCGACTCGATCGAGACCTACCGCGGGCACACCAAGGGTTTCGAATTCAACTTCCTGGAAGCCATTGCGATCGGCTTCGCGCTGGCGGCCTTGCTGGAGAAGCGGAAGGACTTCCGCTGGTTTGCGCCGGGGCTGTGGGTTTGGTTCCTGTGGATCGGGGCCTCGTTGGTGTCGGTGGTGGCGGCGCTGGAGCCGCTGTATGTCTTCATGCCCGCCTTCAAGTTCGCCAAGATGGGCTTCATCTTCGTCGGCGTGTTCGCGGCGCTGCGCGGGGAAAAGGACGTGCTGGCGATGATGCGAGGCTTCGCGATCGCGCTGCTGGTGCAGGTGGTGATCTGCCTGTGGGGGCGATACGTGCAGGGCGGCTTCCGGGTGATGGGCTGGTTCGAGCACCAGAATCCGATGGCGATGTGGTCCTACTTCGTCGCCTTCCCGCTATTGGCGCTGGCGATTTCGAAGGAGACGAAAATGAAGGACGTGTGCCTGTTTTTCGCGGCCTTCGGGGCGGCCGGGCTGGTGGTGGTGCTGTCGGTTTCCCGGGCCTCGCTGGCGGCGTTCGGGGTGGGCTCGGCGCTGGTGATGCTCGGCTCCTTCGTCCACGGATTGACCATCCGGCGGGTGTCGCTCGGCCTGGCCGGGGCGGTGGGTGGGGTGCTGGTGCTGGCGATGGCGGCGGACACTTTCATGGAGCGGATGGACGAGGACAGCACGCCGGAGAACGACCTGCGCTTTGCGCTCAACAACCAGTCGAAGGCGATGCTGCACGATCATCCGCTGACAGGCATCGGCTGGAACAACTACGGCCTCGCGAACAGCCGGCCGCGGGGCTTGGAATACTCGCGCGTGCTGGAACGCTGGGAGGAGAACCGCGGCCGGCGCATCTACCCGGAGATGTTCCGGAAAAACCCGCTGACCGAGAGCCTTTACTGGCTGATGCTGGCGGAAAACGGCGTGCTCGGCTTCGGTGCTTTCATGCTTTTCGTGGGGGTGACGATGTTGTTCGGGACCCGCGCGACGTTCGCGTTCTGGAAAACCCCGCTCGGCTTGGTGCTGATGGCGGTCACGATCTCGCTCGGCATCACCTATCTCCACGGCCAGGTGGAGCGGGTGCTGACGCAAACGAAGAACCTGACCACGTGGATCATCTTCTGTGCTCTCGTTTCGCGGGCGGAGTGGTGGCGGCGCCAGGCGAAGAAAGCCGGCACACCGAAAACGCTCCCGACCTGATGGCCCGCTGCCACGCCCGGGCGTAAGTTTTGCCGGGTCCGCTCCGTCCTTTTCCGGGATGCGATGGTTTCATGGATGCCTCATGGCCGCCGGCCTGGCGCTGCCCGCCGGGGCGCGGGTGCCCTTCAAGGTGACGGTGATCGACAAGGAGAACGGCTGGCCGGTCCCGCTGGTGCGGCTGACGACCACCAGCGACGTCGAGTTTTACACCGACAACGCCGGCGTGGTGGCCTTCGACCTGCCGGAATTCATGGGCACGGAAACCTGGCTGCATGTTTTTTCCCACGGCTACGAGGTGGCGGCGGATGGTTTTGGAAACCGGGGCCAACGCGTGACGCCGGAGCCGGGCGGGGCGGCGACCATCACCATCGAGCGCAAGCAGATCGCCAAGCGGCTAGGCCGCTTGACGGGTGCGGGCCTGTTCGCCGAATCGCAGAAGCTGGGCGAGTTCGAAAAATGGCAGGAATCCGGCCTGACCGGGCAGGACACCGTGCAGCTCACCCGCTACAAGGACCGGCTGTTCTGGTTGTGGGGCGATACCAACCTGCCGGGCTACCCGTTGGGCTTTTTCGACACCTCGGGGGCGACCACGTCGCTTGACCCGCTGATCTCGCTCGAGCCGCCGACGGGGATCAAGTACGACTACTTCCGTAGCAAGGAAGGCAAGCCGCGGGGCGTGGCGAAGATGCCGGGTGACGGCCCGACCTGGCTTTCGGGCTTCGTTTCCCTGCGCGACGCCCGCGGACGCGAGCACCTGGTGGCGACCTACGCGAAGATCCGGAATCAGCTCGAGCCCTATGAATTCGGCCTGGTCGAGTGGAATGACCGCGCGGAGAACTTCGAGCAGGTCCTGGTTTTCTGGGAGAAGAAGGGGGACGAGAAAGGCCCGCCGAAACCCTATCCGGACGGCCATCCGCTGATCTGGAAGGACAAGCAGGGCAAGGAATGGCTGTATTTCAACGGGCCCGCGGACTTCCGCTGCCCGGCGACCTACGAGGCGTGGAAGGACCGCTCGACGTGGGAAAAGGTGGAGAGCTCGAGGATGCTGGACACGGTCGATGGCGAACGCATCGAGGTGGCCTCGGCCTCGGTGGCGTGGAACGAATACCGCCGGCGCTGGGTGATGGTCGTGCAGCAGAAGTTCGGCAAGCCGTCGGGCTTTGGCGAGGTGTGGTATCTGGAGGGCGACTCGCCGGAGGGCCCGTGGGGACCGGCGGTGAAGGTGGCCACGCACGAGAACTACACGTTTTACAACGTGCAGATCGACTGGCAGCTAAGCGACCCGAAGACGCCGGTGCTGTTGTTCGAGGGGACCTACACCCACACCTTCAGCAGCAATCCGGTCAAGACGCCGCGCTACGATTACAATCAGGTGCTTTACCGGCTGGACCTCGACGATCCGGCCCTGAAGAAAGCGCAACAGAACTGAGGCATGAAAACGATGGGATTACTGGCCGCCTGGATGGTGGCGGGCACGGCGCTGGCGGAGGTGACGATCGATCCGCCCTTCGCCTCGCACATGGTGCTGCAGCGCGGGGTGCCGATCGAGCTCTCGGGCACGGCCGCTGCGGGTGCCGGGGTGAAGGTCACGATGGGCGCGACCACCGCACAGGCCACGGCCGACGAACATGGAGCTTGGCGGGTGAAACTGGGTCCGCAGCCGGCGGGCGGGCCGATGGAGATCGTCGCGCGCGATGGCGGCGGCGAGGCATTGCTGGAAGACGTGCTGCTCGGGGACGTGTGGCTTTTTTCCGGCCAGTCGAACATGCAGATGGGCCTCGATGAGGTGATCGGGGGCCCCGAGGCGATCACCGCGGCGGGGTCGAACCCGCAGGTCCGCGTGCTCTCCATGCCGAAGGCGGGATCGCCGGAGCCGGTGAGCGACATCGGCGCGGAGTGGCGGAGCTGCACGCCGGAATCGCTGACCAAGTTCTCGGCGGTGGCGTGGTTTTTCGGCAAGCACCTGCGGGATGACCCGAAGCTGGACGGCGTGCCGCTGGGATTGATCGACAGCAGCTTCGGCGGCACGGCGATCGAGGCCTGGACGCCGCCGGGGACCCTGCCGGAAATCCCGGCCGATCAGGTGAGCGGGTCGATGTTCGGCATTCCGGCGTCGGAACTCTTCAACCGCATGATTCACCCGCTGACCGCGCTGCCGGTGAAAGGCGCGGCGTGGTATCAGGGCGAGGCGAATGCCGGGCACCCGGGTGTGTATGACGAGCTGCTGGAAAACCTCATTAGCCGCTGGCGGGAGGCCTGGAGGCAGCCGGACCTGCCGTTTTTCGTGGTCCAGCTCCCGGCCTTCGAGGGCACCATGGGCGGGCTCGATTTCGGCTGGCTGAGGGAGGCGGAAACCCGGGCCTGCGAGGCGACCGAGCGGGCCTGGCAGGCGGTGAGCTACGACACCACCGATGGCTCCGACCTGCATCCGTGGGAAAAGGAGGAGATCGGCCGGCGGATTGCCCTGATCGCCCGGCGTGAGGTTTACGGCAGCGAAGTGGTGGCGCACGGGCCGCGCTTCGAGGGCGTGCGGGTTGAGGGAAAGTCGCTCGTTTTGAGTTTCGACCAGGCGCTCAAGACCACCGACGGCGAGCCGGTCCGCGGCTTGGCGGTGGCGGGAAAGGATGGGGATTTCCGCTTCGTCGAGGGTCGCGTGGAAAAGGAGACGGTCGTCCTCACGCCGGACTCGATGTCCACCCCGCCGCAGGTTCGTTTCGCCTGGGGCGGGCTGCCGGACGCGAACCTGGTGAACGAAGCCGGCCTGCCGGCGGTGCCGTTCCGGACCGATGACCTGCCGCCAGCGTCGCTCGCCTTCCAGCCGGAGCCGACCGTTTACCGGATCGAAACGCCGGGCTATTCGCTGGAGACCGGCCGTGGAGGTTCGGTGACGAGCCTGGTGACCGGAGGCAAGCAGTTCATGTCCCACGAACCGGGCGGCGGCACGAAGATCCCCGGCGGCTGGGGACCGCGCAATCTGGGCAAGCTCACCCTCACCGGCCCCAACCGCATGACCTTGTCGGATGGCAGGGCGGTGCTGGAATTGGCCTGTGCGGAAAACGCCATGACCTGGACGCTGACCAATCCGGACAAGGACGCGTTCGAGTTCCGCATCGCGATCGCCTCCGAGGTGCAAGTGCAGGCCGGAGAAACGCTGCGGCTATCGCGGGACGGGGCCGGCTTCGAGCTGCGCGGAGTGACCCGGACCGATGGCCACACGCTGGTGGTCGAAGTTCCCGGCGGCGGGACGCGCGAGCTCAGCTGGACCGTGAGGCCCGGCCGGTGACGACCGCGGAGCGCTCAGTGGAGTTTTTCCAGGTAGCGGCGCTGGGCGAAAGTCAGGTAGTCCAGCGCCTTGTCGCGGTCTTTGCGGAACCACGCGTTGACCTTGGTCGATTGCTCGGCGCTGAGATTGATTTTCGCCACAGCTGAGTCGAGGAGCATGCGCTTCTGGTCGGACGAGGGAGCTTTCCGGTAATCGTCCTCCTCGAAGCGCGCGGTGCCGGCCCGCCGGTCGCGGGCGGGCAGCCAGGTCTTGTCCGCGCAATCGACGGCGCGGGCCTTTTCGATCAGGTCGACGGTGGAAATACGGGAAGCATCGTAGGTGAGCCGAACCACCTCGTGGCCGTCGAGGTAGCCGGCCTCGGTCGTCAGGACGCCCTCGATGCGGCCGAGCTTTTCCTCGCCGCTCCAGAAACAGCCCATGGCGAAGACGGCCTCGGCGGGCGGGTGACCGGCGGCCATGAGCTTCAGCTCCTCCGGCACGGGCCGGCCGGCCTTTTCCAGGGCGGCGACCATGCGCGGGGCGAGTTCCTCGGTCGACCACACCCGGTCCTTGCGCGGGATGAGGTCCGTGCCACCGGCATCGAGGAAACGCACGACCTGGTAGTTCCAGGCGGGCTCGTCGTAGCGCTCGCGGATCTCGCCTTCCTTGCCGCCGACATTGTTGCGGACGAGGACCGGGACGAAATCCGACTCGATGATCCGGACCAGCCGTTCGTCGCCGAGCACGTCCTTGCCGAACTGCTTGCAGCCCGAGCAGCCGGGCACCTCCTGAAACAGCAGGAACACCGGCTTGCCGGAGTCCCGAGCGTCGGCGAGCGCGGCATCGAAGTCGCGCCGCCAATCGACCTTGCCGGTTTCCACGGCCGTCGTTTCCGCCGGCGCGGTGCAGGCGACGAGTGACGCAAAAAGGAGAAAAGCAAGCCAGCGCATGCTTGTGAGACGGATATCCGTGGGTTTTTATTCCACTCAACCACCCGTCTCCACGAACTGCCGCGCCCATGGAAATCTACCGGAAAGGGGAATGGATCAGAGGGTGGGATCGAGGAGACTCGTCCGACGCCGCGCCGGCCACCGGCCCCGGCGCCTGCCAATGCCATGACGCCCCGACACGTTTACCCGCTCCTCCTGTTGGCCGCCGGCACGCTTCTGCCGGCGGGCGGCCAGGTGGTGATCAATGAAATCCACTACGATCCCGCCGATGAAACGAGCCGCGCGGAGTTCGTCGAGCTGCTGAACACGGGCGACGCGGCGGTCGATCTGTCGGGATGGCAGCTGGCGGACGCGGTGGATTTCACCTTCGCTGCCGGGACCTCGATTCCTGCGGGCAGCTTCCTGGTGGTGGCGGAGGATCCGGCCACGCTGCTCGCGGTCCATGGTGCCGCGGCCGTGGGTCCTTGGGAAAAGGGGCTCAGCAACGAGGGAGAAACCGTGACGCTGATGGACGGGGCCGGGACGGTGATCGATGAAGTCAGCTACCAGGCCGGCTTTCCGTGGCCGACCGGCGCCCGCGGTGGTGGCGGTTCGATGGAGCTGGTGAATCCGGCGCTCGACAACGACCTCGGCGGTTCCTGGCGGACCTCCGGCTCGCCGCCGGTGCCGCCGGAAAACGTGACCTACGTGCCCGCCGCCAGCACCGGCTGGCATTTCCGCAAGGGCTGGTCGGAAGCCTCCTCACCCGTCGATCAATGGCGCGGGACGACCTTCACGGAAGACGGGAGCTGGCTCCTCGGCCGGGCGTCGATCGGCTATGGCGATGGGGATGACAACACCGAGCTGTCCGACATGCGCTACGGTTATACCACGGTTTATCTGCGGCACACCTTCACGGTCGATCCCCAGAACATTCCGTCCTCGCTGACCTTGCGGATCTACGTGGACGACGGCGCGGTGGTATGGATCAACGGCACCGAAGTTGCGCGGGTGCATGCGCCGGCGGGTGAGCTCGCCCACGACGCGACCGGAGAGAACCATGAGGCGGGCTGGGAAGAAATCACCCTGCCGCAGACGAACCGGATCCTGTTCGGCGGGACCAACGTGTTGGCGGTTCATGCGTTGAACCAAGCGGCCGACAGCTCGGATTTCTCGATCGATGCCGAGCTGCGGACACCGGACGCCTTGGCCGCATCGGCAGAGCCCACGCCTGGCAGGGCGAACTCGTCGTTCTCCGCGGTCGTCCCGCCGCAGGTTCGGCAGGTGGAGCACTCACCTCAATCTCCGGCGCCGGGCGAGGCGGTGGTGGTCACCGCGAAAATCACCGACCCCGATGGCGTGGGAGCGGTCGCGCTGCGCTACCAGGTTGTCGAGCCGGGGCACTACATCCGGCGGACCGATCCCGCATACGAGACGGAATGGACCGAGCTGCCGATGACCGATGACGGCACCGGCGGCGACGCGGTGGCGGGGGACGACGTCTACACGGCGACGGTGCCGGGCACGGTCCAGGCGCATCGCCGCCTCGTGCGCTACCGGGTGATCTGCGAGGATGGCAACGGGACGCCGCTCACGGTGCCGTATCCGGATGACGAACAGCCGAATTTCGCCTGGTTCGTGTATGGCGCGTTTCCCGATTGGACGGGTTCGTTCAAGCCCGGTTCCGGCACCCGTCGGTTCGGCGCGGAGATGATGGATGATCTTCCGGTGTATCAACTCATCGCCGATGAAACGGATGTGACGAACTCCCAGTACAATGGTGGCTTCGATGGCGTCCACATGACCGGGACGCTGGTTTACGACGGGGTGGTCTATGATCACGTGGAGTTCGAGAACCGCGGCGAGGGCTCGACCTATGTCGCCGGGAAAAACAAGTGGCGCTTCCATTTCAACCGGGCGCGGAGATTGCAGGCGCGCGATGACCGGGGCCGCAAGTATGCGTCGAAATGGACCAAGCTGAACCTCAATGCCTGCGCCTCGCCGTGGGCCGCGGTGAACCGCGGCATGGCGGGGCTGGATGAAGCGGTTTCGTTCCGGCTCTACGGGCTGGCCGGCGTGCCGAGCCCGCGGACCCACTACCTTTCCTTCCGCGTGGTCGATGCCGAGGACGAGGTGAACCGCTTCGACCCGTATGACGGCGACCTGTGGGGACTCTATCTGGCGGTCGAACAACCGAACGGGTCCTATCTCGACGACCGCGGGCTGGCCGATGGCAATGTCTACAAGATCGAGGGCGACAACGGCGACAAGAAGGAGCAGGGAGACACGCAGACCACCGATTCATCGGATTGGACGTCCTTTCACAACGCCTCCAACTCGGCGCAAACCGAAGCGTGGTGGCGGACCCATATGGACATGCCGGATTACTACTCGATGCGGGCAATGAACCGCTACTCGGGCAATGTGGATATCCGCTTCGGCTACAATCATTACTTCTACCATGAGCCGACCACCGATCGTTGGGTGGTGATGCCGTGGGACCTGGACATGATGTTCATCGCGGAAACCCACCAGGCCGGGGTGATCCGGCAGCAGAACTCGATCCTCAACCACCCTCAGCTCGCGCTCGAGTTCCGCAACCGCTGCCGGGAAATCCTCGATCTGATGGCGACCGACGCCTCGCCCGTGGGCGGACAGATCGGGCAGCTGCTCGACGAATACGCACAGATCGTGAATCCGACCGGCCAGACCGACACCTGGGCCGACCTCGACGCCTTCCTTTGGAACTACAACCCTCGTACCAACGGCGACCCGGACAGCCACTTCGGGCAGACCAACCACAAGGGGAACTTCTTTTACTCGCCCTACACCGACTCACGTTTCGGTGGAAACTATGTGCGCACCCTGGTATCGCAGGATCACGAGGGATTCGTTCGGCATATCACCGACTACCTCACGGACACCTATCCCGGCGCGAACTGGTCCGCGGGAAACGGCGTGCCGGCGGGGTATGGATTTGAGTATCTCAAGGCGGAGGCGGCGGATCCCTCGATCCCCGCGACGCCGACGCTCGCCGACACGGGGGATCCGGAGCATCCGGTGGATGCGCTGAGTTTCCAGAGCGGCGCGTTTTCCGATCCGAACGGCAACGGAACCTTCGCCGGCATGCGTTGGCGGATCGCGGAAATCGCCGCGCCGGGAGTGGGGTATTTCGAGGTCGGCCAGCCGCGGCTTTATGAAATCCAGACGGTGCACGAGGATGCGTTCACCACCTTCGCCGCGGACTACACGCTGCCGGCCGGCATCGCGGTGCCCGGCCACACCTACCGGGTGCGGGTGCAGCACGTCGATACCAGCGGGCGGACGAGCCACTGGTCGGACCCGGTCGAGTTCACGGCCAGCGGGGCGGATGTCGACCTGCTGGCGGAGAACCTGGTGGTGTCCGAGATCATGTATCACCCCGCGGATCCGACGGGGGACGAGTTGCTGGTGGCGGACAACGATGGCGAGTTCGAGTTCCTCGAGCTGCTGAATGTTTCGGAAACGGAGACGCTCGATCTGTCGGCGCTGTCGTTCACGGATGGGATCGAGTTCGACTTTTCCGCAGCGGCGATCACCACGCTGGCGCCCGGCGGACGGCTGGTGATCGTGAGCAACCTCGCCGCCTTCGAGGCGCGCTATGGCAGCGGCCTGCCGGTCGCGGGTGAGTATGGCGGAGCCCTCAGCAACAGCGGCGAGGCGCTCGAGGTCTCCTATGCGCTGACCACGCCGGTGATCGGGTTTTCCTATGATGATGGCGATCCGTGGCCGACCGAACCGGACGGCGGAGGCGTGTCGCTGGTGCTGGTGGATCCCACCTCGCATCCGGATCCCGCGCTGCCGGAGAGCTGGCAGGCGGGCGCGATGGTCCATGGCACGCCGGGCGCGGGCGAGGCCCTGACCTTCGCCGCATGGAGTGCCGGCCAGTTCAGTGCGGCGGAGCTGGCCGATCCGGCGATTTCGGGGCCGGAGGCCGACCCGGATCATGACGGACTGGCGAACCTGCTCGAGTTCGCGCTTGGGACCACGGCCACCGTTTCCGACGCCTCCGGTACGGTGGTGGGCAGCGTGGTGAGCGATGGCGGCGAGGACTACCTGGCGCTGGGTTTCCGCCAGCGGAATGGCTCGGAGAACCTCGCCTACTCGGTCGAGCGCTCGGAGGATCTCGGCAGCTGGGCGCCCGCGGGCGGGATTGAGATTTCCCGATCCGATCTGGGCGATGGCTTCGACGCGGTGGTGGTGCGGTCCGGTGTCGCGCTCGCGGGCGGGCCCGAGTTCCTCCGGCTGAAGGTCGTGGAACCCTGATTTGTAGCGGGTTTCCGGGAAAATCAGATCACCACTGGCCAAGCGCGGCCGGGCGTGTTACGGGCTCGGACCTGCCCATGAGTGACGAAAAGACGCGCGCCAGCTTGCCCGACTGGATGAGAAGCAAGCTGAGCGACGAGCAGCGTTTCCTCGTCTTGTGCGTGGTGGGCGGCCTGCTGTGCGGGCTGGCGGCGGTGGCCTTCCACCTGACCATCCACCACATGTTCGACTGGCTGTGGGAAACGGCGCACTCGCAGCCGAAGCCGGGCTTCATCGCCATGATGCTCGGCGCGCCCACCCTGGCGGGCCTCGCGGTCGGCGTGGGGGTCCGGTTTTTCGCGCCCAATGCGGCGGGCAGCGGCATCCCGCAGACCAAGGCCGCCTACTACAACAAGGGCGGTAAAATCTCCAGCCGCACCGGCGTGTGGCGGTTCTTTCTCGGTGCGCTTTACGTCGGCCTCGGCAACGCGCTCGGTCGCGAGGGCCCGACCGTCCACATCAGCACCGCCATCACTTCGCGCATCGGCCGCTGGGCTTTCCGCGATCCCACCCGCGTGCAGTCGATGGCACCCGTCGGCATGGCTGCGGGCATCGCCGCCGCCTTCAATGCGCCGCTATCCGCGCTGACCTTCGTGTTCGAGGAGCTGCTCGATAACTTCTCGATGAAGGCCCTCGGCGGCATGGTGGTCGCGGTGGTGCTGGCGGCCGCCGTTTCCCGCACCCTGCTGGGCGAGGACCCGGTGCTCACGGGCAAGATCGGCGATTTCGAAACCTCGTGGTGGATGCTTGTCGCCCTGCCGGTCGGTCTGGCCTCGGGCCTGATCGGGCACGCCTTCGTCTGGGGCACGCTCACCCTGCGGGAGTTCTTCAACGAGCGCCGCTTCCTGCCCTCGTGGATGCGGCCGGCCATCGGCGGGCTCGCCTGCGGCATCCTCGGCCTGACGGCATATTTCATCACCCAGCACATGGGCGATGCCAACCACTCGGTGTTCAGCATCGGCTACGACGGCCTGGTCGCCGCGTTCGAGGACCGCCTTACCGTCGGCATCCTCGCCACGCTGCTGGTGATGAAGTTTCTCACCGTCATCCTCAACTACGCCAGCGGCGGCTCCGGCGGATTGTTTTCACCCACCCTCTACTTCGGCGGCATGCTCGGCGGCCTGATTGGCGCGGGCCTGGCCGACCTCCAGCACCTCGGCGACTGGATCCCGATGTTCCCCACCGACGACAAGGTCATCGGCGGCTGCGTGCTGCTCGGCATGGGTGCCATGTTCGCGGCCGTCGTGCGCTGTCCTTTCACCTCGCTGATCATTATTTTTGAAATGACCGGCAACTACTCGCTGATCCTGCCCCTCATGGCGGGCAACATGCTCGCCTGGCAGATCGCCAAAAAGCTGCAACCGGTCAGCATCTACAACGCGCTGCTGCTGCAGGACGGCGTGACGCTGCGCCGCATGCCCGCCTACCGCGGCGCGCAGGATTACCGCAAGCTGCCGGTCAAGGTGATCATGAGCCACGAACCCTTTGTCATCCAGGCCGGCGAATCCACCGCCTCCGCCGTCAAGCGGATCACCAAGGAATCCAAGCGCTTCCACGCCTATCCGGTGGCGGGACCGGAGGGTGAACTGCGCGGCGTGATCACCCTCCACGAGCTGGAGGAAAATCCCGACACCGCCGCCGTGTCGGAGCTGATGGAAGGCCAGCGCCTGACCAGCGTGACCATCGAAACCTCCATCCGCGATGCCGCCAACCGCATGATCGCCCGCGACATCCAGCAAGTCCCCGTGGTCAGCGCCGCGGATCCCAGAAAGCTCCTCGGCTGGCTCACGCTCAACGACATCGCCCGCCAGCAGAATGCCGCGGAGGAGGTCTAGGGAGGGCCGGCAAGCCGCCCGCCCGAGCGACCGCCTGCACGGCAAGGCCCGCTGTGCTTCCTCTTGATTCCCTCCCCACCTCGCCGATTGGGTGAGGCACCGCATGGATGCCTCCCATTTCCAACTCTGGCTCACCTTCGGCGTCCTCGCCGCGGTCTTCGTCTGCTTCATCCGCGAATGGCTGCCCACCGAGCTGGCCGCGCTGGCCGGCATGGCGGTCCTCATCGCTGCCGGGATCCTCGGGGAAAAGGAAATCTCCGGCGTGTTCTCGAACTCCGCCCCGCTGACCATCGGCGCCATGTTCGTGCTCGCCGGCGCGCTGACCCGCACCGGCGCGATCGACTGGATTGCCGACCGCTTCATCCGCTGGGCCGGCACCTCGATCACCCGCGTGCTGCTGGTGCTGGCCCTGATCGTGGTCCCGCTCTCCGGCTTTCTCAACAACACCCCGGTGGTCGTCGTTTTCCTGCCCGTCATCATGGCCTTCTGCCGCCGCTCCGGCATGCGCGCCAGCAAGCTGCTCATCCCGCTGTCCTTCCTCAGCATCCTCGGCGGCACCACCACCCTCATCGGCACCTCCACCAATCTGCTGGTCGCCGGCGTCGCCAAGGCCTACGACCAGCCGCCCTTCGGCATCTTCGAAATCACCGGCCTCGGCGCCATCTATGCCGTCATCGGTTTCCTCTATCTCTACTTCGTCGGCCGTCACCTGTTGCCGGACCGCGACACCGTCAGCAGCCTGCTCGATGCGGAGGATACCCGACAGTTCTGCAGCGCGGTGGAAATCACCGAGGGCTCCCCGCTGGCCGGCGAGCGCCTGATCGAGTCGCCGCTCTTTTCCGAGAAACATCGCACGATCGTCTATGAGGTCGCCCGCCACGGCCGACGGGTCGAGGACATCCCGCTCGACGCCCTCGTCCTTCAGGAGCGCGACATCCTGTGGTTCCGTGCCACTCCCAAGATGCTCGCCCAGATCCGCGAAACGAAGGGCGTGCAGATGGTCCATGAAATGGTGGGCGACCCGGATGCGGAAGAAGAGGAAGTCAAGACCGTCGAGGCCATCATCGGCCCGCGCAGCTCGCTGATCGGGCGCTCGATCCGCGAGTCCGGCGTGCGGCGGAAGTTCGGCGTGGTCGTCGCCGCCGTCCATCGCCGGGGCATGAACCTTTCGCAAACCTACCAGGACATCCGCCTGGCCTTCGGCGACACCCTGCTGCTCGAAGGTCCCGTCCACAACCTGCTCCGGCTCCAGCGCGAGGACGATTTCCTCAGCCTCAACGAGACCTCGGTCGCCGCCGTGCGGAAATCCCGCGTGCTGCTCGCCACCGGCATTCTGCTCGCGGTCGTGCTCGCCGCCGCCACCGGGCTGGTCTCCATCACCGCCGCGGTCCTGGTCGGGGCCGTGGCTGCGATCCTCACCCGCTGCATCGACCTGAGTGAGGCCTACGACAGCATCGAGTGGAACATCCTTTTCCTCATCTACGGCATGCTCGGGATCGGTCGTGCCATGAAGGTCACCGGCGGAGCCGAAATGCTGGCCGGCCTCACCGTGGCGGCCATGGAGCCCTACGGCCCGCTTGCCATTCTGGCGGCGATATATCTGCTATCCTCACTGCTCACCGAGGTTGTTACCAACAACGCCGTCGCCATCCTGCTCACCCCGGTGGTGATCTCGATCGCCGGTGCGCTCGATGTCGATGCGCGGCCCTTCATCGTCGCGATCATGTTCGGAGCCAGCGCCAGCTTCCTTACCCCGATCGGCTACCAGACGAACACTTATGTCTATGGCGCGGGAGGATATCGATTCCAGGACTTCGTCAAAATCGGCCTGCCCCTCAATCTGCTGATGTGGATCATCGCCGTTTTGTTGATCCCGAGGTTCTGGCCGTTTTGAGATGAGGGCGGGCCGGCTGAAGCCGGCGCTCCGAAACGCAAACACCCGGGCGGTTGCCCGGGTGTCTTGGGAAAGCCGTCTGTCGACTTAGTCGCGGCTGGCGTCGTCGATCGCCCGCTCGACGGCTTCGCGGGATTCGCCGGTGCGCTTCTGAATGCGTCCGACCAGTTCTTCTTCGGCGCCCTCGGCATAATCGAGGTCGTCATCGGTAAGCTGGCCCCACTTCTGTTTGAGGCGGCCCTTGGCGACGTTCCAGTTTCCTTTAACTTGGAGCTTGTTCATGGTTTTGCGTGGTTTGAGTTGAGGTGGTTCTTCGAAAGTCGAAGAACCCACCGATGGTTTCCATTTCGCAAAACGGATGCCGAAAGCGCCGAGGAGGCGGTTTTCCCGTGGTTGTTGAGCTTGTGGGCTTTTTGATAAGTCAGGATTTCCCCCAAATGGGGCGAATCGCACGGTTGGGCAGGCATTTTCAGCATCGATGCGGCAGGGCGGTCGATTCCTCGTGACGCCCGTGTCAGGCTTTCAGCCTTCGAGCTCCCGGCTGCCTCCGCGTCCTCCCGAGGATTCGTGGCCATTCGCGTCATCTCGCGGTTTCCTCAGTGGTCCTCAACCCGGATGGTGGTGGTGAGCGTGTGGCTGCCGCCGGGGGCGAGGATGATGGCACGGTCGTTGGCGATAGCGGCCTCGATGCAGACGAAGTCGCGCCAGCCGTCGTCGGGCAGGTCGCCGAGTGCCCGGGCTTTGTCGATCCACGGGTTCCAGATCACCGTCGAGGGGCTGCCCTCCTTTTCGACCACCACGACCCGTTCGAGGTCGGCATCGACGAGGAGGGCGCTACTGTCGTTCTCGTAGATCCGATCGACCTCGCGGTCGAAGAACACCAGGCCCTCCTGGATGCGCTCGGTGCGGGGCCCGACGGTGTCGAGATACAGGTCGCCGTCGAGGCCGTCGATTTGCACCTTTTCCGCCGCGGCCACCGCGAGGTAGGTGTGGAGCGCGCCGGAGAGGGGCACCGGATGGTTTCCGTGATTGGTCGTGTGGAGGGAGACGGCGAGCGTTTCCCCGAGCAGGATGTCGACGAAGGCGGTGAGGTCGCCATGCTGGAAGCTGAGGCAGAGATGGACGCCGAGAGGGTCCGCATCGGCCGCATCGAGCTCCCAGAAGTGGGTGCGGGCGTGGCCGTGGGAGGGCTGGGAGGGATCGCTCGGGTGGGCATTGAACCACGGCCAGCAGATCGGGATGCCGCCGCGGATGGCTTTTCCCTCTTGATAGATGGCATCCGGGCTGAGGTAGAGCACCGGGAAATCCGCAGAAACCGGCTGCCACTCCATCACGTGGGCGCCGTGGAGGGCGACCCGCGCGGTGCAGCGGGGGTGGCGGACCTCCAGCACCGGATAGCCGGGCGCGATCTCGGTCAGCCGGACGGATTGGGGAAGCTCGGGGAAAGGCTCCATTGAGGCGGGATACTGGCTGCGCTTCCGGAAGGGCACAAATCGGCAGCGTGTGATTCTCTGTCAGCATCGGGGCGGCGGCATCGACCGCCGGGCAGGTGGGTGAGGCGCGCCTCACGGGATCGGCAGCGCGGAGTTCCCCGCAGCGCTGGATTCGGTGAGCAGGGGAGCTGCAGCGAGCGGCCGAGCTGCGGGGCGGCGGGCATCGACCGCCGGGCAGGGTGGGCAGGCGCGCCTGATGGGGATCGGCAGCGCGGAGTCCCCCGCAGCGCTGGGCTCGGTGAGCAGGCGAGCTGCAGCGAGCGGCCGAGCTGCGGGGGCGGCGGGCATCGACCGCCGGGCAGGGTGGGTGAGCGCGCCTCATGGGGATCGGCAGCGCGGAGTCCCCCGCAGCGCTGGGCTCGGTGAGCAGGGGAGCTGCAGCGAGCAGCCGAGCTGCGGGGGACTCGAAGCAGCCCGCCGACGAGCCAAAGCTGCAAGGACCCTGCCCGGCGGTCGATGCCCGCCGCCCCGATGCCGCCGCCGCCTCGATGCGCGGTTTTCCTACTCCTCCACAACACGGAAGAACCAGCGCTCGCCGGACTGGCTGAGGCTGCGGCTCATCGAGGGATATTCGCCGGGAATGGCGATGCCGTAGTTCGTCCAGCCGCCGGCGAGCGACTGGCTGCGCTGGAGGATGTAGCTGCGGTCGGGCCGCGCATTCCAGCGGAGATGAAAGATCGAGCCGGAGATCTTCCGGGCATCAATGACGCGGAACTGCGCGGGGTCGATGACGTAAAAGCTGCCGGCGACGATCAGGTTGTCGGTCTCGTCCGACTCATCAACCTGGTGGCCGGCATCGAGCTGGTAGCCGAGGAAATACGGCGTGGTGCGCGGGGCGAGACCGATCGGCATCGGCACGTCGAGGGCGAGGAGCTGGTCGCTGTTGAGCGGGCGCCCCGAGGCGCGCTCGATCTGGAGGACCTCGATGACGTTGCTGGAAAACGCGGCATCGTCGGCGATCAGGACGCGGTCGAAGTGAGAGCCGGCCGCGATGCCTTCGTTGGCGATGCTGCCGAGGATGCGCATGGTTCCGCCGGGCTCCGCCACCCAGGGATCGTCGGGCAGATGGGGGATGCTGGAGCCGGCCTGGAGGTTCCCGGTTTCTCCGACGAAAACGGTGGAGCCGGTGAGGAAGACGGTGTTGTTCGACTCGCTGGCCTCGGTGATGTCGCCATCGGCGTCGAGGATCCAGCCGAGATGGTACTCGCCGGTGGGGGTGTCGGACGGCGCCTCGATCTCGATTTCGAGGTTCACGTGACCGTTCGCCGCGAGGGTGGGGATGAGGCCGGAGCCGACCGCGATGTCGGTGGCGGGATTGAGGTTGGCGTCGGCGGAGAGGTAGACGCGGACGACCGAGGTTTGAGGCACGGCGGTGCCGGTGTTGGTCACGCGGAAGCCGAGCAGGGGACCGCTCGGCCCGGCGGCCCAGAAGGGGATGGTATCGGGCACGTCGTGGAAGCCGCTGCCGCCGTCGGTGAGGTCGGACGTGGCCTCGGTGCCGAGGAAATAGTCGCCCGCCACGGTGCGTCGGTCATCCCAGAGGGCCTCGCCGCCGTCCGCGAGGCGCACGGAGAGATCATACAGCCCCGGGGTGAAGGAGGAGGGGATCGTTTCCGTGAGGGTCACGGGAAAAATCTCGCTCGTCTCGCCGCTCGGCATGGCGGGCACGGGCACCGCGGTGCCGTAGGGGGCGTCATTGATGTAGAGCCGCAGCGAGGTGGCCGGACTCCGCCCGCCGCTCGGATCGTAGCGGAAGGCGTAGACGTCGGCATCGACCGAGACGGTGACGGAGCCGTTGGGGTTGCGGGTGACGTTGCTGACGAAGGCGGTGTTGTTCGACTGCGTCATCCCGAGGTTGTAGTCGATGAACTTGTTGAGGCCGGCGAAGAGCTGGGTGCTGTTGTTCGCAGGTACGATGTCGGTGCCGGAAACGACGGTCGCCTTGACCGTGACGTTGTAGTTTTCGTTCGCCGTCGCCCAGCCGAAGACGGCGCCGAAGGGGTCGATCCGGCCGCCGGGGAAGCGGTAGTAGTCGTTCGAAAGACCGCCGCTGTGTTCGCCGAGCGGGATGCCGACATCGACGAACTTCGTTTCGCCCGGCGGGATGAGGATCTGGCTGCTCCCGATGCCGTTCCACGGCGGCACCGGATCGGTGGCGGAGAAGGCCGTCTCATAGAGGCGGACGTCGGTCGAAGGGCCCATGGAAACGACGTAGCTGCGGGACGAGTGGGTGTGATCCCAGGTGGCGGAGAGGGTCACCCGGGCGGTGGAGGCGGAGTTGTTACGCAGCGAGCCACGATAGCGCACCACTTCGTCCGGGTAGCAGTGGAAATACCCGCTCGACGAGGTGGCGTTCTCTTCCAGCAACTCCCAGTTCCCTAGTAGTTCGACATCCTGCCCTGCCACGGGCGTGACCTCGCCGACCCGCCAGATGTTGTTGGTGGGGAAGTCGTCGTTTCCATCCGTGATGCGGATGAAGATCTGATAGGTGGTGCCGGGAGTGAGGGGTGAAGCGTTGACCGTCCGGCGAAGATCGTCCATTTCCCCCGGGGCGAGGGACGGCTGGGCGTAGGTCATGAGCAGCGTGTCCTTGTCGGTGTCCAGCGTGTTGTCCGCCGAGGCGTAGTAGCGGATCGTGTAGCTGCCGGAGGCGGTGTCGCCGGTGTTGGTGGCGAAGGCGAAGATCTCGAAGGGGTCGGCGTTGGTGGGAGCCTCGTTGGAAACGCCGGAGAACGGGAGCAGCGCGGGGCCGAGGTCGACGAGGCCGGGCGTCGAGTTGTAGAGCGTGATCGTCCCGGGCAGCAGCATCGAGTTGTTGCTCTGCAGGTAGTCGCCGGGTGCCAGAATCTGGTAGCCGACCCGGTAGCTGCCCGGTGCGGTGTTGGAAGGGATGGTGAGGTGGCGGTTGATGACGCGCGGCTGGTTGAAGCCGGCGATCGGCGGCGAGAGCGGCGATTGCGAGATCGTCGCCAGGAGGATGTCGTCGGCATCGCCGATGATGGTGTCGTCGCTGAGCACCCAGTTCACCGAGAACGACGACGAGATCTGCGGGCCGAGGTTGGTGACGGTCGAGCGGGCGTAGAAAGTGCTGCCGGCGCTCAGCGTGGTGGCATCGTGGCCGGGATCGGGCGAGTCGTCGGCGAGGTTGAACAGCGTCGGCGCGATGATCTCGATGTCGTGCTGATAGATACCCCAGTTGTTCGAGACGTTGGACTCCTTGGCATCCTCGCCGGCATCGATTTTCCACACCAGACGGTAAATTCCGCCGGGGATATCGTTCGGCACCTCGAGGTCGACGATGACTTCCATACCGTCCGGCTCTTCGGTGGCGAGCGGGATTTTTTCCAGCTCCACACCACCGAGAAAGTAATCCCCGGCATCGACCACGGTGTTGAGGGAGAGATAGTATTCCACGATGGCGGGCGGAGCTTCCTCATCTCCCACATTCTTGACATGGTGGAGGAAGTCGAAACCCGACCCCCGGCCGTAGGTCAGGCCGCCGATGTCGTGAAAAGTCGAACCGCCTTCAGCGAGGTCGAACTCGGCCAGGCCGGGGGACGCCAGGCAGAAGGCGGCCAGGGCGGCGATCGCCGGCAGTCCGTGAGGGGCGGAGGACGTGATCATGACTCCATCACAGGACAAGAATCGAAGGGACAGCAAGGCAATTCGAGTCCCGTGACAACGAGCGGAAGGTTGCCTGAGGGCTCCGGCTCGCCGAGGATGACGGACGATGAAGGATGTGATTCTTGCCCTCGATCAAGGCACCACCAGCTCGCGGGCGATCGCGGTGAACGCCGACGGAAAGGTCGTCGCCTCCGCCCAGCGCGAGTTTCCGCAGCACTACCCGAAGCCGGGCTGGGTCGAGCACGACCCGCGCGAGATCCTCGACTCGCAGCTCGCGGTGATGGACGAGGTGCTCGAAAAAACCGGCGGCGCGCGGGCGATCGGCATCACCAACCAGCGCGAGACGACCGTGCTGTGGGACCGCGAAACCGGCGAGGCGGTCCATCCGGCGATCGTCTGGCAGGACCGAAGGACGGCGGACATGTGCCGCGGTCTCGCCGACTACGCCGGGCTTTTCGCCAGCCGCACCGGACTACGGCTGGACCCGTACTTCGCCGGCACCAAGCTGCGCTGGCTGCTCGAGAACCTGCCGAACGTCCGGCAACGCGCCGAGGCCGGCGAGCTGGCCTTTGGCACCGTCGACTCCTGGCTCGTCTGGCACCTCACCGGCGGCAAGCACCACCTCACGGATGCCACCAACGCCTCGCGCACGCTACTCTTCGACATCCATCGGCAATGCTGGGACGACGAACTCCTGCGGATCCTCGACATTCCGAAAACCGTGCTGCCGGAGGTCGTCGATTCGTCCGGCCTGATTGCCGAAACGACGGACGGCCTCCCGATCGCGGGCATCGCCGGCGACCAGCATGCGGCGCTTTTCGGACAGGGCTGCTACGAGCCGGGCATGGCGAAGAACACCTACGGCACCGGTTGTTTCCTGCTGATGCACACGGGCGCGAAGCCGGTCATGTCCGCCAACCGCCTGCTCACCACCATGGCCTGGCGGATCGACGGCAAGCCGGAGTACGCGCTGGAGGGTTCGGTCTTCATCGCCGGCGCGCTGGTGCAGTGGCTGCGCGACGAGATGGGCCTCATTTCCACCTCCGAGGAGGTCGGCGAGCTGGCCGCGACGGTCGCGGACAGCCACGGCCTCGTCATCGTGCCCGCCTTCGCCGGCCTCGGCGCGCCACATTGGGATCCGCAGGCGCGGGGCCTGGCGATCGGCCTGACGCGCGGCGTGAACAAAGCGCACTGGTGCCGCGCGGCGCTGGAGAGCATCGCTTTCCAGAGCGGCGAGCTGGTGCGCTGCATGGAAAGGGACGCCGGCCATCGGATGGCGGAGTTGAAGGTCGATGGCGGCGCAACGATGAACGACTTGCTGATGCAGATCCAGGCCGACCTGTGCAGTGCACCGGTGGTGCGGCCAAAAAACATCGAGACCACGGCGATGGGTGCTGCGTTTCTCGCCGGGCTGGGCGTCGGGATGTGGAAAGATCGCCGCGAGATTTTGGCGATGCTGGAAGAGGAACGTCGCTTCGAGCCTCGGGAAATCGACGCCGCGGCGAAGTGGCGCGACTGGGATCGGGCGGTGGAGCGGGCGAAGGCCTGGGAATAGGAATCAGGGGAAGGGGTTGAGAACTCCTTCTCCTCGTTTCCCCCTAATAACTCGAACGCCTGTGCGCCACAAGCGGGACGGGAGGCACCCGCGAGGCGTGGGACGATTAGAAAGAGTTCATCGTTGCCGACCATCCCCGAACAAGGAGTGCAGGAAATCCGCACCGCCTTCGATTCTTGAGATCCGCGCGACCAGATCCTGCATCTCGCTCGGGGTGATCTCGCTGAGGTGAGGAGCGCTGCCCATGATAGCTTGAATCTGCTCGATCGCTTCGAGCGAAAGCCCGTCGAAGGGGTTCTCGCCACCGAGTCCATCATGAGTCGAAATGAAATGTCCGAGCATCTCTTCGAGCAGCGGCAGCTGGTCTTCCATCACCACGCTGATCTCTGGGATCTCGGCGAAGACGCGATGGGCCAGCGGTGAAGCGACTTTCAGGGTTTTCGGTAGGTAGCCGGCTTCTTCGACAGCGGTCAGGAAGCACCTCCGCAGTCCCTGTTCCGGTGGGTCGGTGCCGGGCAGCAGCTGCACACCCAGGGCGAAGCCATCCGGTTCGACGCCGACGCCACTGAACATCAGCCAGGTCGGGCGTCCGTCTGAAATGACCGCCTTGCCGAATTGGAAGCTGCCGATCTGCCAAGCCTTGTCTTTTTTCACCGGATGCCCTGCCACGCGGGCGGCGAAAAGTTCATCGGCGAGATAGGTCTCGGGCATGTCGGCCTCGGGAAATCGGATCGTCGTGAGTTCCCACGAGCCGGGCTCTCGTCGATCGCTCCCATCCGGCAATCGATAACACGGAATCCACGGCAGGATTTCACCGAATTCGCATTCGTAGCATTTCTGCGGGAGTTCTTTCTTCTGGCTGAGGAAACGCGGGACGAGGCGCAACGCGTCGAGCAGCTTCCGGCCTTCCTCTTCGTCCGGGTGCCAGTTGACGCAGCCGGGTAGGGTGGACCGGAACAGGAACGAGTCGAGATCATCGACCACCAGCTTCGGGTCGTGCTCCTCGTTGCGCGCCATGTCCGTCTCGTCGAGGTCCTCCTCGTTCCAAGAGACGAACTCGCATGACACCATGCGCTGCTGGTACTGGCCCAAGGTGATGTCCGGCTCGCCTGTGTTGAGGAAATGGTTCCAGAAGCGGAGGCCTTCCGGCGGAAGATAGACATGCACGGCGTAGAACTGCCTCGCCGCGCCCATGATGGCGACCACATGGGTGTCGCCGCTGTCGGGATCGACAATGGCGAACCAGTCGGTGTCGCTGAGGCGTTCCCATGGCCGGACCTTGAGCGTCTCGGCGGCGGCGGTGAAAAGCTCCGCCAGTAGATCGGCGGGGATTTCGGGGACCACCGGCTCGTCGGAATCCGAGTCATGGGGGAAAGGCATGTTGAAGTTCATGGGTGGGATGATGCGGGAGGCGGAGGAATTGGGAAGAGGGAAGAGCGAGAGATTGCGACCTGGAATCGGGAGAAGGAGTTTTCAACTCCTCGGGTATCGGGACACAAATGAAGGAGTTGAGAACTCCTTCTCCTTATCCCAACGGGGCGAGGAGTTGCGACAGCGTTTCCGAATCGAGCTTCAGCGCGGTGGTTTCTTCGGAAAGGAGCGATTCCACGAGGCGGGCCTTGTGTTTCTGCAAGTCGAGGATGCGATCCTCAATGGTGCCGCGGCAGATGAGTTTGTGCACGAAGACCGGTTTGGTCTGGCCGATGCGATGGGCGCGGTCGGTGGCTTGGTTTTCGGCGGCCGGATTCCACCACGGGTCGTAGTGGATTACGGTATCGGCGGCGGTGAGGTTGAGCCCGGTGCCCCCGGCTTTGAGCGAGATCAGGAAAACGGGGACCTCCCCGGTCTGGAACCGCTTTACCAACTCGGCGCGGTTCTTGGTTTGCCCGGTGAGTTGAAGGAAAGGAACCTTGCGCTTTTCGAGATGAGCCGCGATGCGGTCGAGCATCGTGGTGAACTGCGAAAAGAGGAGGATGCGTCGATTTTCCTCCAGCAAGGTGGGCAGGAGATCGGTGGTAAGAAAGGCGAGCTTGGTGGCGTCCTTGATTTTAGCGGCTTCGGGCGTCTTCAGGAGAGCGGGGTGGCAGCAGACCTGGCGCAGCTTGAGCAGCGCATCGAGGACGATGATGTGCGAGCGCCCGAGGCCTTGCTCGGCGATGGCCGCGCGGACGCGCTTGTCCATCAATGCGCGGACGCCTTCGTAGAGGTCGGCCTCGCGAGGGCTGAGGTCGAGGTGATGGACGACTTCGGTCTTGGCGGGGAGATCGGTTGCAACCTGGTCCTTGGTCCGGCGCAGGATGAGCGGGGCGACGCGTCGGTTCAGCGCGAGCTGGGCCTGTGGCGACCGGTCGCGCTCGATGGGTCGTCGGTAGGTTTCGCGGAAGGTGTCGTTGTCGCCGAGGAAGCCGGGCATGAGAAAGCGCATGAGGCTCCAGAGTTCACCGAGATGGTTTTCCATCGGCGTGCCGGAAAGGCAGAATCGGTGGTCGGCCTTCAGCGAGCAGGCACTCTTGGCGAGGGCGGTGCGGGGGTTCTTGATCGACTGCGCCTCGTCGAGAATCAGCGCGTGCCAGTCCTGGGCGACGAGCGTTTCGTGATCGCGGATGAGGAGAGGGTAAGACGTAAGTACGAGGTCTGCCGTAGGAATTTGATCGAAGCGACCCTTGCGTTCGGGACCGTGGAGCAGCAGCGTGCGGAGGTCCGGGGTGAAGCGCGCCGCCTCGGCGGCCCAGTTGGTGATGACGCTGGTGGGAGCGATCACCAGCGAAGGTTTCCGTTCCTTTCTCGGAGGCAGGGTGCCGGCGATGAAGGCGAGGGTTTGGACGGTTTTGCCGAGCCCCATGTCATCGGCAAGGATGCCATGAAGCCGGTGATCGGCGAGGAAACGGAGCCAGCGGTAGCCTTCGAGCTGATACGGTCGCAGCTCGGCCTGAAGTTTCGCCGGTGGAGCGATGGCGGGTAGTCCCCTGATGTCGGAAAGCTTGCGGCCGAAATCTGCTAGAGCACGCGTGGTCTCCGAGTCATCGATTTTCAAGGTGTGGGCGATGCCGGCGGCGGCAAGTCGGTCGAGTCGAGGAGGGGAACCAGAATGCCCTTGGAAAAGGTGGGCGACGTGGTGGCACAGCTCGAGAAATGGCCGGGCGGGAAGGCGGACAAACCCCTTTTCGGGGTTCTCATGGGGAAAGACGAGGAACTCCGGAAGTTCTATCGAGTCGAGATCGGGCAAGCCGCGATGGATCGCCTCGGCGATGTAGGGGATGAGGGAAATCTTTTCCCCTCCCAACTCGCCATGGAGGTCGAAGCGGAACCAATCGATTCCGTGGTCGGTTTCGGCCTCGAGAGCGGGCACAAAGGAAGAGACATCGTGGATGATCAACCCGGTGGCGGGATCGATGGTGATCGTCCAGCCCTTCGACCGGAGGTCCTCCGCATAGTCATTCAGGAATCCGAACCAGGCGTCCTCGATAGAGGGAAAGGGCTCGGCGACCGTGACGTCGCGCTGGTGTTCTTGCGTGACTTCGTAGGATCCGAAGAGCGCACGGAGGCTTTCGAGGCCGCAAGATTTCAAGCTCTTTTCGAGGCGCCGCTCGGTCTTGAGATCGCGCACGGTGACATAGCGGACGCCGTCGCAAACCCAGCCGGTCTCCGGGTTTTGCTTGTTCGTGAGGGGCTTGAGTTCCGGCGAGTGGTGGTAGGTGAAGCGGAGCCGCCCGATGATCGATTTAAAGGGCCGGTAGCGCGGGCCGATGTTGGCATTGACGAGTCGAAGGTGTGGCGTGGGACCGACCCGCGGAAGCTGCTCGGTGGGCCGCGAGATCGGCGAGGGGAGACCGGCGGAGGCCAGTGGAGCGGCGGCAGTCTCGACGAGAGACAGGGAGTTCGCGGAGATGAGAGGGCCGTTCTGCCAGCGCTCCAATGTCGCGGCGGGAAGCTCGGATTCCAGCCGGCCGAAGAGCCCGTGTCGGGGGTCGACGTAAGCCGGCGGTTCGGTGGGAACGAAAATTAGGCCGCTTTGGGAATCTCCATCGAACGCGAGCGCCGGGCGGGCGTCGCCATCCGGCGTCTCTGACCAGACCGGTGAGACCTTGCGCGCCGGGCCTGCCGTGAGCGGGATGTAGGCGGTTTCCGCGCTGCCGAAGAAAAGCCGACCCCGCTCCAGAGCGTTCGCCAAAAGGGATGTCCACGCCGCGCCGCGAAGTTGAGGAGTTTGGTAGCTGTTTTTTGCGAACGCCTGGTAGATGGCAACCAGCGGGATGTCTTCAGGCGCGAAGTAGGCGGCGGGTGAAGAGGCGTCCGCGCGGGCGCGGGTGTTCGTCACTCGAAGGCCGTTGCGGGGGCTTTCGGACGCCTTGCGCAGCTCCAGCACCGGACTACGGGAGCTGTCGTAGATCGATGGCGGCTCGATGCAGTAGGCGAGGAAATCGTAGTTGGTGGCGGGGTTCCGGTGGACGTTGCCGCTCTCCACTTCCAGCAGTCTGAGCCAGTTCGAAACCTCCGACGGGAGCTTCGGCGCGGGTGCCTGTTTTTCTGAGGCCGAAGCCTTCTGCTTGGAAAGATACTCGAGGATCGCCGCGCCGTGCTTGCACTGCGAGCCGACCGGGCAACTGCACTCCGACGAACCGTGAAGTTCGGAGCCGATGGTGTAGATCTCGATTTCGACTTGGTAGGGAGTGCGCGCGGTTCCTTTGACGGATGCCTGGATCAAGATCTCGGAATCTCCCGCAGGTGAGACGGATAGCTTCGAGATGCGCGGCGAGTCGGCATAGCCGAGCCCGCGGCGGATGGCTTTGAGGTCGAACGAATCCCGCCAACCTTTGGCGGCGATCCAATGCTGGATAGGTGCGGGGAGGCTCAAGGACATCTGTGGCGAGAGGTTGGCCCATGGCGCCGGCCTTGCCAAGAGCCGGGGACCGGAGCTTGTTCCGGCCGATCAGTTGCTTGATGTTCATCTCTGAATTTGGAGAAGGAGTTTTCAACTCCTTGGTTTGCTGGGTGGAGATGAAGGAGTTGAAAACTCCTTCTCCTTATCCCAGCGGCGCGAGGAGGTTCGAAAGCAGCTGCGCATCCGGCGCGGCGGCTTTGGCGGCGTCGGCGAGGAGGGCGTCGGCGAGTTCGCTCTTCTTTTGTTGGAGCTGGTGGATGCGCTCCTCGACGGTGCCCTGGCAGATGAGCTTGTGGACGAAGACGGGGTTCTTCTGGCCGATGCGGTAGGCGCGGTCGGTGGCCTGCGCTTCAGCGGCTGGGTTCCACCAGGGGTCGTAGTGGATGACGGTGTCGGCGGCGGTCAGGTTGAGGCCGGTGCCGCCGGCTTTGAGGGAGATGAGGAAAAGCGGGATCTCGCCGGTTTGGAAGCGCTCGACCAACTCGCCGCGGTTTTTGGATCCGCCGGTCAGCATGAGGTAGCGGATCTTTCGCTGCTGGAGGTGCGCGGCGATGATGTCGAGCATGCTGGTGAACTGCGAGAAGAGCAGGATGCGGCGGCCTTCCTCGACGAGGGTGTCGAGAAGGTCGGCCAAGTAGTCGAGCTTGGCGGAGCCGGCGGCGTCGGCTTCGAGCTTCGACTCGTTCTCGAACTTGAGCAGCTTCGGCTCGCAGCAGATCTGGCGGAGCTTGAGCAGGGCTTCCAAAAACAACATGCGCGAACCTTCGAGTCCCTTGATCGCGATGGCCTGCCGGACGCGCTTGTCCATGGTGGCGCGGACGGTTTCGTAGAGGTCCTTTTGCGCGGTGTTGAGTTCGACGGGATGGACGAGGATGGTTTTCGGCGGAAGTTCCTTGGCGACCTGGTCCTTGGTGCGGCGGAGGATGAGCGGGGCGACGCGGTTTTTCAGGGCGCGCTGCCTTTCCTCGTTGCCTTCGTTTTCGATCGGCTTGCGGAAGCGGCGGTTGAAGTCCTCCTGGCCGCCGAGAAAGCCGGGCATGAGGAAACGCATCTGGCTCCAGAGTTCGCCCAGGTGGTTTTCGACGGGCGTGCCGGAAAGGCAGAGGCGGTGGCGGCCGTCGAGCTCGCAGGCGGCCTTGGCAACCTTGGCGGCGGGGTTCTTGATGTATTGGGCCTCGTCGAGGATGACGAGGTGGTACTGGAAGCTTCGTAGTTTCTCGATGTCCCGCTGGAGCAGCGCGTAGGACGTGAGGACGAGGTCGGCGTAGGGAATGGAGCGGAAGTATTTTTTCCGCTGAGGACCCTCGAGGACGAGCGGGCGGAGCGAGGGGGCGAACTTTTTCGCCTCGGCGAGCCAGTTCGGGACCACCGAGGTCGGAGCGACAACGAGTGCGGGTCGTCGATCCATGCGGCCTGCTTCCTTTTCCGCGAGGATGTGGGCCAGCGTCTGCATGGTTTTACCAAGGCCCATGTCGTCGGCGAGGATGCCGTGCAAATTATGCCTTGTGAGGAACTGCATCCAGTGGAAGCCGTCTTTCTGATAGTCTCGAAGCTCCGCCTGGAGGCTGGCGGGAGTTTCAAGTCTCAAGTGTTCAGTTTTCAGCGGTGAGCTGAGGGACTGGATGAGCTGTTCAAGCTTGGGGGGTGGATTGAACTTTTCGGGGTCGTGGTGGGCGAGGGTGGCGGCGTCGAGGGGGTGAAGCTTGAGCTTGGAGCCTTTGAAACGGCGGGGGTCGAGGAGTGCGGAGAATTGCTTGAGGATGCGGCGGATGCGGTCGGCGGGGAGCTGGAGCGCGCGGCCGTCGTCGAGGTGGTGCAGGAAGCTGCCCTCGGCGGGAAACTCGAGGGTGATCTCGGTGGCCCCGCGGTCGAGGAGCTGGGCGAGGATGGGCAGGAGGTCGAGCTGGGAGCCGTTGACATCGAAGCCGACGGAGAGGTGGAACCAGCCGGTGCCGTCATCTTCGAGGACGTATTTGAACGCGTCGGGATCGAGCACGATGACTTCGTGGCCGACGTCGGTGTCGAAGCTGACCGACCAGCCCTGGGCTTCGAGCTGGGCGACGCCGGTGGCGCGGAGCCAGGGCCAGAATTGGTCGAGCGTGCCGTGGCCGGGGTTGGGGAACCAGAGGGCGGCGGATTGCCGGTTTTCGATTGAAGATGGGCGATTTTTTTCGAGCGCGAGGAGGAAGCGGAACTGGGCGTGGGAGCCGAGGGAGGCGAGGCCGGCTTGCTGGAGCTGGAGGATCGCGTTCATTTCCGCGGCGGGGTCCCGGAGGAGGACGGAGCCGTCGGGCAGCGGGTGTTCGCGCAGGCCGGGTTTGCCGGAGAGGGAAATACGGTGCCCGCCGTAGATGGCTTCGGGGCGGGCGACGACCCATTCGCCGGTGTCGGGGATCTTGAGGGCCTGGAGAAGGAGACGGACGACTTTGGAGTCGGTGGGTTCGCGGGTTACTCTTAGATGGAAAGATGGTGGATGGTAGATGGCAGATGAGGGATCTTGCGCCGCTGGGGCGGCGGCGGGGAGGATGCCGGTCTGGAGACCGGCGCTCCGTTCGGCGAGGAGGTCGCGGAGTTTGGCGGGCTTGCTGGCGACGAGGAGGGTGGCGGCGGCGTGGGGGCAGAAGGTGCGGATGTCGCAGGGGCACTCGGTTTCGAAGGCCCAGACGCCGTTTTCCTGCCAGTGGATGATTTCGCAGGGCTCGCCGGCAACTTCGGCGCTGAGGATGAACTGGTCGTTTTCCCAGGCACCCTTGAGGGCGCGGACCTTGCCCTTCAGCTTGCTGGCGACGAGCAGAACTTCGTCCTCGAAGCGCTCCGTCCAGGCGGAGGAGGCGAGGTGGTTGCGGATGTCGTCGGTCTCGGGCACGGGTGGGGCGACGGGATAGCGCCCCGGCGTCCGGGAGTCCAGCTTGGGTGGGGCTCAGGGATTCAGCGGACCGATCCGGGAGAACAGCTTCGGCCACACGGCTTTGTCGACGATCAGTTCGGCGAACTTCTGCTCGGACAGGGTGCCTTTGGAGTTCGGGCTGTTGACATAGAGCATGCCTGGCTGGTTGTAGATGCTCCAGGTATCGAGGTCATGGCTGAAGCTCATGCGGTAGGTGACGCGCGGGTCCCCGTAGCCGAAAAACCGGACCCGCAGCCGGTCGGGACCCTGGAATGAGGTGGTTTCCGTTTCGATGCGCGTGAGTCGCGGATATTGGGTGGCATCGTAAACGCGGGCTTCGAGCGTGTAGGTGAAGACCGGGGTGTCGGGATCGTTGGTCGGGATGCTGATCGTGGCGACCAGCGGGTCGGGGGTGCCGGGAGCGAGGGTGATCAAGGGCTTGAAGAAGAACGCGGCAACGATTTCGTAAGGATAGCTGGCGGGCTGGGTGCTCCCATACAGATACTGGAAGGTGATCTCGGGACGGTCTGAAGTGATCGGTCCGGTTAACTCAAGCGGAATGGCGGTCGAATAGACGTTCCGCAGGCGGAGGGTTTGTTCGGGGGTGGGGGCGTCGTTGATTTCCAGAGCGGCCCGCTGGATGACGGTGCCGTTGGCGATGGGCAGCGGGTTGTTGTCCGAGGCGTCGTAGCGGTCGACGACGAGGTCCTGGATCGGATTGTCGACGGCGGGACCGACCAAGGTGAAGTTGAAGGTTTCCTTGCCCGGCGAATTGGTGGCGAAGGAGAACTCGGCCTCGCGGCTGCCGGCGAGGTCGGGGTCGAATTTGATGGTGAAATACTTGATCTGGTAGGGTTCCAGCGTCGTGTTGGCGGGGAAGTTGGCGACGATGTATTCGCCCGCGGCCGCCCCGGACAAAGAGTAGGATCCGATCTCGAGATTCTGGGCCGAAAGATTGCGGACCCAGAAAGTGTGGGTTTCGGAGTCGTTCACGACGCGCACGTCGCCGAAAGTATTGCGGCTGCCGTACTTCGTGCCGTTGGCCTTCACCGCGGCCGCGGCATCGGCCCCGTTCTGGATGATGTAGATCGCGCTGACCGAGGAAATGGTTCCTCCGAGCGGCGCACCGCGGACATCGACATCCGGCGGGGCGTTGGGGTCGATGAAGTTCACCGCCATGGTGAAGAGAAAGTCGCTCTCGGCATCCGGGTCGTTCGAGTAGATGTGGACCGTGTAGTTCACCTGCTGCACGACGTTCGAGGTCACCGGGATATTGAAGTCCACCTGTCCGTTGGCCGTGATGCTGGCGCCCGGCAGCACGGTCGTGCCATTGGCGGTGGCGCTGGAGACCACGAGGGTTTGGCTGCCGAGGTTGCGGATGCGGAATTGTTTCTGGGTGGTCCCCCCGATGTCGGCCACGGTCGAGAACGACATGCCATCGTAGAGTCCGAAACTCGGAGTGCCATCGGTGAGATAGACCACGTCGATGTCGGCGAGCGAGTTCGAGGCGACACCCTTGACGTAGATGCTGTAGGTCGGATCCGGCTCGTTGTCGGTGTTGAAGCTGATTTCAGCCGACTTGTTGCCCTCGGTCTGGGGATGGAAAAGGATGGTGAAAAAGTCCGACGACGACTGGGCGGGAACGACCAGCGGAGCTGAGGGCGTCGGGGAAATGCCCTGGACGGTGAAGTCGGAGCTGGGATTGGAAATGGAATGGATGGTCAGCGGGAGATTGCCGCTGTTGATGATCTTGAAGTTGTAGGTTCGGGTGCCGCCGGAGGCGATGTTGACCGTGCCGAAATCGGTCACTCCGTAGTAGAAGGTGCTGCCGTTGGCATCGGCGATCGGGGTCGAGCTGCCATTGGGATATTCTCCCCAGCCGTAGATGCTCATGTTGGGTTCGCCGGTGGCGACGGCGTGGAGGCCGAAGTAGAAGGTCTCGGCGGGAGCTGAAAACTCGATGGCAATGATCACCTGGCGGTTCATTTCCTGCTGGGGCTCGAAGCGAACCCTGAACTCGCGGTATTCGCCGACCGGGATGGCGCCGGCGGAGGTCGTGAACTGGATGTCGAAAACCGCGGGCTGCTCGATCTCGGAAAAGCTGGGGTTGGAGAGGGTGGCGTCGCTGTCGTTATAAAGACGGTAGATCCGGTCGGTGCGGGAAAGGACCCGTCCGGAGATGTCATTGTTTTCCGCCAACGGAACCCAGGCACCGCTGCTGTCCTGGGTGAGAACCGACTGGGCACGCACGAGCGGGGCCAGAAGCAATAGGAGCCAGAGCAACAGCTGGCCGGGCAGGACGATCGATCGCATGAGGTGGGAGGTTGGGGTGGACGCGCGTTTTCCGACGATCCAGAAATAGCGTCGCGACTCGGAGAGGGACAACTCCGAAATGCACCACTTCAGCGATGCTGATGATAAGGATCCTGTCTCCCGGCTCAAGTGCTCCGTTTCCTGAACAGAAGCGAAGCGGCGCCGAGCGTGAAAAACGAGATCCCGATCAGCGGGACGACGTCTTCCAGCACGTGTCCGACCGGGGCGTCCTTGAGGAACACGCCCTTCACGACCTCGACGAAATGGTGGACCGGGTTGGCGGAGTCGGCGATCTGCAGCCAGTGCGGCATGTTTTCCACGGGCGCGGCGAAGCCGGACAGCATGATGGCCGGCATCATGAAGGAGAAGGCACCGAGAAAGGCCTGCTGCTGGGTGCTGCACAGCGAGGAGATGAAGAGTCCGATCCCGACCAAGGCCAAGCTGTAGAAAAACATGCCGGCATAGAGCAGCAGCAGGCTGCCACGAAACGGGACCTGATAGATGAAGACCGCGGCGCAGAGGATCAGGGTGGCCTGGAAAAAGCCGACCAGCATGGCGGGGACGGCCTTGCCGATCATGATCATTTCCGGGGTGAGCGGAGAGACGAGCAGCTGGTCGAAGGTGCCCTGCTCCCGCTCGCGGGCGACCGACAGGGCGGTGACGATGAGCGCGCCGATGGTGGTGATGATGGCGATCAGGTTCGGCAGGATGAAGTGCCGGTAGTTGAGGTTGGGGTTGTAGCGGAAACGGGTGACCACGGTGGAGGGGAGCACCCGGCCGGCGGCATCAATGCGGTCGAGCGTGAACTCCTGCGTGATGCCCTGCAGGTAGCTGAGCGCGATCTGGGCGCCGTTCGAGCGGCGACCGTCCAGAACGACCTGCAGCGGGGCGGCCTCGCCACGGGCGAGCTTGCGCGAGAAGTCCTCGGGGATGTTCACGGCGAGCAGCGCGTCGTGGGTGTCGATGGCGTGCTCGACCTCGGCCTCGCTGTGGACGTTCCGCAGCGTGCTGAAGGCGGGCGAGGCGGCGAAGCGCTGGACCAGCTCGCGCGACTCCGCACCGGTGTCGCGATTGAACACGGCCAGGCTGGCATTTTCCACATCCAGCGTGGCGGCGAAGGGAAACAGCAACGTCTGCATGATCACCGGCAGGAACAGCAGCGTGCGGCTCGAGGGGTCGCCGAGCAGGGCCTGGAGTTCCTTCCGGATCAGGGCGCGGATGCGGTGGAAAAAGCTCATGTCAGTCCATGCGGCGCCGGGTGGAGCGGGCGGTGAGCCCGAGGAAAAGGGCGGAGGCTCCCATCAGGAACAGGAGGTCGGGCAGCAGCACCTCCCACAGGTCGCCGGCGAGAAACAGCGTCTGGATGGAGGACACGAAATAGCGGGCCGGGATGAGGTGGGTGACCCCGCGCAGGAAGACCGGCATACTGGAGATCTCGTAGATGAACCCGGACAGCATGGTGGCCGGCAGGAAGGCGGCGTTCAGCGCGGCCTGGGCGGCGTTGAACTGGTTGCGGGTGACGGTGGAAAGCAGCAGCCCGATCCCGAGCACGCTGAGCAGGAAGAAGCTGCCGACCAGCACCAGAGCCGGCAGCGAGCCGTGGAAAGGAACGCCCAGCAGCCAGTGCGCGACCGCCACGCAGAGCAGCAGCGAAACCATGCCGAGCCCGTAGTACGGGATCACCTTGCTCAGCAGCAGCTCGGGGCGGGTGACCGGCGAGGCGAGCAGCGCCTCCATGGTGCCGCGTTCCCATTCCCGGGCGACGACCAGCGAGGTGAGCAGCGCGCCGACCACGGTCATGATGACGGTGACCGAGCCGGGGATCAGGAAATTACGGCTGCGGGTCGAGGGGTTGAACCAGTAGCGGGGCTCGATCTCGATGTCCCTGGGCAGCGTTTTTCCACGGTCTTCATAGTAGCTGGTCAGCCACGAGCTCCAGATGCCGTTCGAGTAGGCATCGACGAAACGCGCGGTGTTCGGCTCCGAGCCGTCGGCCACCACCTGCACCGGCGCGCTCTCGCCGCCGGACTGGAGGATGCGGTCGAAATCCTGGGGAATCACGACGTAGCCGCGGATCTTCGAGTCGGTCAGCGCGGCATCCATTTCCCCGCGGTCGTGGAAAACGCGGACCTCGAACGAGGGCGAGTGGACGAAAGCCCCGGCGAGCCCGTTGGCGGCGGCGCCGGTGGATTCGTTGAGCAAGCCGAGGTGGAGCCGGCTGGAGTCGAGATTCAGCCCGAAGCCGAAGATCACCATCATCGCCATCGGCAGGATGAAGGCGATCAGGTTGCTGCTGGGATCGCGGAAAATCTGCAGCGTTTCCTTCCAGCACAGCGCGCGGAGTCGGCGGAATGACAGGTGTTTCACGAGTCCTCCTTTCCGGTGACGATGTCGATGAAGGCGTCCTCCATGGTCGGGTCCGGCCGCTCGTCGGTGGCCACGCCGGCCTTGAGTTCATCGGGCGTGCCGGCGGCGATGAGCTGGCCGCGGAAGACCAGGCCGATGCGGTCGCAGTACTCGGCCTCGTCCATGAAGTGGGTGGTGACCATGACCGTCACGCCGCGGCCGACGAGGCCGTTGATGTGGGTCCAGAACTCGCGACGGGTCACGGGATCGACGCCCGAGGTCGGCTCGTCGAGAAACAGCAGGTCGGGCTCGTGGAGGACGGCGCAGGCGAGCGCGAGGCGCTGCTTGTAGCCGAGCGAAAGCGAGTCGGTCTTGGCGGAGAGGAAATCCCCGAGGTGGAAGATTTCGGCCAGCTGGTCGATGCGCTGCTTCCCGGCCCGGCCGCGCAGGCCGTAGACGCCGGCGAAAAAGGCGAGGTTCTGGGCGACGCGGAGGTTGCCGTAGAGCGAGAACTTCTGCGCCATATAGCCGAGCCGCTGGCGGGCCTTGGTGCCGCTGTGGCGGAGGTCCAGGCCGACCACGCGGGCCGTGCCGGAGGTCGGCTTGAGCAAGCCGCACATCATCTTGAAGGTCGTGGATTTCCCGGCGCCATTCGGTCCGAGGAGGCCGTAGATTTCGCCGCGCTTGACCTCGAAGCTGACGTGATCGGTGGCGGTGAAATCGCCGAATTGCTTGGTGAGTTCGTGAGCCTCGATCACCACCTCGCCCTCGCCGGGAATGGGCTTGGTGTGTTTGGCCAGCACCGACTCGCCGGGCGGGCCGCCGCCGAGCAGGTCGATGAAGGCATCCTCGAAGCGCGGAGCGACCTCGACCCACTTTGCCTCCTTCGCAGCTCCGATTTCCTCCGGGGGAAACGGCTGGGCATCGGGCTGGAAGGTGAGCCGCAGGCTGTCGCCTTGGATGGTGCCATCGGTCGTCTCGGGTCGATCGAGCGCGTGGACGAGCAGGTTGCGCTTGCCGTGGCCGGGATTGCGCAGCTGGCGGCAGCGGCCTTTGAGCGGAGCGGAAATGTTGGCCGGAGTGCCGTCGGCGATCATCTTCCCCTCGCTCAGCACCAGAGTGGTGCCGCAGAGCTCGGCCTCGTCGAGATAGGCGGTGCTCCAGACCACGGCGATGCCTTGGCGGACGAGGTCCTCGACCATGCCCCACAGCTCGCGGCGGGAAATGGGATCGACGCCGACGCCGGGCTCGTCGAGCAGCAGCAGCTTGGGCTTTCCAAGCAGCGTGCAGGCGAGGCCGAGCTTCTGTTTCATGCCGCCGGACAGCTTGCCGGCGAAGCGTCCGGTGAAACGCTTGAGGTCGGTGAAGGTGAGCAGCCGCTCGAAGGCTTCGTCGCGCTCGCGGCCGGTGATGTCGCGCAGGTCGGCTTGGAGCTTGAGGTTCTCGATCACCGTCAGGTCCTCGTAGAGGCCGAACTTCTGCGGCATGTAGCCGACATCGCCGCGAATGGTCGCGGCCTCGCGCAGGGGATCGACGCCGAGGGTCGTGAGCTCGCCGGAGTCCGGCTGCATCAGGCCAGCGATCAGCCGGAGCAGCGTGGTTTTTCCCGCACCATCGGGCCCGACGAGGCCGGTGATGAGTCCGGTCCGGATCTCACCCGCCACGGCATCGAGCGCGGGCTTTTCCATGCCGGGAAAGCTCTTGGTGAGGTCCCGGAAACTGACGACCGTGTCGGCCATGGCGAGGGGTCAGGGTTCGGAAACGTCGGCCTTGAGGGTGACCGGCATGCCTTGGCGCAGGGAGCCGTCGGCATCGTCCACGATGACCCGCATGCGATAGACCAGCGAGGTCCGCAGCTCCTCGGTCTCGACTGGTTTCGGCGTGAACTCGGCGCGCGGCGAGACGAAGCCGACGTGGCCGTGATACGCTTGGTCCGGTCGGCTGTCGGAGAAAAGCCGGAGCTCGGTTCCGGGCGGGAAGTTCCCGAGCTGGGCTTCGGGCAGGTAGGCGCGGACCCACACGGGCTTTTCGAGCGAGAGCGTGAGGATGGTCGAGCCGGAGGGCACGATCGCGCCCGGCTCCTGCGCGCGGGTCAGCAGGATGCCATCGGCCGGCGCGGTCAGCTCGGTGTCGGCGAGCTGGATTTCCGCGGTCTTCACGGCGGCGCGGGCCTTTGCGGTGTTGGCGGCGGCGGCCTCGATCTCCTCCTGGCGGAAACCAGCTTCGAGCCGCGCGAGGTTGGCGGCCGCGACCTTCACTTGCTGCTCGGCGACATCGCGGGCAGCTGCTGCGTCGTCGTACGTCTGGCGGGCGACGGCGCCTTTCTCGACCAGCTTCGACTGGCGCTCGAAGGTGATCGTGGCGCTGTCGAGCTGGGCTTTCGCCTGACCCAGCGACGCGCGTGCCTGGTCGATGTCCTCCTGCCGGTAGCCGGCGCGCTTGAGGGCTTCATCGGCCTCGGCGGCCTGCAGCGCGGCTTGGGCCGAGGCGAGGCTGGCCTCGAAAGGGGCGGGATCGAGATGGGCGAGCGACTCGCCTGATTTCACCTCGTCGCCCTCGTCCTTGAGGACTTCCGCGATGCGGCCGGATACCCGGAAGCCGAGGTCCACGCTGCGGATGTCGACGTTTCCATAAAGCACCACGGGCGCGTCCTCGGCCTCGCGGTGGCGGAAAAAAAGATAGGCCCCGGTGCCCGCGGCGAGCAGGATGACTACGGGCAGGATGATTTTTCGATTCATCTAGGTGAAACGGAGTGGGAGTTGCAGATGAGGTCGATGTGCTCGTCGATCAGCGCGGTGATGGACCCGAGGTGGGAATCATCGAGCTGCCGCACGCCGAGGCGGCGGACGATGGTGGGCCGCGCCCAGGTGAAGGAGATCGCCTGGCCGAAGAGGGCGTGGGCGCGGAGGATGACCTCCGGCTGCTCGGGATCCTCGCCGCGGGCGATGGCGAGCAGGCGGGTGAAGCGCTCGTGCAGCGGGCGCAGCATGCCCTCGTAGAGGATCGGATAGCAGTCGCTGGGCGCGGTCTGCTCGTGGATCATGATCTGGCGGACCTTGTCGAAATCGCCGCCGCGGAACTGCAGCCCGATCATCGTCCGCATCATCTGCTGGAGACCGCTCACGGCCTCGGCGGACTCCAGCGTGCCGCCATCGAGACGGGCCAGCATTTCCCCCGCGGAGGCGGCGAAGACCTCACGCAAGTGTCCGCCGATGCCCTCCAGCAGGGCGATGTAGAGCTTCTTCTTGCTGCCGAAGTAGTAGGCGATCGAGGCCACGTTCTGGCCTGCGGCGTCGGCGATTTCCCGGATCGAGGCCGAGTCGTAGCCCTTGGCGGCGAACTTCTCGAGGGCCGCCATCAACAGCTTGCGCCGGGCACGGTCGCCCTTGTTGGCGGGCAGGGGGAAAAGCTTCGCGGCCACGGCGGGACCATCTCCGCCGGACGCGAAAAGTCAAACGATCGATTGATTTTATTCCCGGTCCCTCGTGTAAGGGCCGGCGGCGCTCAGCCGATGAGGTAGATGAGCGCCTTGATGATGGCGGCGACGATGCCGATGCCGCCGATGATGACGGCGGTGAAGCTCACGATGCCGCCGCGCTTGCGGGCGGAGAGCGACAGCACGACGCCGATAAGGCCGAAGACGATGGCGACCAACGCCAGCAGGAGGCCGAGGGTCGCCCCTTGGAAGAAGCTGGCGATGGCCGCGACGGCCGCCAGGATCGAGGCAATGGTGAACGAGGGAGATGCTTTTTGTGCCATGTTAGGACGCTCGCCCGAAAACGGAAAAGGTCAACGGGCCGGGCGGCGGCGCGAATGTCACATTTGGCGGAACCAAGTTTGGAAACCTACGCGAAAAAGTCCGATGGATGACGCATGAAGTGCTTCCTCGTGAAATGGACTCGGGTCGCGTGCTGCCTGCTGCCGGTGCTGGCGGCGCGTGCCGATTTCGATGAAATCGAGGGCGTGGAGGGTCGGATGCCGACCGTCGGGGCCTCGGCGGCCCGCTTCGTGACGCCGGAGCTGATCGAGATTTCCCACATCAACTCGACCGATGGCAGCGGCGTGCCGACCGATTGGAATCTGGTGGAAAACGGCAGCTTCGTCGCGCCGCCGGCCGCCAGCTGCGAGGTCACGCTCGGTGGCAGCCCGCTGGCGCACACGATCGCCGGCTTCCGCCGCCGGCCGCTGTATGCGCCGCTGGCGGAGACCGACCTGCGGGTCGACAACCGGCTTTTCCTGACCCTCGCCCAGCCGGTCGCGGAGGGCACCGAGCTGGTGGTCACCACCGAGGACTGGGGCGGCAGCGGATCGACCGTGTTTCACGTGACTCTCGACCCGGACCGCCGCAGCGCGGCGATCCACGTGAACCACGAAGGCTACGCGACAAGCGGCCCGAAGCAGGCGATGGTCGGCTACTACCTCGGCAGCCTCGGCGAGCTGGAGGTGGCGGCGACGAGCTTCTCGGTGGTGTCCGAGGCCGATGGCAGCGTGGCTTTCACCGGGAGCCTCACGGTGCGGCCGGACGTCGGCTACACCTACCAGCCGGCACCCTATCAGGAGGTCATGCAGGCGGATTTCAGCGCGCTGGAAACGCCGGGAGTTTATCGGCTGAAAGTGGATGGCCTGGGCGTTTCGCTGCCTTTCCGGATCGATGACGACATGGTGCTCGGTTTCGCGCGGCACTACCTGCAGGGGCTCTACAACCAGCGCTGCGGCCATGCGGTTTCCCTGCCCTTCAGCCGCCACGTGCATGCCGCCTGCCACACGGCTCCGGCGGCGATCCCGACCGCGGACGCGGCCTTCGACGATACCTGGAGCTTCATTTCCGCGGCGAACTCCGATGCCAGCGGCCCGGCACCGCGTTTGGTGTCGGCGGCCACGCAGCTTTACCCGATTTTGCGCAGCGGGCCGATCGATGTCTCCGGCGGCCACCACGATGCCGGCGACTACAGCAAGTATACCATCAACTCCGCCCAGTTGATCCATCATCTCGCCTTCATCGCGGATGCGGCCCCGGCCACGGCGGCGCTCGACAATCTCGGAATTCCGGAGAGCGGCAACGGCAAGAGCGACCTGCTGGAGGAGGCGAAGATCGAGGCCGACTTCCTGGCCAAGATGCAGGACGACGACGGCGGCTTCTTCTTCCTCGTCTATCCTCAGCACCGGAAATACGAGGACGACGTGCTGCCCGACGAGGGCGACCCGCAGGTGGTGTGGCCGAAGAACACGGCAGCTACGGCAGCTGCCGTAGGTGCGCTGGCCGATCTGGGATCCTCGCCGGTGTTCCAGGCCCAGTTTCCGGCGGAAGCCGCGCTCTACCTGCAGAAGGCGCAGGCCGGCTGGAACTTCCTACTGGCGGCGATCGCCGAGCATGGCTTCGACGGCAGCTACCAGAAGCTCACCCACTACGGCGATGTCTTCGGCCATCGCGACGAACTGGCCTGGGCGGCGGCGGCGATGTTCGCGGCGACCGGCGATCCGGTCTGCCAGCAGAAGCTGATCGAGTGGTATGACCCCGCCTCGCCGACGACCCGACGCTGGTCGTGGTGGGCCTTGTTCGAGGGCTATGGCTGTGCCTCGCGGAGTTATGCTTTTGCCGCCCGCACGGGGAAACGCCAGCCCGCCGAGATGGACGCGGCCTGCCTGGCCGGCCACGAGCAGGTGTTGGCGGAAACGGGGGCCTGGCGGGCGACGCTGTCCGGCCAGGGCGCGTATGGCAGTTGCCTCGATCCGTTTTCGAAACAACAGAGCACCGCCGGGTGGTTGTTCTGCAGCGAGCGCGCCTTCGACATCACGGTGGCGCATCTGCTTTCGCCGACGCCCGCCTACCGCACCGCGGTGATTGGCAATGCCAACTACGAGTTCGGCTGCAACCCGATCGACGTCAGCTACGTGACCGGCACCGGCTGGCGGCGGCAGCGGGAGATCGTCCATCAGTATGCCCAGAACGACGACCGCATCCTGCCGCCGAGCGGGATCCCGCTGGGCAGCATCCAGAGCGGCTTCGCCTGGACCGCGCGCTATGGCTCGCAGCTCGGCGGGCTGACTTTCCCCGGCGATGGGCTGGCTCAGGGGAAATACCCGTTCTACGACCGCTGGGGCGATGCCTTCAACACGACGACGGAGTTCGTGGTGCCGCAGCAGGCGCGCAGCCTCGCCAGCCTCGCCGTGTGGGCCGCGGAGGCGCCCGGCGCGGACACGGCGTGGACGACGTTGCAGCCGCAGATCTCGCTGCCTGCCGACTACGTGCTGGTCGGTCAGCCGGTCACCGCGGAGGTCAGCTGCCCGGGAATCGATCTGAGCGATGCCCGCGTCACCTGGGAATGGGGCGGCGCGGATCCGTGGATCGGCGGCGCGCAGTGCACCTTCACGCCCGACCAGGTGGCACCGCGACGGCTGGAGGCCGAGGTCGTGCTGCCCGATGGCCGACGTCTCTCCGCCGCCCGCGCCTTCGGCGTGCGGTCCGTTTCCGGCGGTGACCCGCACGCGCCGGCCGCCGACACGGTGGCGCTCTACCATTTCGACGAGAGCTACGAGGATTCTAGTGGAAATGACTTCGATCTCACGGCGCAGGGAAAGGTCAGCCTGGCCGAGTTCGCCGCGGGCTGGATGAACGTTCCGGCCGGCAAGGCGGTGCGTTTCCACGGCATGGGCGATGCCCTGAGCGTGGCGATCCCGGGCGCGATGATCTCGGCCGATGGCGGGCCGAGCCCGCTGTCGCTGGAGGCGCGGATCTGCGTGCTGAACTACGATGCTTATGGTAACGGTTCCGAGCCGCTGATGGCTCTGGTTCGCTCGTGGAACTCGAAGTTCGGCGCGCTGCAGGACATCTGGGTGCAGCCGGCGCGGCCGTTCATCCAAACCGATGCCTTAGCCCTGGTCGGCGGCAGCCAGTGGCAGACGGGTTTCCGCGAGGGCGAGTGGCAGCACTTGAAGATCACCCGCGATGCCCAGGGCCACTACGAGTGCCTGCTGGATGGAGCCGTGATCGCCAGCGGTGACTCGACCGAGGGTCCCTTCGGCAGCGGCGGGACCTGGACGCTGACGCTGGGGAACTTCGACGGCTACCTTGACGAGGTCCGGATCACCGGCACGCCGGCGGTGGCTCCGCCGGAAGAACCCGGGGATCCGGAACCGGGTGACGGGGATGGCGACGGTGATGGAGGAGGCGCCTCCACGGGCGAAAACATCCGACCTTTCGCCCTGCCCTTCGAGACGGATTCGGACACCATCGCGCTCTATCACTTCGACGGGAACTACGATGACTCTAGTGGAAACGGCTTCCATCTCGCCGCGGCGGGTGGCGTGACGCGGGTGCCATCCTTCGATGAAAACGGCGGCAGCCAGGGCGAAGTCGCGCGGCTTTCGAATTTCGGTGACTCGCTTTCCGCCATGCTGCCCGATTCTCTGGTCGCGCCCGGCTCGGTCTCGCAGCCGTTGACGATGGAGATGTGGATTTTTCCCCGCGCCTACAAGGTGTGGGGGAACGGTACGAGCGGGAATTTCTCGCTGCGCCAGAACTGGGACAGCAGCCTGGCGATCACCGAGGATAAGTGGCTTCAGCCCGCGGTGCCGTCGGTGGTTTCGGGCGCGACCACGGTGCTGCCGCAGTCGTCATGGGAGTCCTACGTCGGCCTGAATGCCTGGCACCACCTGATGCTGACCCGCGACGAGGCGGGCGTGGTGAGTTTCGTGGTCGATGGCGAAACGGTGAGCTCGGTTGCTTGCCCGAACGCCTACGGTCGGGTGAACGACTGGCTTTTCCGGATCGCCGACATCGATGCCGACATCGACGAGGTCCGGATCAGCAGCGTGGTGCGTCAACCGCTGCCGCCGGACGCCTTCGAGGCGGATGCGAACACGATCGCGCTCTACCATTTCGATGGCAACCTGACCGACGCGGGCCCGCACGCGCTCGACCTGACGGCGGGCGGAAACGTGAGCTTCACCAGCGATGACCTGGCCTGGATGAACCGACCTTCCGGGCAGGCGGTGCGTTTTTCGAACATGGGCGACCAGCTGACGGTGACCATTCCCGACAGCCTCCTCGTGCCGGGCAATTCGTCGCCCGAGCTGACCGTTGAAGCGAGGATCCTGCCCCGCGCCTACAAGGCCTGGGGCATCGGGGTGGCGTCCATTTTCCGGCTCTATCAGAACTGGGACAGCTCCTTTGGCGTGATGCAGGACAAGTGGCTCACGCCCGACCGGCCGACGGTGATGGCGGGCAGCCACACGGTGTTTGCGAACGACGTCTGGGACAGCGCCGTGACGGCCGGCCAATGGCAGCACCTGAAGATCACGAACGACGCGCAGGGCGTGGTGAGCGTGTGGGTCGACGAGGTTCTCGTGGCCCAGCAGGCCGCGTCCTTTGCCTACGGCCGGACCAATGACTGGGTGCTCACGATCGGCAACATCGACGCCGACATCGACGAGGTCCGGATCAGCAACATCGTGCGCTAGGCCGGTCCGGCTCGCAGCGCGTCCATCAGCCTTACGGCGGCGGGCGAGAGCTTCGCGCCGCGGCGCTTGAGCAGGTTGATGCTGCGGTGGAGGCCGTCGCCGGCAAAAGGGCGGAACACGAGGTCGGGCCGGGCGTGGTCGCCAGCGGCGAGCTTGGGCACGATGGTCACGCCCATGCCGGCGGCGGTCATGGCCAGCGCGGTGCCGATCTGGTCGCACTGCAGGCCGGGGTTGGGATTGCGGATCCGGCAGAGTTTGAGCGCGCGATCGGCGAGGCAGTGGCCGCCGCTCAGGTGGATCAACTCGGCGGGATCGATCTCCGCGGGCTCGGGCGGGTTTTTCCGAAGGGCAAGCGGATGGCTGGCCGGCGCGGCGAGCAGCAGCGGCTCGCGGAACAGCTCGCGCAGGTTCAGCGACCACTTGCGGCGCTCCTCGGCGGTGACGTCGCTGAGGATCGCGAACTCGATCTCGCCGGCGACGGTCTTCGGCAGCAACGCGGGAGTGCGCGCCTCGTCGATGGCGATGGTGATTCCCGGATGCTCGCGGCGGAAGGGGGCCAGCAGCCGCGGCAGCAGGTAGGGAGCGACGGTCGGGATGATGCCGAAGGCCAGTCGCCCGGTCTCCAGCTCGCGGCGGCCTTGGAAGTCCTGTCGCAGTTGCTCGGCCTGCGCCAGCAGCGTGCGGGCGTGGGAAATCAACAACTCGCCCGCGGCGGTCGGCTCGACCCCGCGCGGCAGGCGTCGCAGGAGCGGCTCGCCGAGCTGCTCCTCCAGCGCCTGCATCTGCTGGCTGAGCGCCGGCTGCGACAGGTGGCAGCGCTTCGAGGCGGCGCTGAGCGAGCCTTCCTCGACCACGGAAACGAACGACCGGAGCTGGCGAAGATCCATCGCCAGCAGGGTGAGGTATAAGCCAGGCGAATAGCAAGCATCGGAAACATGCTCTCCTCAGATGGGAACGCGCTGCTCACGATGACCGGCCACAGGCTTGTCCGCCGAGGGTGGCGGATGTTTCCATGCCAGTCCTCATTTTCATCCGAAATACACCGAACCTCCATGAATCCATCCGATCCCAGCACCGCGGGCAAATGCCCCTTCATGCACGGCGGCCACACCTCGGCCGGCAAGTCCAGCCGCCACTGGTGGCCGAACGCGCTCGACTTCGACATCCTGCACCAGCACGACGTGAAGACGAACCCGATGGATCCGTCCTTCAACTACCGCGAGGCGGTGAAGACGCTCGATTTCGACGCGCTGAAAAAGGACCTGCACGCGCTGATGACCGACAGCCAGGAGTGGTGGCCGGCCGATTGGGGCCACTACGGCGGCCTGATGATCCGCATGGCGTGGCACTCCGCCGGGTCCTACCGCGTGGCCGATGGCCGCGGCGGCGCGGGCACCGGCAACCAGCGCTTTTCCCCGCTCAACTCGTGGCCGGACAACGTGAACCTCGACAAGGCGCGGCGGCTGCTGTGGCCGATCAAAAAGAAGTACGGCAACAAGCTGAGTTGGGCCGACCTGATCGTCCTCGCCGGCACGATCGCCTACGAGTCGATGGGCCTGAAGACCTACGGTTTCGCCTTCGGCCGCGAGGACATCTGGCATCCGGAAAACGACACCTACTGGGGCGACGAGAAGGAGTGGCTGGCGCCGAGCGACGGCCGCTACGGCGACGTCAATGAGCCCGGCACGATGGAGAACCCGCTGGCCGCGGTGCAGATGGGCCTGATCTACGTCAATCCGGAAGGCGTGAACGGCAACCCCGACCCGCTCAAGACGGCCGCGCAGATCCGCGAGACCTTCGCCCGGATGGCGATGAATGACGAGGAGACGGTCGCGCTCACGGCCGGCGGACACACCGTCGGCAAGTGCCACGGCAACGGCCGCGCGGAGAACCTGGGGCCTGATCCGGAAGCCGCCGAGCTGGAGGACCAGGGCATGGGCTGGATCAACAAGAAGGGCCGTGGGATCGGCCGCGACACGGTGACCAGCGGCATCGAAGGCGCGTGGACGACGAACCCGACGAAGTGGGACAACGGCTACTTCGAGATGCTCTACGGTCACGAGTGGGAGCTGAAGAAAAGCCCCGCCGGCGCGTGGCAGTGGGAGCCGAAGGAGATCGCGGAGGAGGACAAGCCGGTCGACGTCGAAGACCCGTCGATCCGCTACAACCCGATCATGACCGATGCCGACATGGCGATGCGCGAGGACCCGGTCTATCGCGCGATCGGCGAGAAGTTCCGCAAGGACCAGGCCTACTTTTCGGAAACCTTCGCCCGCGCGTGGTTCAAGCTGATCCATCGCGACCTCGGGCCGAAGTGCCGCTACATCGGACCGGACGTGCCGGATGAGGATCTGCTGTGGCAGGATCCGGTGCCGGCCGGACCGACCGACTATGACGTCGCCGCGGTGAAGGGAAAGATCGCCGCGAGCGGGCTGAGCATCGCCGAAATGGTGGCGACGGCCTGGGACAGCGCGCGCACCTACCGCCGCTCCGACACGCGTGGCGGCGCGAATGGCGCGCGCATCCGCCTGGCCCCGCAGAAGGATTGGCCGGGCAACGAGCCCGAGCGCCTGGCCAAGGTGTTGGGCGTGCTGGAGCCGATCGCCAAGGAAACCGGCGCGAGCGTGGCGGACGTGATCGTGCTGGCCGGCAATGTCGGCGTCGAGCAAGCCGCCCAGGCGGCCGGCTACAAGGTGGAAGTTCCGTTTTCCCCGGGCCGCGGCGATGCGACCGATGAAATGACCGACGCCGAGGCCTTCGACGTGCTCGAGCCGGTCCACGATGGTTACCGTAATTGGATCAAGGGCGAGTACTCGGTCAGCCCCGAGGAGATGCTCCTCGACCGCTCGCAGCTGATGGACCTGACCGCCCATCAGATGGCCGTGATGATCGGCGGCATGCGCGTGATGGGCACCAACCACGGCGGCTCGAAGCACGGCGTGTTCACGAACCGCGAGGGCGCGCTGACGACCGACTTCTTCGTCAACCTCACCGACATGCGCTACAACTGGGTTCCCACCGGCAAGAACAGCTACGAGGTGCAGGACCGCAGGACCGGCGAGGTGAAGTGGACGGCGACCCGCGTCGACCTCGTCTTCGGCTCGAACTCGATCCTGCGGGCCTACGCCGAGCTGTATGCGCAGGACGACAACGAGCGACGCTTCGTCGACGTGTTCGTGGAAACCTGGGCCAAGGTCATGAACGCGGATCGTTTCGATCTGGTCCCCTGATTCCTTCTGGAAAGCGCGTCGTCCACCCGGGCGGCGCGCTTTTTCAGGCTTTGCCGAGGGCTTCGACCGCCGACAGGCAGGCGGCCGTGCGGGTCTCGACCTGCAGCGAGTCGAAGATCTCGAGCACGTGCTTTTTCACCGTGCTCTCGCTGATGCCGAGGATGGTGGCGATGTCGCCGTTGGTCTTGCCCTGCGCCACCCACAGCAGGGTTTCGGCCACGCGCGGAGTCAGGCCGAAAGCCCGCTGCAGCGGTTCCGCGGAGGAAAAGTCGGGATCGAAGCGTGCGGCCGACTCGCCGGCCCGCTTCAGGCGCGAGCTGATGGCTTCGAGCAGGTCGCGCTTGGCGACGGGCTTGGTCAGGTAGTCGTCGGCGCCGAGATTCATGCCGGAGCGGATGTCCGGCTTTTCGCCCCTGGCGGTGAGGAAAATGAAGGGCGTGGCCCGCGTCGCGGCCTCGCTCCGCAGCTCGCGCAGCACACCGTAGCCGTCCAGCTCGGGCATCATCACGTCGCAGAGGATGAGGTCCGGCTTTTCGCGCAGCGCGGCCTCCACGCCCTCGCGTCCGTTCGCCGCCACCAGCGGGGTGAACTTTTCCAGCCGCAGGATGGTGGCGAGGTTGCGACGCATCTCGGGCTCGTCTTCGATGATCAGGATCGTCTTGTTCATGACTTGGAAGGGGGCAGGGGAATGGTGACGGTGAAGGTGGTGCCGCCGCCCTCGCGGGTGTCGATCGCGAGCGTGCCGGCGTGCAGCTCGACGCTTTGTTTCACGATCACCAGCCCGAGGCCGGTGCCGGGCGCGGGGCCGACGTTCGACCCGCGGCGGAAGGCCTCGAACAGCACCGGCAGGTCGGCGGTGGGAATGCCGATGCCGCGGTCGCGCACCGTGAGGACGAGATCGTCGCCTTGGGCCGCGGCCCGGAAGCTCACCGTCTCGCCCGGCGGCGAGTATTTCACGGCGTTGCTCAGCAGGTTCAGCAGGATGTGGCGCAGCAGCCGTTCGTCGGCCGATGCCTCCGACGGCAGGCCGGCGGTGGAGAACTCGATCGGGCAGCGCCCCTCGGTGGTGGACAGGACTTCATCGACCAGCCGCCGGCACAGCGCGGCGGGGTCGAGCGGTCGCGGGACGAATTCCATGCGGCCGGAATCGAGGCGGCCGAGCAGCAGCACGTCCTCCATCAGCCCGGCCATGCGGCGCGAGTTCTTGGTGATGGAAACGAGCTGCTCGCGGCGTTCGGCGGGGTCGAGTTGGTCGAGGTAATCGTTGAGGATTTCCGCGGACGACTGGATGATGCCCAGCGGCGTCCGGAACTCATGGGAGACCATGGAAACGAAGTTGCTCTTCAGCTGGTTCAGCTCCCGCTCGTGCTCCAGAGCCCGCTTCATTTCCTCCTCGGCCTGCTTGCGTTTCGAGATGTCGGTCACCACCGCCTGCATCAGGTTGCGGTCGCCGTTGGGAATGCGGCTCAGAACGACGTCGAGCGAGATGACCTGGCCGTTGGAGTGCAGGTGGGACCACTCGAAGCGCGCCGTGCCGTCGGCGAGGCAGCGGTCGATTTCCCGCCTGGCCACGATGTCGGAACGCTCGCCGCCGGGCTGGAATTCGGGCGCGAATTCGGCCGGGTGGCGGCCCTTGAAGTCTTCCGGGGCCAGCCCGAAGAGCGCGGCGGCCGCCGGGTTCACCTCGGAAAAGTTGGCGTTTTCATCATGCAGCATGACGCCCTGCCGCGATTCCTCGAACAGGTTGCGGAACATTTTTTCGGACTCCCGCAGGGCCTGCTCGACGGTCTTCAGCTGGGTGATGTCCTGGGTGATGCCCCACAGTTCGTAGTCGCCGTTGGCGCGGGGGATGTTCATGCCGCTGATCATGATCGGCACCCGGTGGCCATCGCGGTGGAAATACTCCTTCTCCACCGGTCCGAAGCTGCCCTCGCGGCGGACGGTCTCGAGGATCTTCATCTCCTCGTCCGCATACTCGCGGGGCGTGATGTCCCAGTACGAGAGGTTTAGTATTTCCTCCGGCTCGTAGCCGATGGTGCGGGCGAACGACGAATTCACCTGCAGGAATCGACCGTCCCAGTCGACGCGGGACATCCCGACCGGCGACTGCTCGAACAGCGCCTTGAAGCGCTCCTCGGAATCGCGCAGCTCCTGCGTGCGCTCGGCGATGCGCGACTCGAGCGACTGGTTCAGCTCCTGGATCTCCAGCTCCGCCCTCTTGCGCGCGGTGTCGTCCTCGTGGACGCACACCACCTCGATGAGCTCGAGCGTGTCCGCATCGACCACGGGAAACATCGTCGAGCCGATCCAGCGCACGCTTTTCGCCGGCCGGTCCTCGCCGATGCGCATCTCGAAGGGGATCGAGGAAATGCTGACCACCTCGCCGGAAAAGGCGCGCTCGATCGCCGGTGCCAGCCCGGCCTTGGCGAGCTGCGGATCGGTGCGGATGTTGAATTCGGGCAGGTCCGGCAGCACGTCGGCGAAGAGCTTGCGGTAGGCGGCGTTGACCCGCCGGCTGGTGCCGTCCGGCGCGAAGATCTGGATGCTGATCGGCGCCTGCTCGAAGAGCCGGCTCCAGCGCGACTCGGACACGCGCAGGTCGTCCTCGATGCGCTTGCTGCGCTCGATGTTGCGCGTCGCGGTGAGGATCAGCGTGCGGCCGCCGACGGGCAGGGCGGTGGCCACCACGTCGACGCGCGTCACGCGGCCGTCGAGGCGTTTCATCAACCACTCGAACCGGTGGCTGCCGTGCCGCAGGGTGAGTTCGGTGGCTTCGCGGACGACCTCGGCGGAAAGGCGTCCGTCGGGCTGCCGCGCGGGTGCCAGGTCGGCAGGGGACAGCTGGAGGAAATGCTCCGGATCCTCCGCACCGACCGCGCGCGCCGAGGCCAGGTTGCTTTTAAGAAAGCGGCCGCTGGCGGGATCGAGCAGCGTCATGGCCTCGGCGCTGCGTTCGAACAGCAATCGGAGACCCTCCCCGAGTTCGAGGAGCGGATCCGGATCGGCGGGCGGATGCATGCCGTCTTATGCCCGAAAAGCCCGGTGCTTGGGAAGAGGCGGGAGATGGTCCTTTCGACCCATTTACGGAAGCGGCCGCAGCAGGCATGGCTCTGCGCCCATCATTTCCCGCCATGAATCCATTTCGACTTCTGCTGCTTCTTCTGCTGCTCGCCACCGCGCCCCTGCCGGCGGCTTCCGGGCCGGACTGCCGGCTCGATTCACTCGGTCGTTTTGCGGTCACCGCCGAGGTCCCGGCGGGGCAGCGCCATGCGATTCTTGAGCTGTCGTCCGACCTTTCCGGCGCGCCGTGGCGCAAAATGCTGGCCTGCGCCACCGATGGTACGGCCGCGCGGGTGACCTTCCGTCTGCCGGTCGCGGGCGTCCGAGGCTTTGCCCGCGTGGTGACCGGCCCGGAGGCCCAGCCGCCGCCGGTCGAGCTGGACGATCCCGACCTGGTCACCACGGCCTACGGAGATCCGGTTCCGGAAGCGGTGAAGATCCAGTTCCTCACCGCCGCGGGCGGAAAGATGCGGGAGTGGAAATCGCTGCCGTGGGAGGAATACCTCGCGCACCTCATTGCCTGGGCCAAGGCCTCGCCCGAGGTGGCCGAGGCGGAGATCTCGGGGGTGGCCGGGAATGTGAGCATCCATTTCACCGATGGCGACATCTGCGTGCTGCTCAACCGGCCCCGCAGCTCCGCGGATGCCGGCCTGCCGCAGCCGCCGGCGACCGGAGTTTCGCTCGTCGCCGGCCGCGGCACGAAGTCGATCGCCATCGGCAGCCTGCCCGGCAGCAACCGCGCCGTCACCGCGTTCTCGCTGGAGTCGAAGTTTCCCAACTCCGCTCCGACGATCGGCGGCTGGCTCTCGAGCCGCGGTTACGAGGTGGCGAACTTCGGCACCACCAGCGTCCAGCAGGTGATCGGCTGGGCGCCGCGCGGCAATCCGCTCGGAGCCTTGTTCTGGCACGCCCACGGCTGCTCCTACAAAAAGGCCGACGGCACCGAAGGCATCGGCATCATCACCCGCGAATCGACCGGCGTGACCCATCCGGTCTACGGCGAGATGCGGGAAAACGGCGAGCTGATGCTGGCCATCGACGAAGGCGACCCGCTGCCGGTCTACGGCATCACCAGCAAGTTTATTCGCCAGCGCATGCACTTCGCGCCGCATTCGGTGGTGGTGCTCGATGCCTGCTGCGGCGCGCATCCGGACCTGGGAAACGCCTTCATCGCCGCCGGGGCCGGCACTTTCGTGAGCTGGGACTGGCTTTCCGGAGACATGAGCGGAACGCCCTGCCTGAAGATTTTCGACCGGCTGCTCGGCACGAATTCGGAGCCGCCGATCTCGGTGCCCGCCGAGCGCTCGTTCGCCATCGGCACGGTGCAGGCGTGGATGACCCTCAACCACTACGACGAAGACCCGAGCCCCCACTACAAGGACCAGACGCGCTCCAACGCCAAACTGGTCTGGTATCACCATCCCAGCCAGCCGGCGAACATCCTGCTGCCATCCGTGATGCGGGTCCTCGCCGAGGCCGGTGACGACGCCGAACCGTTCAGCAAATACCTCATCGAGGGCGACTTCGGCCCCGATCCCGGCAGCTCGAAGCGCAGTGTCCTGTGGGGCGGGCAGGACATGAACGTGCTCCGCTGGGACCCGCTCGACGGCATCACCATCCGCGTGCCGGCCCATCCACCCCGTGGCGACATCCAGGTCGTCCTTTCCAAGGACTACTACAGCTACAGTAACAAGGTCCCGATGACCGAGTGGCAGGTGCCGTTCACCTACGAGGTTGTCGGCCAGGGTTCCCTCGGGGCGCGGATGGACCTCAATGTCCGGTTCCGTGGCGACATCCACGGTTCCCGCGGGATGCCGGAAATGGAGCCCCAGTATCTGCCGGTGGTGTTCACGAACATGGCCGACTGCACCGGCAGCATCACCGCCGGCGGCACCTGGCATGTCAGCCAGGGGAACTCGCTCTCGTGGTCGGGCGGATCCACGCTGACCTCCCGCGACTGGAATGCGGGCGGCACGGGCGTGCTCGACCAGTCGGTGATGAGCAACGGCGTGTTGCTGGTGAAGGCGGGGACCGCGCCCTTGTTCAGCTTGCAGGCGTCCGGCCGTTTCACGGAAACGGAGCGCTGGATCGATGATAACGGCGGCGTCCACGAGCAGGTCCGCGAGTCCGTGCTCGGTCTCGACTCGGTGCCCTTCCTATTAAGCCAGCCTCTCTCTTTCAACCCCGCCACCGGACGCCTTGCCAGCGGCAACCGGTCGATCTGGGGAGATACCGAAACGGCGGTGCTTTCCTGGCCCGCCGTCACGCCCGCTCCCATGCCCACCGACGCCACTCCGAGATGAGTCGGCGCCTCTCTTTTCCTCTACCGATGAAAACCATAAAATACAGCATCATTCCGATCCTCTCCGCCATCGCGCTGGGAGTCCTCGGCTGGGTTCTCGTGAAGAGCCAGTCCGCCACCCGCCCGTCCGAAGTCGCCCACCATGAAGCCGTGCTCCAGCATGGCGAATACCTCATCAAGCTCGGCGGCTGCGCCGACTGCCACACGCCCAAGGTCATGACCGACCTCGGTCCGGCGGATGATCCGAACCGGCGATTCGCCGGCCACCCGGCGGATCTCGTGCTGCCGCCTCCGAGCCTCGATCCGGCCAATCCGTGGGGCGCCGCGACCGCCGGCATGACCGCCTGGACCGGCCCATGGGGCGTCACCTTCTCCGCCAACCTGACACCCGACCGGGAAACCGGCATTGGAGCATGGACCCAGGAGGACTTCATCCGGACGTTCCGCACCGGCAAGCACAAGGGCAGCGGGCGGGCCATCCTGCCGCCGATGCCTTGGCAGCCCCTCGCCGATGCCAAGGAAGAGGACTTGGAAGCGATGTATCACTATCTCATGAGTGTGCCCGCGGTGAAAAACCAAGTGCCGGCACCTCTTCCGCCGGCCACCGCCGCCCGATGAAGGTCGGCATGCGTTTCAGGAAATGGTCATAATTCCGGCTATCTGAAAAGTCAGGTGGCACTCTTCGATTGATGAGTTACAGATGCATGGCGGGATCACGTCCTGCATTCATTGTGCAAGCTGCGAACCCGTCCGGTTCATGCAGGGAGTCCGCTGGGGGGTGGGCTTTCAGCAGCGATCGGTTTTTCCGGTCCACCGGATGGTGACGCGCGGGGCGCATGGTTTCCGGGGGGGGACCGTGCGCCCCTTCCTTTTTCCCGGTGAGAAACCCGGTCGGCCGGGGGTTTCACCGGATACCCATATCCTTGCGGGAGGCCTCGACCATCGTGCTGGCAGTGGAGCACGGCATCCTCCCATCGAATTGCTTCAGCTCGGACACCGCTTGCTTGCCGGTCCATTGGCGGGCGGTCATCGCGCGAGGTCCCGCCACGAACAGGCAGGTCGGCGGCGGCCGGCAGCATTCAGGTCGGCAGGAAATCGCTCAGGCGGAATTGCGCCGCAAGAACCGATTCATATGAAGGGCACCTTGCCTTACGGGAGGAAAACCGCGGCTTTTTCGTAAGTTTTTCTTTCCGCCCCCCGCCACCGCCCGCGAGTTTTTTCCCATGAATTCGGAAGCATCTAATGGCAAGCGGGTCACGAGGCGCGTGCGCCTCAAGGATGTGGCGGAAAAAGCCGGCGTGGCCGTGAACACCGCCTCCACCATCCTGAATCGCCGGCCGAATTCGTGGGCCTCGAAGGCCACCGTCGAGCGCGTGTTCGCCGCCGCCAAGGAACTCGGCTACCGCCCCAACCGCGCCGCCGTCGCTCTCCAGTCCGGCCGTTTCAACACCATCGGTCTGCTCATCGCCGACCTCAAGAATCCGTATTTCACCCACATCGCCGCCGTTCTCGGGGTTGAGTTCGAACGCCGCGGCTACGACCTCGTGATCGAGAGCTGGCGCAATGATACGGAGCGCGAGAAGAAGCTGCTGCGCGATTTCGTGGACCGCAATGTCGATGGGCTGCTGTGTTTCCTGAGCGACATCGATGCGCATCAGGAGTTCCTCCAGCGGCAGACTGCCAGCGGGCTGCCGATCGTCGCCCTAGCGATGGCCGGCACCGAGAGCACGCCGGTCGACAAGGTCATGGCCGACTTCGGGACCGGCATGCGGCAGGCCGCGGAAAAGCTCCATTCGCAGGGTCATCGCAAGTTCGCTTTCCTGGCCGCCCGCCTGAAGGGCCACCGCGTCGGCCGCCGGCCGGCGCTGTTCGAACAGATCGTGGGCGAGCTGGAGGGTGCGCAGTTCCGGATGGTCGAGTGCGGCACCGATATTGCCGAGGCCCGCGCCGCCGCCGCCGGGGTGTTCGCCAGCGCCGACCGGCCGACCGCCTTCGTCGCCCTCAACGACCTCACCGCCATCGGCATCATCCGTGCCGCGGCGGATGCCGGCCTGCGCGTGCCCGAGGACGTGTCGGTGGTCGGCATCGACGGCATCCCGCTGTCCGAATTTCTCACCGTTTCGCTATCGACCGTCGAGCAGCAGCACGCCGCGATGCTGAACAAAGCCGTCGATTTTCTGATCGAGCGCCTCGAAGGCGAGGACTGCCCGCCGCGGCAGGAGCTGTTCGAGACCCGCTTCGTCAATCGCGAAAGCTCGGGACCCGCGTCGGGAAAGTGAGCCATCCCGCAGCGCCGCGGGTCACGCGCCCGGCATGACAGGTGCGGCCGCAGAAAGGTCCTGCCTTCCGCGATACGGTCGGTTAGAGCTGAGCCATGGAAACCACGATGGGTGCCGATGACTTCCACCCGCCGCTGCCGACCGAGGTGCCGGAAGGCCTTACAAGGCCGACTTCGAAATATCGCTTCCACGCCTGGCTGGCCATGGCCGGTCTGCTGGCCTTTGCCGGGATCTATCTGGCTCTGATCGCCTGGTTCGCCCACTCCGCCTGGCGGGAGGGAGTTCGGATGGTGAACCAAGGTTCGCTGGGCGATGGCATCGCGGCCTTCTGCTCGGCGGTGGTGGCGGTGTTCCTGGCGAAGGGGCTTTTTTTCCGCAAAAAGGCAGCCGGCGGTGGTGGCGGCTACGAGATCACCGCGGAGCAGGAGCCGAAACTGTTCGAGTTCATCCACCGCGTGGCCGACGAGAGCCGCGCCCCGCGACCGCACAAGGTCTATCTCTCCGCCGCGGTCAACGCCTGCGTGTTTTATGATATCTCGCTGGTGAACTTCCTTTTTCCCACGAGGAAGAACCTCGACATCGGGCTCGGCCTGGTGAACGTCCTCACTCTCAGCGAATTCAAGGCCGTGCTGGCCCACGAGTTCGGTCACTTCGCCCAGCGCAGCATGGCGGTCGGGCGCTGGGTCTACACCGCCCAGCAGGTCGCCAACCAGCTCATCTATCACCGGGACGCGCTCGACAAGATGCTCAATGTCATCTCGGGCATCGACCTGCGCATCGCCTGGATCGGCTGGCTGCTGCGGCTCGTGGTATGGGCGCTGCGGGCGGTGCTCCAGTCGTTGCTTCATCTCGTGATGCTGGCCGAGCGCGCGCTATCGCGCGAAATGGAGTTCCAGGCCGACCTGGTCGCGGTTTCCACCACTGGCAGCGACGCCCTGATCCACGGCCTGTTCCGTCTGCCGGCGGCCGACCAGGCCTGGGAGGAGGCCAAGGAACTGGTGGGCAAGCGGCTCGCTGCCGGCCGCAAGCCGGGCGACCTGTTCGCCATCCAGACCCGCGTTCTGGAGCAAAAACGTCGCGTGCTCGACGATCCCGACTTCGGCCAGGTGCCGCCGCTGCCGGCCACCGACCGCGCCGGCCACCGCCTTTTCAACGCCGATATCGCCCAGCCGCCGCAGATGTGGTCGACCCATCCGCAGAGCCACCTGCGGGAAGCCAATGCGAAGCGGATCTACGTTCCCGCCGAACTCGACGAGCGCAGCGCCTGGCGGTGCTTCGTGGATCCGGAAGGACTGCGGAAGAAGTTCACCTGTTATCTTTTCGAGGAACTCAAACAGGAGGAGGAGCCGGTCGAGGCGACCCTGGAGGCGGTCGACCTCGAGTATGGAAAGGAGTTTCTCCAGCCGAGATACCGCGGACTCTACCTCGGTCGCTCGCTGTGCGACCACGCGGCCGTGGTGGCCGATCTTCATGGCTCCGAAGACGAGCGGATCTCCGGCGAACTCTATCCCGCCTCGCTGGTGGAGCATCTCGAGAAGATGCGTCATCTCGAAAAGGAAAAATCCATGCTCGAGGCGTTGCGCGACCGCCGGCTTGAGTCACCCGATGGCGTCATCCGTTTCCGCGGCGAGGTCATCAGGCGCTCCGGCCTGCGTGCCGCGATCCGCACCTCCGCGGCGGACCATGCACTCCAGCACGAGGAGCTGGTCCGCCTGGACCGGCGGATCCGCCATCACCACCTGGCCCTTGCTCGCGATCTGCCGGGGTCCTGGGAGGACTATCTCAAAGGCCTGCTGGCGGTGCTCCACTACGCTGATCACAGCCTGCGCAACCTGCTCGATGCCAACTGCAAGCTCGGCAACACCTTCGCCGTGGTCACCGCCGATGGCAACGTGAGCGGCTCCGAGATGAACCGCCTGCTCGCCGATGCCGGCGACCTCTACCACACCTTGGCGGACATCTTCCGTCAACGTCCCCAGGTCGTGCCCGATCGTCGCGTGCTCGACCGCCTCGGCGAGGAGAGCTGGCGGAAATGCTTCGCCGACGAGCAATTCAAGTTTCTCGCTCCCTCCAGCCACAACCTTGGCGACTGGCTGGGCGCGGTGGGCGGCTGGGTTTCCGCCGCCGCGCAGCCCCTGCAGCGGCTCTACGACGCGGCCCTCGAGCAGCTCCTCGTCACCGAAGCTCTGGTTTCCGAGGCCGCGGAAAACGGCGGCAACCCCGGTGCGACGCCCGCTCCCAGCTCGGTCCCGCCCGAGTACCGCGTCCTCGTCCGTGGCACGGAGCGCAGCCTGCAAACCAAGCTCAACCTGTGGGACCGCTTTCAGACCGCCTCCGGCTTCCTGCCCGCTATGGCGAGACTAGGCGTCGCCGGCGGGATCGTCGCCGGGGCGGTCTTCATCACCCTGCCCGAGGCGTGGCAGAAGGCGGTGATGGGGTGGTTCCAGTGAGGCTGCCTCAGCGCCGTCGCTCGTGCCAATCGCGGAAGGCTCCTCCGAGATGGGCCAGCGTGTCACCCGCGGTGCAGGATTCCTGGCTCTGGCCGCCGTGGGTGACCGCCCGCTCGGCGGCTCGGCCACAGAGCCAGGCGCCGAGCATGGCGGCATCGGTCAGGGAAATGCCGGATGCCGCGAGGGCTCCGCAAACGCCGGCGAGAACGTCGCCCTGGCCGCCGGTGGCCATGCCGGCGTGGCCGGTGGGGTTGATCCGGAGGTCGCCGCCGGGGCCGCAAACGACGGTGCGGGCGCCTTTCAGCAACAAGGTGCAGGGGTGCCGGTCGGTGAAACGGCGGGCGGCTTCGAGGCGGGGAAGCTTCGCCAGATCGGGCGCGAGGCGGGCGAACTCGCCGGGGTGGGGGGTGATGAGATGGTGCCCGGCCAGAAGGGCGGTGGCGCTCTCCGCGGCAAGGAGGTTGAGCGCGTCGGCATCGAGCACGAGCGGCGTGGCGGGATCCGCGAAACGATCGAGCAGCGATTTCCGCTGCGGCGGGGTCAGCCCGCCAAGGCCGGGGCCGATCACCCGGGCGTCGGCACGCTCGTCGAAGGCCGCCTCGATCCGCGAACCGACGCGGCGGGTCATGATTTCCGGGCGCGGCGCGGCGCGGTTGTCGGGATCGAGGAAAAGCGTGACCAGCCCCGCCCCTCCGCGCAGGGCACCGGTGGCGCTGAGCACGGCGGCACCGCTCATGTTCGTGGATCCGGCGAGGACGGCGACGCGGCCGGCATCGCCCTTGTGGAAAGAATGGGCGCGGGGCGGGAGAAGATCGGGAAAGGCCTCGGGAAAGGCCCAGCGGGGAGCCCGGCCGGCGGGCGGCGGAAGCTCCTCGAGCGGAGCAAGGAAAAGCTGGCCGATGCGGTCGGCCGCGGCATCGGCGTGGAGGCCTTTTTTCGGCACGCCCACGGTCACCGTGAGGTCGGCTGTCACGCCGCCTTGGCCACTGGTCCCCTCGTCGGTGTGAAGCCCGGAGGGCAGGTCGATGGCGACCACCCAGGCCCCGCGATGCCGGCGCAGCTCGCCCATTTCGCGGGCCATGCCGAGCAGGGGTTCGCGCAGGTCGCCCTTGGCACCGATGCCGAGCAGTCCGTCGAGGAGGAGCAGCGGACCCGGACCGGAGGGGATTTCAGCCTCCGGATTCAGTCCCGCCCGGCGGGCGCGTTGGCGGGTGAGCACGCTCCACTCGATCATCGGGTGGCAGGAGCGCAGGGAGACCCGCCAGCCGTGGCGGCGGAGAATCTCCAGCACCGCCACCGCGTCGCCCGCGTTGTTGCCTTTTCCCATGAAGGCGACGGCCCGGCCCGGAGCGGGGAAGTAGTCGAGCAGTCGCCGGGCGATGCCCCACGCGGCCCGGTCCATCAGTTCGCCGGGATCCACTCCCGACGAAAAAGCGGACGCTTCGAGCGTCCGCATTTCATTCGCCGTAACCCATGCCATGAAGCGAAGCTAGCAGGTGGCGGGTGGCCCGGCAGCAAGGATTTCACCGGCTGCCGGTGGCTCGCGGCCCTGAATCAGAGCCGCTTGTAGCGGTCGATGCCATCCGCCATGCCTTCGGCCAGCGATTGGCGCCACCAAGCCGATTTCATGCGTGAGCGTTCGCCCGGGTTGCTGACGAAACCGCACTCGACGAGGATCGCCGGGCAGGTGTTGTGGCGGATGACGTAGAAGCGGGCGAACTTCACACCGCGGTTGTTGGCCCGGACCTTGCGCATCATACCGTTGTGCACGCAGGAGGCGAGGTTGTAGCTGTCGCCGTTGTTGAAGAAGGTCTCGAGGCCGGAGACGTCCTGCTTCCAGGTGTAGTTGTAGTGGACGCTGACGAAGATCGCGTTCGAGTACTGCTTGGTGATCCGCACCCGCTCGGGAAGCGAGATGAAGTAATCGCTGCGGCGGGTCATCACCGTCCGGTAGCCGCGCTTGCGCAGCTCGTTTTCAAGCCGCGCGGCGGTATCGAGGGCCAAATGCTTTTCATAGACGAGGCCCCACTGGCCCCCTTTGTCGTGGCCTCCGTGACCGGGATCGATCACGACGGTCCGGAAGGATCTCGCTTGGGCGGCGCCAGCCAGGAGCGCCATGGCCGCCAGCGATGCGGCGAAACGGAGCAGAGTCTTCATGGAAGTGGTTAAGATTTAGAGAAGGTCCGTATTTATTAAAAAGTTTTCGGAATTTGTAAAGAATTTCGTAATAAATGCGAAATTATTCATAGATGAAGTCCGGTCGATCCGACGCTTTGCGGCTTGCCTTGCGGGCTTCTTCCGCGGCTTTGGGGTCGTAGAGGCTGCCGCCGAGGGTTTTGACGCTGCCGTCCTTCATCTGGGCCAGAACGGGATCGCCCCCGGCGCCCTCGTAGATATCCCGGCCGAGGAATTTTCCATCCGGGGCCACGCGGGCGTGAGCCCAGTATTTCGGCGTCATCATGTACAGGACGTGCATGTTCAACGACGAGTCGACGGTGACGGAGGGCTTGCGCAGCATGAGCACGTCGCCGAGGAAGTGGGTCTTGATGATGTTGCCCGTCGGCGCGTCGGCGACCTGGACGTAGAGCTGGTTACGACCGGAATTGTTGTACTGGATGAGGCGGTATTCGTTTTGGCGGCCGCGCTGGCTGGGAACGCCGACGGTTTGTTTCCAGTAGGGGATGGCGGTGTTGATCGTGAAAAGGTGCCGGTTCGATTGGAAGCCGTCGGTCTTTTGCTCGGGCAGGCGGACGATGGCGTAGACCGAGAAGTTCCCGAGGTCGTCGATGGCGTAGAGTTCGGCGAGATCGACGGTGCGGACGATGGCTTTTCCCGAAGGGATGCGCACGGTGCCGAAGGCGGGCTTGGCGATCGGGCTGAGCGGGACGCCGCGGCCGGAGCTGACGATGAAGTCGATCCAGTTCCGCTGGTCGGAGCCTTGGAAGGCGAGTTCCTGGCCGGAATAATTGGTGATGGTGACGGTGAGCGGCACCGCTTCCCCGGCGAGGTAGTTGTTTTTCCGCAGCTTGAGGTTCACGGTGACCTGGGCGTGCACGGTGGCCGCCAGAGCCAGGAGCAGGGAAAAGAGGATGAGCCAACGACGGTTTGTCATTCGGAGGCCAGCCGTATCGGGATCATCCCGCGGCGTCAATCCAACGGATTTCCTGCGGGAAATCGCGGAATCCGTCCGTCGGTTAGAGCGACCAGGTCGTGGGACCGTCCGCCGGCGCCGCCTTGCGGAGGAACGTGCCGCGATCCCCGCTGTCGACATCGATGAAGTCGATCCGCTGGTCGTCCGCATGGAGAATACGATCGCGCGACTTCCAGTCTTCCTCATAAAGCCCGGGGACTTCGGTGCGGACGTCGTAGGTGACGAGATTCCCTTGTTCATCGAACCTCCAACGGCTGCGAAAGGGCACCCGCGGAAGCAGCACGCCGACGGATGCGTCGCCCCCGCGCATGTCGATGAAGCCCGAGGCGGTGCCGTCGGATCGGAAGGTCTTCTCCATGTAGGCGCTGGCTCCGCCGTAGTTCTCCTGGCAAGTCCAGGTGCCGGGCAAGAGCGGACGCACCTCGGAGGCCGGGACTCTCCGGCTCGGATCCGGGCCGACGCAGGACGGCAGCGCCAATGCCGCGAGGGCGAGAAGCATCCGGGCGCTCATGGTTTGGCTTCTTCGGGTTGCTCCTTGAGGTCATCGACGGGAATCGGCCTCAAGCCCTGCTTGCGGGCATTCCGGTAAACATCAGCCACCACGGCGCGGAGGGCGTTCTCGGTGGATTCGGCGGACTTGGTCGAGCGCAGCGCGATGATGGGCAAGGCCCCGACGAATTCCCTCCCGGACTTGGTTTCCATGTCCCCGAACGGTGACAGGACGGCAACCTCCGCGCCGTCATCGGAGAGGCTGAAGTCGCTGAAATACTTCAAAGGCCAGCCGCGCGCGTGGAAGGGCGAGGAGAGCTTCTCGTTGGCATCAAGGATCACCTTGTCCGGATTCTTCCGGCCCGGCCTGGCTCCGGGAATCTCGACCACCACCAGCTGCCCGCCGGGGCTGGAAAGAGGAGCCACGGCGGTGTGGTAGCACGACGCCAGGATCAGTGAAGTCAGCAGAACTAACAGAAGCCTCATCTCAACGAGGGGTGAATAGCCGCCGCCGGCCCGGCTGGCGAGGACCATCTGCGTCGTGTCGACCGGTGAAACGTCAGGCGTGATAGTCCTGGAGTGGCTTGACGATCAGCTCCCGCTCCTTGAGCGAGCGGATCGCCTTCACGCAGGCCTCGGCGGCGGAAAGGTTGGTCGCGTGGGAGACCTTCATCGAGACCGCGGTCGAGCGGATCTTCACCTCGTCGGCGCGGGCGGCCTGGTCGCTCGGGGTGTTGATGACGAACTGGATCTCGCCGTTCTTCATCATGTCCACCACGTTCGGCCGGCGGCCTTCGAGGAGCTTGTAAACGCGTTCGCAGGCGACGCCGTTTTCCTGCAGGAACTGGTGGGTGCCACCGGTCGCCCACAGGGTGAAGCCGAGGTCGACGAGGTCCTTCGCGACCTGCAGCGCGCGCGGCTTTTCGCGGTCGATGACCGAAATGAAGACGTTGCCCTCGGTCGGCAGGGTGTTGAAGGCGCTGATCTGGCTCTTGGCGTAGGCCATGCCCCAGTCCTCGTCGATGCCCATGACCTCGCCGGTGGACTTCATCTCCGGGCCGAGCACGATGTCGATGCCGGGGAAGCGGTTCCAGGGGAACACGGCCTCCTTCACCGAGAAGTAGGGAGGTACGATGGTCTCCGTAAATCCGAGCTCGTCGAGCGTCTTGCCGACCATGATCTGGGCGGCGTACTTCGCCAGCGGCACGCCGGTGGCCTTGGAAACGAAGGGCACGGTGCGGGAGGCGCGGGGGTTGACCTCGATGACGTAGAGCTCCCCGTCCTTCACCGCGAACTGGATGTTCATCAGGCCCTTGACCTCGAGCTCGCGGGCCAGGTCCTTGGCGGCCTGGTCGATCTGCGACTTGATGTCGTCGGAAAGCGAGTAGGCCGGGATGCAGCAGGCGGAGTCGCCGGAGTGGATGCCGGCCTGCTCGATGTGCTCCATGATCGCGCCTACGACGGACCTCGTACCATCGGAAATGCAGTCGACGTCGACCTCGGTCGCGCCGTCGAGGAAGCGGTCGACGAGCACGGGCCGTTCCGGCGAGGCATCGACGGCCTCGTTCATGTATTTCCGCAGCTCGCTTTCCTCGTGGACGATCATCATCGCGCGGCCGCCGAGCACGAAGGACGGGCGGACGAGCACCGGGTAGCCGATGCGGTTGGCCACCTCGACGGCCTCGTCCTCGGAGGTGGCGGTGCCGGCCTCGGCCTGCTTGAGGCCGAGCTTGTCGAGCAGGGCGGAGAAGAACTTGCGGTCCTCGGCCAGCTCGATGCTTTCCGGCGAGGTGCCGATGATCGGCACGCCGTGGCGCTTGAGGTCGGCGGCGAGGTTGAGCGGGGTTTGACCGCCGAACTGGACGATCACGCCGTGCGGCTTTTCCTGGTCGCAGATGTTCAGCACGTCCTCGAGCGTGAGCGGCTCGAAGAACAGCTTGTCGGAGGTGTCGTAGTCGGTCGAAACGGTCTCCGGGTTGGAGTTCACCATGATCGCCTCGTAGCCGAGCTCCTTCACCGCGAAGGCGGCGTGGACGCAGCAGTAGTCGAACTCAATGCCCTGGCCGATCCGGTTGGGACCGCCGCCGAGGATGATGATCTTCTTCTTGTCGGTCTCGCGGGCTTCGTTTTCGTCGCCGTAGCTTGAGTAAAAGTAAGGCGTGTAGGCCTCGAACTCGGCCGCGCAGGTATCGACCAGCCGGTAGCCGGGCACCAGACCGCGGGCCTTGCGCTCGGCGCGGACGGAGTCCTCGGTGGCGGCATCGACCACGGCGCCCTCGGGCTCGGCGCGGGCTTCGGCGAGCGGGCCCATGTCCTTTTCGCCGTGGATCGTGGCCTCATGCACCTTGCCGGAAAGCTGGCGGGCGCGGGCGATCTGGCGGTCGGCGAATCCGAGGCGCTTGGCGTCCTTGAGGTCGAGCGAGGCGAGGTTCTGCCCCTCGTCGGCGATCTCCTTGAGCTGGTGCAGGAACCACGGGTCGATGGCGGTCGTTTCGAAGACCTCGTCGATGGTCCAGCCATTCACGAAGGCGGCTTGGACCCAGAAAATGCGCTCCGAGTTCGGCACGGCGAGCTTTTGCTCGATCTCGTCGCGGGTCGGGTTTTTCGGCTCCTTCGGATCGAAACCGAAGCCCCAGCGGCCGGTCTCCAGCGAGCGCAGTGCCTTCTGCATCGACTCCTTGAAGGTGCGGCCGATCGACATCGCCTCGCCTACCGCCTTCATCTGGGTGGTGAGTACGGCGTTCGCCGTAGGAAACTTCTCGAACGTGAAGCGCGGCAGCTTGGTGACCACGTAGTCGATCGTCGGCTCGAAGCTGGCGGGCGTTTCGCGGGTGATGTCGTTGGGCAGCTCGTCGAGCGTGTAGCCGACAGCCAGCTTGGCCGCGATTTTCGCGATCGGGAAACCGGTGGCCTTCGAGGCGAGCGCGGAGCTGCGCGAGACCCGCGGGTTCATTTCGATGACGATCATCCGGCCCGAAACGGGGTCGATGGAGAACTGGATGTTCGAGCCGCCCGTTTCCACGCCGATCTCGCGGATGACCGCGAAGGACGCGTCGCGCATGATCTGGTATTCGCGGTCGGTCAGCGTCTGGGCCGGCGCGACGGTGATCGAATCGCCGGTGTGGACGCCCATCGGGTCGATGTTCTCGATGGCGCAGATGACCACGCAGTTGTCGGCGCGGTCGCGCATGACCTCCATCTCGAACTCCTTCCAGCCAAGCAGGCTTTCCTCGATAAGCACCTCGGACACCGGTGACAGATCGAGGCCGCGGGTGACGATTTCCTCGAACTCCTCGCGGTTGTAGGCGATGCCGCCGCCCTGCCCGCCGAGCGTGAAGGCCGGACGGATGATCAGCGGGAAACGCTTGCCCGTCATTTCCTCAAGCTCGGTGGCGACCTTGCGGGCCTCGTCCATGGTGTGGGCGGTGCCGGACTGCGGCAGGTCGATGCCGATCTTCACCATCGCGTCCTTGAATCGCTGGCGGTCCTCGCCCTTGTCGATGGCATCGGCGTTGGCGCCGATCATTTTCACGCCGTGCTTGTCGAGCGTGCCGGACTTGAAGAGGTCCATCGAGCAATTAAGCGCCGTCTGGCCGCCGAGAGTCGGCAGGAGGGCGTCGGGCTGCTCTTTGACGATGATTTTTTCGACGACCTCCGGGGTGATCGGCTCGATGTAGGTGCGGTGGGCGAACTCCGGATCGGTCATGATCGTGGCCGGGTTCGAGTTCACCAGCACGACCTCGTATCCCTCCTCGCGCAGGGCCTTGCAGGCCTGGACGCCGGAGTAGTCGAATTCGCAGCCTTGGCCGATGACGATCGGGCCGGAGCCGATGACGAGGATCTTCTGGATCGAGGTGTCTTTGGGCATGAGGTGGAGGTCGGTTTCCAGCCGCGGAGAGCGTTGCGGCTAAATTTCTAGGGGTTTCGCAGGGCTTCGCCGGGTTGTAAAGGGGAAGGGCGGAGGAAATGGAGGCACCCGCGCGCTGAGCTGACTGGAAGGCGTCCGGAATCCCGGGAGTCGGGGAGTGTTGTCGTGATTGAATGCATCGGCCGACTCCGGTCCTGGGAAATGGATCTGCGTTCATCCTGTTCCTCTGCGGTTGAATCCCGGGGGTGGAGGGCCGTGCGGCATCACGGCGCCAGCGCAGGTGCCCGCCGCGATTCGGCGGCGCGGAAAAGGCGAAGCTTGCCGTAGCTGATGCGGCCGCCGAGATGCTCGTGGACGGGTTTGAGGGCTTCTTCGGTGTAGCCGTCGAAAGCCGCGCGCATTTCGGCCTCTTCCCCGGCAGTGTAGAAATGCCGGGGGTCGATGTTTTCGCCGGCCTCGATGACCATGGCGAGGTGGCCCTCGATGCTGGAAAGCGATAGGCCGCGCTCGGCGGCGATTTCCTCCAGAGATCTGCCGGACCGGAAAAGTTCGAGGGTGATGAGCGAGGTTGGATTTGGCGGAGGGGGCGGGAGTTTCGGCTCGGGGAGGCTCTCCAGGGGCACGAAATCCCGGCGCGGGTGGGTTTTGAGCCAATCGGAGATGAGCGGTAGGAAGGCGGGCCCGAAATCGGCCAACTTGCGCTCGCCGACGCCGGGGATGCGGAGGAATTCGGCGTCATCGGTCGGGTAAGCGCGGGCCATGTGACGCAGCGAGACGTCGGAGAAAACGACATACGGCGGCACGCCAGCGGTGTCGGCGAGCTGCTTGCGGAGGGTGCGCAGGGCGTCGAAGAGTTCCATGTCGCACTCGATGTCGCCGGTGCGGCGGGAGGTCGGGGTTTTGGCGGAAGCCAGCGGCCGGGTGAGAATGACGGACTCGCGGGCACGGAGCACGGCCATGCCTTCCCGGGTCACGGCGACCGTCGGGAAACGGCCGCTCTCCTGGGCGAGCCAGCCTTTCCGGACGAGCTGCCGGCCGATCTCGGCCCATACGGCGGCGGGATGCTCGCGACCGATGCCGTAGGTGCGGAGCCGGTCGTGTTGGTGGGCGAGGATTTTCTCCGACCGCGACCCGATCAGGATGTCGGCGAGGTGGCGGAGGCCGACATCGCCGCCATCGGCCTGGCGGACGCGGATGGCGCAACTGAGCAGCTTCTGGGCTTCGACGGTCGCGTCCCACGTCTCGCGCGGCGAGAGGCAGGCATCGCAGGCTCCGCAGTTCTCCTCGGTCCACGTTTCCCCGAAGTAGCCGAGCAGGTCGATGCGGCGGCAGGCGTCGCTTTCGGCGAAATCGGCCATCTGCTCGAGCTGGGCGTGGGCGTGTTGGCGGGCTTCGTCGTCCGGGATTTCCTGGATGAAACCCACGTGCTTCATCACGTCGCCGCGCGAAAAGAGCAGCAGGCAGTCGGCCGGCAACCCGTCGCGACCGGCGCGGCCGGTTTCCTGATAGTAGCCTTCGAGGTTTTTCGGCAGGTCGGCGTGGATGACGAAGCGGACGTCCGGCTTGTCGATGCCCATGCCGAAGGCGACCGTGGCGCAGATCACGCGCGTCTCATCGCGCAGGAAGGCCTCCTGATGGCGGGCGCGGGCGGCGGCATCGAGGCCGGCGTGGTAGGGCAGCGCGGCGATCCCGGCATGGCGCAGCGCGGCCGCCATCTCCTCGGTGCGCTTGCGCGACTGGCAATACACGATGCCCGAGTCCTGCCCGCGTTCGAGGATGAAGCGGGCGATGCGTTTCACGGCGTCTTTCTTCGGCTCGACGAGGTAGTGCAGGTTCGGTCGGTTGAAGCTGGCCAGAAAAACCGCCGGATCGCGCAGCCCGAGCTGGCGCACGATGTCCTCCCGCACCCGCGGCGTGGCGGTCGCCGTCAGGGCGATCACCGGCACGCCGGGAAGCGCGGCGCGCAGCTCGCGCAGACGGCGGTATTCCGGGCGGAAATCGTGGCCCCACTCGCTGATGCAGTGCGCCTCATCGACTGCCAGCGCGGTGACCTGCCACGAGCGCACCGTTTCCAGGAAACGTCCGCCCATCAGCCGCTCCGGGGCCAGATAGACCAGCTTCAGCTTCCCCGCGCGGATCGCATCGAGCCGGCGGCGGGCTTCATCGGGCTCGAGGGTCGAGTTGAGGAAAGTCGCGGGGATGCCCGAGGCGGACAGCTGGTCGACCTGATCCTTCATCAGCGCGATCAGCGGGGAAACGACCAGCGTCAAACCCTCGCGGGCGAGCGCGGGAAGCTGGTAGCAGAGGCTTTTCCCCGCCCCCGTAGGCAGGATCGCCAAGGTGTCCCGCCCGCCCAACGCCGAGTGCATGATGTCCTCCTGCAAGGGCCGGAACGAATCGTAGCCGAAGTGGGTCTTGAGCAGCTCGTGGAGGGGGGATGCAGCGGTCATGTCGTCATTCAGTAAAGGGTTCAGATGAACACATCAAGCGTGAAGAATCCCCGGCCCGATGGGCAATCTTGCTGTGGATCCCCGCGTCCGTCCTCGACAGCCGCTGCCTCCGCAGAGGAGCCTCGCGCCATGAATGCCGACCTCATCCAGCGCCGCATCGATGCGCTCGTTCATGAAAGTTACTTCGTCCGCTCCGAGGCGCTCGAATTCTGGGCGGATGAAATCACGCCCCCTCCTGCCGTTACCGATCGTGCCGTCGAGGCCGTGGAGACTCATGGGCTCGATGGGGCTTTCCGCTTCGTTCACCAGCTCGGCGAGCTTCCCCACACCGAGCGGTCGTGGGCATGGCTGCTGGAGCGCTTGAAGGCGGTGCGCGACCGCGCTCCGGATGCCCCTCCCTCCGATCTGCGGTCTCATCTTCTGGGATGGCTGGAAAAAGGCCCGCCCGACTGGATCGCGCGCGATCTCCCCGGGCTGTTCGATGTTTCCGATGGGAAGATCGTGCCGCTCGGCGGCTTGGCGGACATGGATGACGGGGACCGGTTGGAACGTATGCCTGCCCGATGGCGAATCGCGGCGATGTCGCCCGAGGAACGGCGGGAAATGCTCGAGAACCGGATCAAGCACGCGGCCGGGTGTTCCGATTTTGCCCATGCCGAGGTGGCGGAAATCGAGATGCTTGCCGGGGAAATGGGGAGCCGTGGAGAACTCGCCGCGGCCACGATCGAGGAGTGGCTGAGCGGGTTCGTGGCAAACCCTGAGGGCGATGACATCGGCTACCGGGCTGCTGCCGCGTTGTGGGCGCTCGCGGCGGGCCGGGGGAAAATCGAGTTGCCCGTCGACCTGTTGCTGAGCGTCCTGGCCATCGATTCGGAGTGGCACAACGAACTGGTCGGGACGTGCATGACCACCGGCGCGAGTGCGGCGGACCTTGAGGTCGTCGCGGTGGCCTGGCCGCGTTTCCAATGGTTCGAACGTCTCTACCTTTCCACGGCGTTTGAGCGGCGTCGGTTTCCCGAAATCGAAGCCGCCGTGCTGGGCCTCCTCGATGAGGATGAGGACGACGATTTGATGCCGCAAATCAGGCTCGGCTGCGCCGCCGTCTGGTATGGTAGCGACGAGTCTCTCGACGCCGCTCGCAGGTTCGCCGCGGAAATCTCCGACTACGGGGATGGTGCCCAGCTTCACGACGCGCTTTGGTTTCACGACGCGATCACGACCGGTATCGAAGGCGAGGTCGCCCGCCGGCTTTCCCGGATGAAGAAGCACGAGGAGGAGGCCCAAGCGCGGATGAAGATGCTGGAGCAAGGTGCCTGGTCCGGCCTCGCGAGACCCTCGGGTCGCGAAGCCGACTGGTATGTCGGAGGCCCACCGGTCCCCACCTTCACCCGCGAAGCCCCCAAAGTGGGCCGCAACGACCCCTGCCCCTGCGGCAGCGGGAAGAAATACAAGAAGTGCTGCGGGTGAGGGCTGACCAGCGCTTCAGGTCAGACAGGCGATCCTTTCCTCTGCGTAGGCCATCAGGATCCGCTCTTGTTCGAGGCGGAGCCCGTCGCGCGAAAGTTGCCCGAAAACATCGGCCTCACCCGAGCTCAGGCATCCGATGTCGAAAGGCGGTCGACGGCAGGGGTCCGGAAACTTGGTATCGACCCCCGCGATCGGGAACTGGCGGATGTAGAGCCCGGAGTCCGGGTGATCCCGCAACCAGGCGCCCACAGCCACGATCCGCGGCCAGTTCCCCAGTTCGCGCAACAGCACGCGGACATGATTTTGCAAGCCACGGCCACCAATCGGGGAAGGTCTCCAGGACGAAAGCAGCTTCTTCCCTGAATTGCGAGACCTCGTCCGCCTTGCCGAGCGCCCGCAGGTAAGCGGCTTCCCCGGCAAAAAAGGCCCGCATCGGGTGTTCGTGGCGTCCGAAGCGGCGTTCCTCCACCGTTTCCGAGTGGAGGAATGAAAGGATGAAGGCGGCCTGCTTTTTCCTCAGCAGCCCGGCGCTCGGATGCTGGAGCAACTGCCGGACTTCAAGATAGGTCATGCGTGTCGGATGAAACGTCGTGACCGGGTCCGGCAATGCGGATCGATGAAAACCGCCTGCCCTACCTCCCGGTCCGCGAGCGGGCGTGATGGTCGGCCCATTCGTGGATCATCTTCCGGGCTGCGGCTCCGCCGGCTTCAAGGATGTCGATCATTTCCTGGAGGCGTTGCGTTTCGTCGATGAGTTCGAGCTTCTCTCGCTTGGGATCGATGCGGTCGCCAAATGGCCCGGCAAAGCGTTCGAGAATCTCATACTCCGGCTCGTAGGGAAGCTGCCGGGTGTGCTCGCGGGTCTCGGCGGCCTGTTCCTTGAGCACCATGGCGTAGATGCGCAGCTTTTCGTCCGTGGCCTTGGCGAGATTCCCGGCTTCCTCACCGAGCCATTCCATTTCGATCTCCAGCATTTCGCGCAGGTCGCCGCCGGAATGGGCGCTGGTGAGGCGCTTCATCCAGCTCTCCTTGTGTGCCTTGAGGGTGGGATCGGCTTCGAGGTCGGGGTGCAGGACTTTCGCGAGCTGTTTGTAGAGCGTCTTGATGTCGCGCTTCTTGGCTTGCTCGATCTCCTGCTGCCTCCGTTCGCGCTCGAGGGCGGCCTTGGTCGGCTTGCGCTTGCGTTTCGGCTGGCCGGGAGGGGGCGGCAGCTCGCCGCTCTCGAGTTTCTTTTGGAAATCCTCGCCGGCGGCCTTGAAGCGCTCTTCGAGCTGGCGTTCGAACTCGGCGGGATCGCCGTTGAGGTCGAGGCTGGAAAGATCGATCTCCACGCCGGCGTTGCGGGCCATCTCTTCGATGATGCCGCTGAGCATGCCGAACTCCTCGCGCTCCCATGCCTGCTGCTGCTTGTCGAATTCGCTGACGCCGAGCGTTTCAATGAGCGCTTCCAGCTCATCAAGCTCCGCCTCGGCGAGGTCGACCGGGTCGGCGAGGCATTCGGCGGCTTTTCTGCTGATCAGATCGCCGAGCCATTTTTTCCGCCGCTTGGTGAGCTTGATCGATTGGCTGAAGCTTTCCGCGACGATGACGAGGCGGAAGCTGATGCGGTTCATCTTCTCGACGAGGGGCATCAGTTCGGTGCGGCAGAGATGCAGCTGCTTGTCGAGGCGGTCGCGTTCCTTGGCGTGGGAAGTGCGGGCCTTTTCGAGGGACTTCAGCCGCTTGTTGAATTCCACCTGCGCCGGACTGAGGGTGGCGGTCCCGGCGGCCGGGGAGAGGGTGAGGCCGGGCTTCGGTTTGGGAAGCGGATCGAAGCCGAGGTCGAGTTCGTTCTGTCGCGGCCGAGCCATGCGCGGACTTTGGCGGCCTTGGCGGAGATGTCCCGCTCGAACCCTGGTCTTCGAGAAAATGGAGGTGGGGACTGCCGGGCGGGGATCTCAGTTCAGGCAAGCCCGCACTCGTTCGACGACTCCCTCCGCATCCCGATGCCATTCCCTCGCGGTGACCCGCAGGTGCTTCCAGCCGCGATGGGCGAGGACGTTGGGGACGTGGACGTAGTCTTCATACACGTCGGCTCCGGCATCTCCCTCCTCGCAGAGGATCGCCAGGGCATACTGGTGGCGGTTTCCATCCGAAACGACCGCCACGGGCAGCCGGAACTCGCTGCTGCCGATCAACGTTTCGACGGTGAGGCCTGCTTTTTCCAAAGCCAAGGCAAGCTGGTGATGCAGCGGGAGGTGATCGGTTTTCGCGGCGATTGCGGCAGCTCGGGGCGAGACCCGACGGTCGTTGATGAGGGAGAGGATTTTCTCAGCCTGGGTGCGGCGGCATTCATCCTTGTCATCGTTCTCATATAGTGAACATTTGTTCACCTCATGCCTCGCTCTCGAACCAACCCGCGTGACAGGCTGCTCGCCTTCCTCCAGAAGCTGGAGGTGGCCGCTGCACCGCCCCCATCCGTTCGGGAGGTTTGTGACGAACTTGGCTACCATAGCCCGAACGCCGCTCTGAAGCTGATCCACCGCCTGCAGAAGAGCCGCGATGTGATTTACGAGCCCAAGCGCGCACGTAGCCTTCGGCTGAGAAAAAAGCCTCACCCCGGAGTGCCGTTGCTCGGGTCGATCACCGCCGGTTTTCCCGACGAACCCGGCGTCGATCCGACCGAACGCCTCCCTCTCGACCCTGCCTCCTTCGGAATCCGGAATCCTGCGGCCGCCTTTGCACTCCGCGTCCGCGGCGATTCCATGATCGGTCGGCATTTTCTCGACGGCGACCTAGTCCTTTTGGATCGCGCCGCCGAAGCCAGGCACCTAGATGTCGTCGCCGCTTTGATCGATCAGGAGTGTTCCCTGAAGACACTCGTGATTCAGAACGGCAAGACTTTGCTGAAAGCCGAAAATCCCGCCTATCCCGACCTCATCCCCGCCCATGACCTGGAAATCCAAGGAGTCGCCAAAGCCGTGATTCGAATTATCACCGCATGAGTTCCGCTCTTTTCCAACCCTTGCCCGAACCTCCCCGGTCCGGTTTCCGTTACTACCGGACCGAGAGGGAAATTCGCCGTGCGCCCGAGTTGCTGGCTTATCAGCACCTCCTGTTGCGGGCATGGGAGGAAATGAAGCTCACGGCAGTCTTGACCCTCAATGGGCTTCCAACGGTTTACGTGCGCGACTCGAAGAAGCCGCTGCCACCGGCAAAGGCGGCGGAGCTCCAGTGTCAATTTTGGAATCAGGGTCTGGCCACCGTGCTGCTGCTTCGCGAGCCTGGACGATTGAGGGTCTTCTCTTCCATGGAGCGTCCGGTCCCGCCGGTGGAGGCAACGAACCACGATGTAGACGCCCCAACCGTCGAGACGCTCAATCTCCTCGATGTCGCCACCCAGGCCGCATGGGTGGAACGATTTTATCTGGAGCTTGGGAACGGCCAGTACTACGCGAAGCACTCCACCAACTTCAACCCGCGGGAATCGGTCGATGCCTGGCTCATCGACAATCTGGAAGCGGTTCGCGATGTCCTGACCTCGGGCGCGAACAAGCTTTCCGCACCCGTGGCCCATGCCTTTCTCGGGCGCATCCTTTTCACCTGCTACCTGTGCCATCGTGGCATCATCAAGCTTGAGAACTACGTCACCGGTGGACCTTGGGAGGATCTGCGCGATCTCCTGAAAAGGACGCCCTCGGAAAAAATCCGGACGCTACTTTATACCAAGCTCTTCCCCAAGCTCAGGGAAACTTTCAACGGCAGCATGTTCGATGACGACCTCGGCGCCGAGCAGGACGCCATCCAGCCGCGCCACCTGGAGGCGGTGCTCCATTTCCTTGAAGGCTCAGAGGTGAAAAAGGGGCAGCGAAGTCTCGGTTTTTGGGCGTATCGCTTCGACTTCATTCCTGTCGAAACCATCAGCTCCATCTACGAGAAGTTCCTCGAACACGAGGACGGAGCGTCGAAACGCAAACTAGGGGCCTATTACACGCCCCGTCTCCTCGCGGAGATGACTCTTGATCTCGCGCTGAGGGATCGGTGTGACATCAGTGGTCTTCGCTTCATCGACCCGTCGTGTGGCTCGGGGATTTTCCTCGTGCTCGCCTTCAATCGGCTCGTGGCCGCATGGAACGCGAGGCGGAAGAGCGAGCCCTCCGTCACGGATCGCGCGGACGCTCTCCTGACGATTTTGGGACAATTGCGAGGTGTGGACATGAATCTCACCGCCTGCCGCATCGCCTGCTTCAGCCTCTACCTCGCCTTTCTCGACCAATTTAGCCCGTCCGACGTCAAAAAATACGTCGAGGTAACCCGACGGAAGCTCCCGAACTTGCTTGTGGAGGAAGGGCGCGGACTTAAGAGGGCGGATATTCCCGTAATCTGGAAGCGAGATTTCCTAACGATCGCGAAAGAATGGCAGGGGCAGTTCGACATCATTGTCGGGAATCCCCCATGGGAAGGTCGCGGCAAAGGGCAGATCGCCAATCGCTTCATGGAGGCTGTTCCGGGTTTGCTTGCTGCGGAAGGGCGCTCCGCATTAATCCTACCCTCGAAGATTTTCCTCAATAAAACCGACGATTTCCAGCGCCGCTGGCTGGGACAAGTGACGCTTGAGACGATGATCCAATTGGCGGACTACCGCTTCATCCTCTTCAAAGAAGCCGTCTGTCCAGCGTGCGTCGTGGCGTTTACTTCGGTTAAGCCTACACGGGATCATGAAATCGAGTACATCGCGCCAAAAGTAACCCGTGTGGATCTGCGCGACGGCCAGGTTCCCATCTCGCCGCAGGATCGGAAATGGATCCGCCTGTCGGCTCTCCTTGATGGCGAGCGCCAAGATCCCATGTCGGTCGTTTGGAAAACCCGCCTCTGGGGAACCCCCCGCGACCAAAAACTGCTGGACTATCTGTTCACGCTTCCGAGGCTCTCGGAGCTGGCCACGCTGATCAGCAAGAAGAGAGCTGCAGACCAAAAGAGATGGATCGCCGGACAAGGCTGCAAGCCTTGGAAGGCCAACTCAAAAGCAAAGCCTGACCGTGTGCTAAAGGAATTCGGCACATGGGCCGAAACGGATCGCTTCGTGATTCCCGACTCGTTGGACGGCATCGCGCTTCTTTGTGAGGAAGCATGCGTTTCACTTCGAGATCATTTCACCAATGCAGGATATTTGCTCGGCAAGCTTTATAGTAAGCCTCCCGAGTGCCTTTTCACGCCGCCTCTGGTCCTTCTGAACCAAGGCTTCTCGGAGGCGAGCTTTTCCAAGCGAATCGTCAGATTTCAACACTCGCTCCAGTCATTTTCGAATCCCGCGGGCGGAGACCAGGAAGCCTTGTCATTTCTTGCCGCATTTTTCAGGTCGAAGTTGGCGCGCTACATGGCATTTCACACAGCGTCGAATCTTGCCACTGAACGCAACAAGGTTCATTTGGACGAAGTCTTGAGATTGCCGTTCTTTCTTCCCGGCCCCGATGAGATCACTAGTGGAGTTCATGAAATCTATGATCAAGTTGTGTCCGCGATGCGCTCCGAGGAAGCCCGCCTATCCGAGTCAGCGAAAAACTTCCAGAAAGAGTTCCGGCGCAGAAAGACCGATCTATTTGAGGATGACAAAAGATCGTCTTGGGAAGCCGCGTGGCTGGCAAGTGAGAGAGCCAGCGGCTCAGCCTTCCGGAGTTCGCTGGATCCATTGTTCTATCAGTATTTCGGCCTCACGGATCAAGACATCGCTCTTGTCGAAGACACCTGCGACATCTTCGACAAGGGAGACACCCCAACGTCGTTAGAGAGCGCAATGGACATTCCCACGCTCCAACCCATCGATGACGCGAAGGGCCTTGAGCCGTATTCGACCATGCTGACCAAAACCCTGAACCAATGGGCCAGCGGTCCGATGAAGAGTGCCGCCGCGGGAACGGTGGATCGCCAAAGTGGATTTGCTATGGTCGAACTGACACAGACGAGGGAAGAACAGCCATTTCGCACGGTCTCCCGATCCGGTAAGGTTCTCGAAGCCGCGCGCCGCCTTCAAGACGCCTCCGTGGAAAAACTGGGTAATACCCTCGGGTTCCAACGCAATGGCTGGTTTTTCGAGGGGAAGCGCATCTTCATCGTGAAGACCTCAAGAGTCGGCGAATGGACGAGGACGGCGGCGCTCAACGATGCCGCGGAATTGTTTGCCCACATTTCCCAAACCCGATTTTCCGGCAGAGCATGAGCGATGATGCGGGCAAGTGGGTAGTTCCCGTGTTTCCGGAAGATGAGATCCTTCACATTCTCGCCGCTTTGTTGCGCTGCCTCAAAGGACTCCAAAAAACCAGTTCGTTGGAGCTCGAGACGTCACTGACCAAACGGCTCCTCAAATTGCTACGGCAGGATAGCGGACTCCGAGATCGCCCTGTGTGGCCATTTCGCGAAACCGTCATAGACGACGAGGAATCCGACGCCGAGGGCAGGCTCGACTTGCATTTTCACCTTCAGGATCCACGGCATAAGCCACCCCCCTATTTCGCCGTCGAAGCGAAGCGGCTGCACGTCACTTTCAACGCAGGCTGGAAGTCCTTGGTGTCCGATTACGTCACCCATCATCAGGGAATGATGTGCTTCATTGACGGCAGGTATTCCAAAGGCCTTCGGTCCGGGGGAATGGTGGGCTACGTGTTCGACGGCAATATTCAGAGAGCCATTTTGGCCATCTCGGAGAGTCTGGAGGCACATCGGGAGAAATTGAGATCGGTGACGCCTCATTTGCCTCAACCATCCTCCGAGTTTCCACTTGATACCGTTTGGACGACGATTCACCGAGTGGATGGCCACTCATTCACGATGTTTCATATTCTGGCAGAAGTGTGAACCGTCCCCGTCGATCGATTCCGAACCTAGCTCAGTAAAGGCGCGAAGGTCTGAGCTAATGCACGAGGGAGGCTGTTGTCGAAGAAGTCGCAATAATCTGCCGGGATAGGTGCCAGGTTCCCCTGCCGACAAAATCGCTTTGTTGCTCTCGCAATTCCGCTGCCGGGGCGATGTGCATTCGCGGCTGTGGAAAAACGTGAGTCGGGAAAGAAGGGCTACTTGCCGATGTGCCGGGTGGGGGACGATGATCCGGAAGGGTTTTCGCAGATGCGGCATACTCACGCGATTGCTGGATTCCCTTTCTCCCCCGAGCCCGTAGCATCCGCCGCATTGAGCGAGACGACGGATCAACAACGAAGCTGGCTGGATGACCTGGATCGGCAGATGCGGCGCGAGGTGCGGTTGCAGCGGCAGGCGACGGAGGAAATCTGGCGCACGCCGTTGGCGGAGCGGGTGGCGAAGGGGCATGCGCTCGGGCCGTTGCGGGTGGTTTCGGTTTCCGGGAAACGGTTGATCCTCCAGCCTGCCGACGACTCCGCCGCCATGGCCGAGTGTTCGCTGCGCGAGGGCGACTTCGTTTGTCTCAGCCAGGATGCGCCCCATGCACCGACGGGGCATTTCATCCACGGCGGCGAAGATCATGCAGGGATTCATCTCCATCTCTGGAAAGGTGAAGTTCCGTCCGCCGGTGAGGGTTGGGTGATCGACCCTGACTTCTATGACCTCAGCCCGCGTTTCGCCGAGGCCATCGAGGCGCTGGCGATGACAGCTGACGGCCGCGACCGCATCCTACCGCTGTTGATGGGGGATACGTCGGGCAGCATCGATCCGGATGTCTATGAAGACGCCATGGATGAGCTGGAAAGCGCAGATTCGGTTGCTCCGAAGTGGCATGACTCGCAGGAGGAAGCGATCGCCTGTTGCGTCGCGGCGCTGGATGCCCACCTGGTCCAAGGGCCGCCGGGGACCGGGAAAACGCGGGTGCTGGTCGAGGTCGCGCGGCGCTTGATCGAGCGCGGCGAACGGGTGCTGGTGACGGGGCCGACGCACCGGGCGATCCACCACGCGCTGGAGGGCATCCGCCGCGAATTGCCGGCGACGGTTCGGGTGGCGAAGATCGGAGTGGCGCCGTTTTCCCCGGTCACCTTCGAATGCCACGAGGACTATACGGAGAGCGGACTGCTGGAAAGCGACGCGCCGCATGTGGTCGGAGCGACGCCGCATGCGTTGTGGAGCCGTTTCGCGGGCTTGCACGAGGCGCGCTTCGACAGCGTGCTGCTCGACGAGGCATCGCAGCTCACGCCCCTCCTCGCGGCGATGGCGATGATGCGCGGCGAGCATTGGTTGTTCTTCGGCGATGACTGCCAGCTTCCGCCGGTGGTGCTCGGCGATGACGCCACGCCGCCGCGACTGAGGTCGGTTTTCGGTCGGTTGAAGGGGCGGGGCTTCGATACGCTGCTGGAGGAAACATGGCGTCTCAACGAACCGCTCGCCGAGTGGCCGTCGGCGACCTTCTACTATGGTCGCCTGACTTGCCGCCACGACCGCCGGCTCGTGTTTCACACGCCGCCCGCCCATTCGCTGCTGGCAGCGGATCCCGCGGCGTGCCTCGCGGTGCTGCCCGGTGATGGGTGCGCCACGGTGCGCGCGGACGAGGAGGCCCAGCTCGCGGTCGATCTGGTGCGCGAGGCCGTCCGCTGCGGGCTGGACCCGGAGCGCATCGGCGTGATCACGCCCTTCCGCGTCCAGGCGGCACGCGTGCGGCAATTGCTGGGGATCGACTCGCTTTCCGGCCTACGGCAGAGGGTGGCGGTCGATACCGTCGAGCGCTATCAGGGACAGGAGCGGGATCTGATCATCATCACCACCGCCGCCGCCGATCCGCGCTTCATCCGCCTGCGCGCCGACTTCCTTTTTCAAGGCGAACGCTGGAACGTCGCCATGACCCGCGCCCGCTTGAAGACGATCGTCATTTCCTCCGAAGGCTTCGTGGAAACCGCCGAGTCGCTCGCCGAGGAGCCGCACGCCGGCGCGTCGTGCTTCGTTTCGCTCATCGATCATCTCCGCCACCACGCTTGTTAGATCATGGCCATCCTGATCCCTCCCAAGCCCCACGCGGCCGCGCCAGCACCGGTGATGCGGATGTTCCGGCTGCTGAAAAAGCTCGGCGATGATTTCACCGTGCGCCATCTCCTCGATGCGGACGGGCCGCAGTTCCTGATTGTCTGGCGCGATCGACACGCCTTCCTGCTGCACGTGGCGGCGACCAGTCAGGAGCTGGCCGATCGCGCGCTGAGTCCGTCGTTTTTCTCGGATGCCGAGGCGGTGGATCTGGATGAAATCGGCCGCCCGGAGGTTTTCGGCGGTCTTGCTTCGGATCTGCCCGTCAGACGGTTGGTGGTGTTTCCGAACGTCGATAACTCCACCGTCGATCAGATCGAACGCCTGCGCTCGGAGGACAGCGGCGTGAGTTTTCTCGGTCTCAAACAAACGCCGCCGGAGCGCTTCGCAAGTCATCTCGAAGCGCTCGCCGAGCCGCCGCTGAGCGAAAGCATGTTGCTCACCCTGCGCGAGCGCTTCGATGCCGGTTCGCGCATCCACGACAGCGCCGCCGTGCGCCGCATCCCGCTGTCGTCGAGGCTCGCCGACGAACCGCTGCCGCCCGCGTTTCTCGATCTCGATCAGGAAACGCTGGCCAAGCTGGACATCGCCCTGCCGCACGCGGACCTCCGGCTCGCCGAGCGTTTCGACACCCGGCTGGTCACCGGTCCGGCCGGCTGCGGCAAGTCGCTCGTGCTTCTCCACCGTGCGCTCTTCGCCGCCCGGCTCAACCGCGGGGCGCGGCTGTTGCTGCTCACGCACAACCGGCCGATCAATGCTGAGCTGCGTCGCCGCGCCGTCGCCACGGCCCCCGAGGGTTCGCGGATGCAGGCGCTCAGCTTTTTCGCCTGGGCGAGGAAACATCTGCCCGACTGGCCGCAGCGGATCCTCCCCGCCGCCGTCACCCGTGAACGGCTCGCCGCCCTCATGGATGGCGTATCGACCAACCTCACGCCCGCCTTCGTCGCCGAGGAAATCGGCTACCTGCGCGATCTCGGTATCGGATCGCTGGACGAGTACCTCGCGCTCGATCGCAGCGGCCGCCTGATGGCGCTCACCGGCCCGCGTAGGGAAGCGGTCTGGAGCTTGCTGGAGAAATACCGGGCCGACCTCGCGCGGCGTGGCGAAAGCGACTGGCACGAGGTCGCCTTGCGGTTCCGCGACTTCGCCCGCGAGCATCCCGAACGCCTGCGCGCGCAGGATTTCATCTTCATCGATGAAGCCCAGTTCTTCGCCAAGGTCTGGTTCGAGCCCGTGCTCGCCGCGCTGAATCCCGGAGGCCAGCTTTTCCTCGCCGCCGACCCGACCCAGGGCTTTCTCAAGCGCCGCGACTCGTGGCTGGCCGCCGGCATTGATGTCCGCGGTCGCGCCAGTCGGCTGCGCACGCCCTACCGCTCGACCCGCGCGATTCTCGGTTTCGCCCGCGACCTGCTCGCGCGCCGAGCCGCCCTCCACCCGGACGCCGCGTCCGACCTCGACCCGCCGACCGACGCCGACCTCGCCGCCGTGCCCGAGGAAGGCGAAGCGCCCGTTATTCTGTCGGCGGCCAGCCCGCACGATGCCCTCGCCCGCGTGGTCCGGGAAATCCACGACCTGCGGGAGACCTCGCCGCACCTCGCGGGCTCCGTGCTCGTCCTGCATGCCGACAGTTTCGCCACCGGCGGCCTCGTCAACGCCCTGCGCGCCAAGCTCGGCCCCGACGCCGTCGCCGACCTCAACCACAGCCGTGACCCGCAACCCGTCGCGCCCTTTTGCCAAGTCTCCACCTGCATGGCCGCGACCGGCCTCGAAGCGGCCGTCGTTTTCCTGCTCGGCGTCGACATCCTGCTGGAAAAGGAAGGCGACCCACGCCTCGACGAAGCCGCCCGCGCCGAGCTCGCCGCCGATCACACCCGCCTCCTCTACATGGCCTGCACTCGCGCCGCCCGGAGGCTTGTGGTGTTTTCCAGCCGGCTCTCATGATTTCGCGGCCCGGCCTTTCCCTTCCGGACCGCTCCCTGCACTCTTCCTCCGCCATGCCCTCCAGGAAAAAGCCTTCGAAACGCCGCGCGAAAAAGAACGCCATTCCCCTTCCGTCCGCAGGCGACTGGCGCAGCACCGACGAACAGGAAATCCTCCGCCGCGTCCAGCGGGCCCGCGATGAAAAGCACTCGGTGGTTTCCCTCCGCGACGACCACCCGGTGTTTTCGTCCTTCGAGGTCAGCTCTCCCAGCGGGATGGCCTATCAGGTCGAGATACGCGGGCTCGCCGACCGCGCTTTTTCCTGCACCTGCCCCGACTTCCGCACCGCCGGCCTCGGCACCTGCAAGCACGTCGAGGCCACGCTCCTTTGGCTGAAGCGACGCCGGAAAGGCGATTTCCGCGTCGCGCAGAAATCCTGCTCGCCCTTCATCGACCTCGTTCCGGACGGCGATGGCCTGCGCATCGAGCGCAATCTCGACGCCCTGCCGGGTGCCCTTCGGCCGCTCTTCGGTGACGACGGACGCATCCTCACGGACCCCGAGGCGGTGTTGCCGAGACTCCGCCGCTCGGAAAAGATCCGCGTTTCCCAGGACGTCGGACCTTTCCTCGAAAACCGCCGCCGGGCCATCGAGCGCCGTCAGCTCCGGCGCGATTACGAAACCGGCGTCGTCGAAGGTCGCCATCCCGAGCACGTCACCCTCCATCCGCTCTATCCCTACCAGCGCGAAGGCATGCTGCACCTCGCCTTCGGCGAACGCGCCCTGCTCGCCGACGAAATGGGCCTTGGCAAAACCATCCAGGCTGTTGCCGCCTGCGCGCTGCTCCACCACCTCGGGAAAGCCCAGCGCGTCCTCGTCGTCACACCCGCCTCGCTCAAGACCGAGTGGGAAGAGCAGATCAACAAATTCACCACCCTTTCCCACCAGCTCGTCTTCGGCCCCCGCTCCGCCCGGCTGAAATACTACGCCGACCGTAATCCGCCCTTCTTCACCATTGTCAACTACGAGCAGGTCGTCTCCGACAGCCTCGACATCAACGAGCACCTGCGCCCGGACATCGTCGTGCTCGACGAAGCCCAGCGCATCAAGAACTGGGCCACCAAGACCGCCCAGGCCGTCAAACGCCTGCAATCCCGCTACGCCTTCGTCCTCACCGGCACGCCCATCGAGAACCGCATCGACGAACTCTACTCCATCGTCGATTTCCTCGATCCCTCCCTGCTCGGCCCGCTGTTCCGTTTCAACCGCGCGTTCTATCAGCTCGACGAAAAAGGCCGGCCCGAGAACTACAAAAACCTCGCCGCCCTCCGCGAGCGCGTCCGCCCCGTCCTGCTCCGCCGCCGCAAGCACCACGTCGAAACCGAGCTTCCCGACCGCACCGACCGCAACCACTTCGTCAAGCTCACCCGCGCCATGCGCTCCGAGTACGACGAGGTCAAGCAACAGGCCACCCAGCTCGTCCAGCGTTCCCTCAAGCGCCCGCTGACGAAGGACGAATCCGAGCTGTTGATGATCCTGCTCGGCATGATGCGCATGATCTGCGACTCGCCCTCCGTCATCAAAAACCGCGACTGTCAGGACTGCCCGAAGCTCGACGAACTGGCCCGCATCCTCGACGAGGCGCTCGAAGACCCGGACGTGAAAGTCATCGTCTTTTCCGAATGGGAGGGGATGCTCCGCAAGGTGCGCGATCTCGCCGATCGGCAGGGCATCGGCTACGCTTGGCACACCGGCTCCGTGCCCCAGCAAAAGCGCCGCGGCGAAATCCTTGCCTTCCGCAACGACCCCAACTGCCGCCTTTTCCTCAGCACCGACTCCGGCGGCGTCGGCCTGAACCTCCAGAACGCCAGCGTCGTCATCAACTGCGACCTCCCCTGGAACCCCGCGCGCCTCGAACAGCGCATCGCCCGCGCGTGGCGGAAACACCAGACGCGCCCCGTCACCGTGATCAACCTCGTCGCCGAGGACACCCTCGAGCACCAGATGCTGGGCACCCTCGCCAACAAGATGAACCTCGCCGAGGGGGTTCTCGACGGCTCCGACGAATCGCTTTCCCGCACAAAACTCAAACGCGGCCGCAACGCCAACCTCGCCCGTCTCCGGCAATTCCTCGGCACCCCTCCCTCCGGCAAACCCGGCGCGAGGAAATCTCCGCCTGCCGATCCGGCCCTCCACTTCGCCGAGCGCGCGCAGGACGCCCTCGGCGACGCCCTTATCCACTGCCAGGAAGCCATGCTTCCCGGTGACGCCGAGCCGGTCCTCCTCACCGTCCTGCGCGATCCTGCCCGCTCCGCTGCCGTCGAGGAACTCCACCGCGAAACCGAATGGCGCGGTGGTGTTCCGCGTCTCCACATCCTCGACCGCGCCACCTGGTCCGCCCTCCAGCAACTCGCCGACTCCGGCCTCATCACCTTCAACACCCGCGCCACCCGCCACCTCACCGGCGACGCCCCGCCCGAGCCGAAAAGACCCGTCCTCACCCCCGAACAACTCCAACGCATCGCCGACCTCAAAGCCTTCGCCGCGAAAAAGGAAAAGGTCGCCAAACTCCTCATCGAAAGCGACCTCGCCGAAGAAGCCGAGCCGCACCGGAAGGCGGCGGAGAAGGCGCTGGAGGAAGCCGCGGGGATTGAGAGGGGAGAATCCGCTTCCTGACGGAACTCGACTTTAGTTCTTGCCTTCATCACCCTCTCGTCATGCCCCGCCCGTCTCCTTTCAATGACTCAATGCCTGGAGCGAAATGGTGGCGCGTGGATTTTCACACCCACACGCCCTTTTCGACGGATGCGTATCAGGGAGAGAACAACCTCACCCAGCAAGAGTGGTTGTTGACCCACATGAAGGTGGGAATCGACGCCGTGGTCATCAGCGACCACAACGGAGGAGGATGGATCGATGGGCTAAAGACCGAGTTGGCGAACCTTCGCTCTCAGCATGTTCAAGAATTTCGGGAGATCGCGCTGTTTCCCGGCGTCGAGGTGACCACCTCCCAAAATGTTCATCTACTGGTGATTCTCGATCCCTCCGCACCAGCATCCGATGTCAGCCGGATTCTTCAAGTCGCCAGCTATCGCGGGAACGAGGGCTGTGCACAAACCGCAGCAGATGCTTCGATTGTTTCGTTCATCGAGGAGCTTCAATCCAAGGGCATTTCGTGCCTCGTCATTCCGGCGCATGTGAACGGAAGCAAGGGCCTGCTCAAGGAAGGGACGGTCCCGTTCGATACCCGACAGAAGACCCTCCGTCACTCGATGGTCTTCGCCTTGGAATGCCACTACTCCAAGCCGGCGGACTGGGATCTTCACAACTACGGTCTCGGAGACAAAAGCTTCTCCACGGTATTCGGATCCGACTCGCATGCCGTGGAAGAAATCGGGCGACGGACGACTTGGGTCAGGATGCAGTCCCCCACCTTGGATGGTTTGCGGGTCGCATTGTTCGATGGAGAAACATCGGTCAGAGAGTTCAAGGAGGGTGAAGCGGATCCGGGGCCAAACAGTCCTTATTTCATCGAACGCATCGCCATTTCAGGCACGAAATTTATCGGACGTCGAACACCTCAGGTGATCAAGTTGAACCCTTCTTTCAACGCGATCATCGGTGGTCGGGGAACCGGCAAATCCAGCATTCTGGAACTTGTTCGCACCGCGACCAAACGAGGAGCGGCGTTTTCCCGGGAGGAATCGGACTACGCGAGAAACTATCGCGATCTGATCCGGGAGATTACCGCCGAAAACGGTAACCTCAATCCGACGGTGGAGGTGGATTACCGCCAGCATGGGCAAACGTTCCGCATGAGGTGGCAGGCATCGTCCCAGTCGTTCGACCTCTTCGCGCTTGATGCGGACGACTCCCTTGCCGAAGTAAGCGAGCAAGGCGTGTGGAGCGAGCGGTTTCCACTACGGATTTTCAGCCAGAAGCAGCTTTATGCGTTCAAGGAACATACCGCCCCGCTTCTTGAGGAGATTGACGCCACTCCGGAGGTGAATGGTCCGGATTGGCGGCGTGACTGGGAAAACGCTGTTGCTGGATTCGTCCAACTTTCCACTCATATCCAACAACTCGACGGGGAAGTGCGGGAGTGGGAATCCATCAAGGCGAAGATGGCCGATCTCGAACGGCAGATCGAGGTTCTCGAAAAGGCCGGACACAAGCAGGTTCTCCGCGAGTTGTCGCTCCGCCGCCGCCAACGCGGTGAGGTGGATCGGTGGGAAGAGGCTATCGAGCGGTTGCCTTCCGAGGTGGAAGAGTTGGCAGCCCGAATGGGAATACCGGCTCTCGGCTTATCCCGAATGCCAGCCGAGGACGAAACCAAGGGAGATGAATCGGTGGAGATCTCCTTGGAGCAAAAGGCGAAACAGATCAAGTCGCTGCTGGAAGCAAACGCTGAGAGCCTGCACAAGATGGCTAGCTCTCTTAAAGAGCGCATTGCTCAATGGCAGGAAGAACTCAAGGCTTCCGAATGGGAAGCTCTTCGCGCCCGCAGCGAAGTGGCATATCAAGAGCTGATCACAAGCCTGCAAGGAACCGGTCAGGCCAAACCCGAGCAATACGGGGAACTGGTTCAGGCCAAGCAGTTGCTGAAAAAGCGACTGGACGGGATCACCGCAAAGAAAGAGCTGCTCGGCAAATCGAAGGACGACCGCGACAACAGCTACGGCACGCTTCGGGAGCGGCGTTCGGCCATTTCGCAAAAGCGCCATGACTTCTTGGAAAGTCTTTTTACTTCGGACTCGAATCTGCGCGCTTCACTGGTGACGTTCGGCGACATTCCGCAGGGCATTCAGGATCTCAGGGCAATTCTTTCCCGCGATGGCAACGTTGCCCGCGAGGAGTTCGACAGTTTCGGCGAATATCTGTCGGGAGCAACGGGTGACGATGACCGTATGGATCGAATTCACCGCCTGAAGGTCAAATTGCTGCACGTGGCAAAAGAAGGGCAGGACTCGGGAGAAGAACTGCCGGTACGAATCCGTGCGCCATTTGCCACTCATATGGCCGCGCGCACGGCGGAAGACAAGGCACGGCTCTTGGCATGGTTTCCACCCGACCTGCTGAAACTTCGCTATCGCAAGGAAAGCGGTGGATCCTTCAAGGATCTCGAAAAGGGCTCACCCGGCCAGGTGGCTGCCGCGGTGCTTGCTTTCCTGCTGGCCTACGGGGATGAACCCATCTTGCTCGACCAGCCGGAGGACGATTTGGACAACCGCCTGATTTACGATCTCATCGTAAAGGAGATCCAAACGAATAAGCTCCGCCGACAACTTCTGATCGTTACCCACAATCCTAACATCCTGGTAAACGGGAACGCAGACTTGATCATTCCCATCGAAGAGCAGGCAGGTCTGGCTGTGATCCCAGAGCCTGGAGCTCTTCAAGAGCCGGCCGTTCGCAAGGCGGTGTGCGAAATCATGGAAGGTGGTCGCCAGGCTCTGGAACGCCGCTTCAGGAGAATCGTCTCGTAGATTTTTTACCATGTTCGACACACCCGAAGAGCTCGCCGAGCGGATCCGCTTGCCGGAAGACTCCCTTTTGGAATTGAAAGTCGTCACGGCGACGAACCGAGGGATTACAAGTCCACACCCGAGCAGCTTGGCTCAGGAACTGGCAGCCTTCGCCAATTCCGCCAAAGGCGGGGTTCTCGTGATCGGCGTCGATGACAAGTCACGGGAGATTGTCGGATTAACCCAAGAGGAAGCGGAGGGAGCTGAACTAACGATTCGGAATTTGCTGAACGATTCGTTGGAACCCGCGCTGTCTGCCACGGTCTCGTTCTTGGAGCTGCCAGATTCGTTGGGAACCTCCCGGCTTCTTCTTCGGGTGGATGTCCCGCGCAGCCTTTTCGTTCACAAGGCTCCAGGCGGGTACTTCGAACGCATCAGCAGTTCGAAACGGGAGATGTCGCCCCAAGCGCTGGAACGTCTCATGCAACAGCGCAGCCAGAGTCGCCTCGTGCTTTTTGACGAACAACCCGTGCCCGGAACGACACCCGAAACACTGGAAAAGAAGCTGACGGATCGCTTTGTGTCGAATTCCGAGGAGCCGGCCGTGGATCTTCTCAGAAAAATGGGGCTCATGTGTTCGGATATGGACGGCAACCTTGCCTGCAGCGTGGCGGGCGTGCTGATCGCCGCCACGCGGCCTGATCAATGGCTTCACAGCGGGGCATGCATCGAGGCCGTTCATTATGCGGGCACTGAACTTGACTCAGACCAGCAAGTGACGTCGCGGCGGATTGTCGGCCCTATCGATCGCCAGATCTTGGAAGCGTTTGAGTTTGTCTGCGGCGCGATGCTTAGGCCGGCGACGAAGGAGCCGGCTCGTGTCGAACGCCCGTCTTTCAGTGAACGCGCGGTGTTCGAAGGAATTGTGAATGCCGTCGTCCACAGGGACTATTCGATGGCTGGAGCCAAGATCCGGCTTTTTATCTTCCAGAATCGGCTCGAGATTTTCTCACCGGGCGCGCTGCCCAATACACTCACCATTGAAACCATTCCGCACCGGCAGTACACCCGGAATGAAACACTGGTAAGCCTGCTTGCCCGATTGACCTTCGAAATCGACACGCCCGACGCTCCGATCAGACGGGGCCGTTTCATGGAAGCCCGTGGAGAAGGGGTTCCAATCATCTTTCGGGAGGCAACCAGGCTCGGCGCTCCAATGCCAGTGTACGAACTCTTTGACGCTCAGGAGCTGAAATTGACAATCTTTGCCCAAGCACGCGGGTAGCCCTCACCCCCAAGCAACTCCAACGCATCGCTGACCTCAAAGCCTTCGCCGCGAAAAAGGAGAAGGCCGCCAAACTCCTCATCGAATCCGACCTCGCCGAAGAAGCCGAGCCGCATCGGAAAGCGGCGGAGAAGGCGCTGGAGGAGGTGGCCGCTATTGAAACATCTTCATCCTGAAGGACTATGGCCGGAAGGTCAGGAAGTCGCGACTTTAATTTCGACTTGCGACTTGGAGATTAAAGTCGCAACTTTATTCCGTGTCCGAGCTTCGTTTTGATCAATCCATCGACGGAATCGCCGGCGGCTATCGGGCCGACGCGGTGCTGGGATCATGGATTTTCGAGGTGAAACGGAATCTGAAGGATGTCCGTACCCTTCGGGACGTCTTGCTGCAGATGGCGCACATCGCCGCATCAAAGCAGGACCGCCATGCGATTCTCATCCTCGACCAACCGAGTATCACGGCGGATCGCGTTCACGAGGAATGGAACCTGTTCTCTCGCATTCTCGACGTCGGCCTCAAAGACCGGATCGCGGTCGTCGGCGAAATCCCCGGTTTTGGGTTGGACGGGCTCGCGGGCGAGTTGCCCGATGATTTCACGGACTGGAGACCTGTGGCACATGAGATTCTTCAGCACGAGGAGAGGGTTTTCCCCAAGGCCCGTTCGGGTGCCTTCTATGACGTGCTGCGGATGCTGCTTGTCCACTGGCTGAGGGGCGATGCTCCGGTGTCCACCAAACAGCTCACCGAAGAAACCGGGTTCAGCTATCCGACCGTCGCGGCGTCTCTTCAAAAGCTTTCGGACTATCTGACCCGCGGCCCCAACCGCTCCGTCGGCCTGAAGCGCTTTCCCATCAATGCCTGGAAGAAGCTGCTCGTCGATGCCGACACCGTTCGTCAAACGCGTCGCTTCGCGACGGAAGGCCGCCCCCGTTCGCCCGAAGCGATGCTCGCGCGCTTACGGGAATTGGAAACCCCTGACATCGCCGTCGGTGGGGTGCTGGGCGCACGGCATTGGGTTCCGGGTATCGACATCGCCGGAACGCCGCGGCTCGACCTCACGGTCAATTTCGCGATGCCGCAGCAACGGGAGTGGCCGATGCCGGATGCTGCGCCTCCTCATGATTTCATCCGGAAACTCGATCCCGCCCTAAGGCCCGCGAAGCGCGACGAACCCGCCGCCCTCGTCATCCACGGCCTCTTTACCCCCGAAACCTTCACCAAGCAGGGAGACGACGGGACCATCTGGGCCAACGAAGCCGAATGCCTCCTCGATCTTCAGGAAGCCCATTTTGAAGCCCAGGCCCTGGAATTCCTCAACCTCCTCTCCCCGTCATCTTCATGAGTCAGCTTTCCCCGCACACCGTTCTGAGTCAGGTCGCCGCAGCCGTTCCAGATAATTGCCGACATCGCATCATCATCATCGGAAGCCTTGCCGCCGCCCATGCCTACTTCGGCACGGACACGTCGAAGGGCGTTCGCACCAAGGATGTCGATTGCGTGCTGGAGCCGTTCAGCATCGCGGTGGAAGCCGGGCAAAAATCGTCCACGAACTCCTTGATGCCGACTGGCAGCGTAGAAAGCAGGGCGACCACCAAGAACCCGGCGATGAAAACACCCCGACGGACCAACTTCCTGCCGTCAGGCTCTATCCGCCGGTTGTGGATCCCGATTCCGAGGGCGCATGGTTCCTCGAATTCCTGACCGTTCCGGAATCGCCGGCTGAAACCGGCAAATCGTGGACACCCTTGAAACTTCGGGAAGGCTACTTCGGATTGCCGTCGTTCCGCTTCCTCGCCATCGCCGCCTTCGAACCGGAAACCATCCCGGACTTGGGCCTGCGGAGAGCCCGACCGGAAATGATGGCACTGGCGAATCTCCTCGAGCACCCAGCCATCGGAGCCGCCACCATGAGTTCGCCCATCGGAGGCAGAACCCTCAAGCGTGCGAACAAAGACCTCGGCCGCGTCCTGGCGGTCGCCACCTTGGCGGATCTCGACGACTATCGCCCATGGGGAGACCGCTGGCGGACCGCGCTGGAGAGCATCTTCCCCGACCAATGGCGCGAATTCGCCCTCCGGACGGGCCAAGGATTACGCCACCTCCTAGAAAGCGAAGCCGACCTCGAAGAAGCCCACCATAGCTGCATCAACGGACTCCTCTCATCCCAGCAAACCACCCTCGGTGCCCTGCGAGCCGCAGGAGAGCGCCTGATCGGCGATGCGATCGAACGGCTGGAATGGCTCGGCAAACAACGGATCATGCACCTGCTCCGACTATACGCGGAAGCCGAAGCGGCGGAAAGCCGTGAAGGAGGAGGCGGAGGGAATCGAGAAGCGTGGTTGCGAAGCGGCAGGTTGGCATCCGATTCAATCATTGCGGATCCTTCCCGTTTTTAGGCTAATCCCGAGGTGTTTTCCGAACTCACCCGCCGCTATGTCCGCATGCGCCGCGGTAACATGTCGTGGGGACTGCTTGCTTCGCGTCGGGCACCGCTGGTGGCGGGCTGTCTGAAGCCTCTTTTCGAGGAAAGCCAGGACGAGCTGCGTTGGGAAGACGCGGTGGAGAAGCTGGCGGAAATCTTCGCGGAGCACGCGAATCACGAGGATTTCGACATCGCTCCCGGCGAGCAGGTGCCTATAGCCCGGGCGGAGTTGCGCGATTGGCTTAAACGCGGGCTGGTAGTCGAGCGCGAGGGCCGGCTGATCGCCACGGACGCGTTTCAGAAGGTGTTTCATTTCCTCGACAGTCTGGAGGACAAGCACATGACCTCCACCGCCTCGCGGCTGGCGACGGTGCAGCGGGAGATCGAAAACCTCGAAACCCGCCTGAACCCCGACCGCTCGAAGCGCGCCGAGCACCTTCGGAAACGGATCGCCGCTCTGGAATCCGAGCTGGCCAGGGTGGAGCAGGGCGAGTTCGAAGTGCTCGGCGGCTCGCGGGCGCGGGAGGGCATCCGCGAGGTCTATCAACTCGCGCTCAGTCTGCGTTCGGATTTCCGCCGCGTGGAGGACTCCTATCGTGCGGCGGACAGGCAGCTCCGGCAGAGCATCGTGCGGAGCGATCAGAACCGAGGCAGCGTGCTCGATCTGATGCTGGACGGCCATGACGCGCTTCTGAAAACACCTGAAGGAGGCGTGTTCGAAAGTTTCTATCAACAGCTCGGCGAAGTCGTGGAGCTGGAGGAAATGAAGGCCCGCCTGCGTTCCATCCTCGAGAGTCCGGAGTCCGCCGCCGCGCTGACCCAACGCCAGCGGGCGGATCTCCGCTGGCTGGTGCCGGGGCTCGTGCGCGAGTCCGAGCGCGTGATCCAGGCCCGGGCGCGGGGCGAGCGTGATGTGCGGGGCTTCATCAAGGCCGGGCTGGCTGGTGAGCAGCACCGCGTCGGCGCGCTTTTGAACGATATCCTGGAAGCCGCGACGGAACTCGATTGGTCGTCCGCCGCGCTCCGGCGCTCGCCCGGTCCCTTGCGGCCGGTGGCGGTATCGATGCCGCTCCTGCCGCTGGTCCAGCGCCTGCGTTTCAAGGAACCCGGCGGCGGTGACGACGCGGATCTCGATCTCAGCGAAACGACCGGCAGCATCGAGGACATGAGCGAGGAGTTTTGGGACGCGCTCGACGGCCTCGATCGCATCGCGCTGTATCGCGAGACCTTGGACACGCTCGAATCCGCGAACCGCGGTCTCACCCTCGGCGAGCTGGCGGAGGCCCTGCCGCCCACGCATGATCTGGAAACGCTCGCTTATTGGCTCGGGCTCGGTCGCGAGACGGAGGCGGAGTTTCGTGACGAGCGCGAGGTCTTCGAAATCGCGGATCGGAACGGCATCGCCACCCAGTTCGATGTCCCCCGCGTCACCCTTGAAGCGGCGGCCGTCGCCCGCGTGGAACCGGAAACACTCGGCTGATGACATACGAAGACTGGCAAGCACCCGCACCGGCGGATGAATCCGAAGCCTCCGGCATACCCGCCGAGGTGAAGGCTCTCGCCCAGGAGTTATTGAAAAACGGCTTCATCGAGAGTTCCGCGCGGCCGGCGGATTTCAATGCCGTGCTCCGTCTCCGGAAAGAAATCGATGCGGTCCTCGAGCCGCTCGATCTCCGGATCGACCTCGACGAAATGCGGGGCCTGGCCGTCCTCCGGGTGGCGGACTCCGCCTCCGGCACCCCGGATGAAGCGTGGAGCCATCCGCTCGTCCGCCGCCAGCGCCTGACTCTGGAGCAGTCCCTCCTCGTCGCCATTCTGCGGCAATTTCATGTCGTGCAGGAACTGGAAGGCGGCATCGGCGTCCGCGAGGTCCGCGTGCCGCTGGACGAGCTGCTTTCCCAGCTCCAGGTCTTCCTGACAGACACCGGCAGCGATACGAAAAACCGCCAGCGTCTGCTCACCTTGCTCGACCAGCTCAAGCCCCACGGCATCGTCTCAGAGCCGGATTCGCGCGGCGAAGTCACCATCCGCCCGCTCATCACGCGGCTCGCGAATCCGGAAACGCTCACCGCGCTGCTGAAACATTTCCGCGAACTCGCCGGTGAGCCGGAGGGAAACGAAACCACATCGCCCGATGAGTGAAACCACGGAAACGCCCCCCGATACCCCGGCCATGGCACTCCCCGCCGAGGACGAATCGTCATTTCTCCTCACCGCCGTCGACGTCTTCAACTGGGGTCCGTTTCACGGCCGCCACCGCTGCGCCATCGATTCCCGGGGCACCGCCATCATCGGCCCCACCGGCAGCGGCAAGACCACGATCGTCGATGCCCTGATGACCCTGCTCGCGCCGTTTCCGAAATACAATCTCGCCTCCACCGGCGGTCACGAAAGCGACCGCGACCTCATCTCCTACATCCGCGGCGTCTCCGGTGTGGAAAACGCGCAGGAGGAAAACAGCCACCTACTCCGACGGCCGCCAGACCGTCATCCTCGGCGGCCTGCTCTGGGTGGATGGAAGCAGCAACGCCGCGGACGACCTGAAGCGCCTCTGGTTTTTCGCCCGGGACATCCCGGAACCGCTCGACACCCTGCTCACCCTCCACCACGAGGGCGGCAAAGCGGCGATCACCCGCCATGTCCGGGACACCGCCGGGCTGCGCGTTTTCCCCAGCAAAAAGGAATATCTCGCCCAGGTGCGCAGCTTTTTCGAAGTCGGCGAAAACGCCTTTTCCCTGCTCAACCGCGCCGCAGGTCTCAAGCAGATCAACAGCATCGACCAAATCTTCCGCGAACTCGTCCTCGACGACCGCTCGGCCTTCGACCGTGCCGCCGAGGTCGCCCGGGAGTTCGACACGCTCCACGGCATCTACGAGGAACTGCAAACCGCCCGCCGCCAGCGCGACTCACTCCTTCCCATCCGCCAGGGCAAGGCCGATTGGGAAAAGGTCGCCGCCAAGCTTTCCGCACGCCGTTGCTTGAAGGAGATCCTGCCCGTCTGGTTCGCCGAGGTCGCCGTGCACCTCTGGCAGGCGGAAGTGGGAAAGCTCACTGTTGCCAAAGAAGAAACCGGTTCCCGCCTCCGGGCCGCCGAAGAACTGGCGGATAACCACGAACGACGCGTCCAGACGCTCAATGAGGAATACCTGCGCCACGGCGGTGCCGCCATCCAAGGAATCGAGGAACTCATCCGCGCCAAGGAGCAGCTCTGCGCCCAGATCCGCGGCGCTGCCGGGCAATACGAAACCTATGCCACCGCCCTCGGCCTCGCTGCCGAAACCGACGAAGCCACCTTCCACAGCAACCGGCGGCGATTGCCCGAAGTCAAAGCCGCCGCCGAATCCGCCCATGCCGACGCACGCCAGCATGCGCTCAATCTGGCAGCGGAGCTGGCCGGTCACCGCGAAACCGAGCACACCCTCAGCACCGAGATCCAGCAGGTCGAGGCGAGGCCGAACTCGAACATTCCCGCTCCCCATCAGGCCTTCCGCGAACTCCTCGCCAATGAACTCGGCATCGCTTGCGACGATCTTCCCTACGTCGCCGAAATGATCGAGGTGAAGGCCACCGAACACCGGTGGCAGGGAGCCATCGAGCGCGCCATCGGCTCCGAGCGTCTGCGCATCCTCGTCCCCGCCCACCGCATGGACGACGCCCTCTCGTGGATCAATCACCGCGACAACCGCCTCCACATCCGCCTTCAGAGAGCGGAATCCTTCCCCGCCGAGGCCCGCTTCTTCGAGGACGGCTTCACCCGCAAGCTCGACTACCGGAACCACCCGCTGCGCGAGCACGTGAAACTCCTTCTTTCCCGCCGCGACCGGCATTGCGTCGAGTCCATCGAGACCCTCCGCCGCACCGAGCATGGAATGACCGTCGAAGGCACCATGTCCGACCGCGACGGACGTTTCGAAAAACAGGACCAGAAACCGCTCGCCTCCGGATGGATGACCGGCTTCGACAACCGCCACCTCCTCGCCACCCTCCAGGCGGAGCGCAAACAAACGCGCGAAACCATTGCCAGGCTCGATGAGAAAAACCGCACCCTCGCCCGCGCCGAGCGGGAGTGTTCCCAGAAGCTCATCCTCATCGGCCAGCTTGAGTCCCTCGACTTCGCGAAGATCGACACCGCCGGAGCCGAGCAGGACCTGGAACACCAGCGCCAACGCCTCGCCGATCTCACACGCCCGGACTCCGACGCCGCCACCGCCAAGGCCCGCCATGACGAGGCCAGTGAGGAACTCAAGCGTGCCAAAGCCGAAGTCACCCGCCTCACCAAACAACTCGGCGGCCACGAAACCTCTCTCGAATCCGCAACCAAAGAACTCACCCACGCCCGCGCCCGCCGGGGCGACGGCCTCGCCGAAGAAGACACCGCCCTCGCGCGCAAAGAGTTTCCTCTAACGGACATCCAACACGCCCATCAACTCACCGACGCCGAACGCTCGGCAAACCAAGCCCTCGATCAAAAAATCCAGCGCGCGGAAGAACAGAAGACCGATGCCGAAAAACGCCTCATCCGCCTCATGGGAAATGCCAAGACCGCCGACACCGGAGCCCTTTCCGACGTCGGCACCGAACTCCGCGATCTCGACGCCTATCTGAGCCGCCTCAAAACCCTCGAAGACGAATCCCTGCCGGAAAAACTCGGCCGTTTCCTCGAATACCTCAACCAATCCTCCGGCCAGGGCGTCACCCAGCTTCTCACCCAGATCGCCAATGACGTCACCCTCATCCAAGAGCGCGTCACCGATCTGAACGCCACTCTCAGCCGTGTCGATTTCCGCCAGGGGCAGTTCCTCCAGCTCCACACCCAGTCCATCGCCCATCCCACGCTCCAGCAGATGGAAACCGCCCAGCGCAAGCTCCGCCACATCGTCCTCAGCCAGCGCGAGGACGAAGGCGAGGCCCACTACCGGGCCCTTGGCGAAGTCGTCCGCCAGCTTCGCGAAGCCGCCGAGAAGCGCCACACCCTCGGGGCCCAGGCATTGCTTGATCCCCGCCACCGTCTGCAATTCTCCGTCGTCGAGGTCGATCGAGCCACCGGCCGCAGCTCCGGCGCGCGGAAGGGCTCCCAAACCGGCAGCGGCGGCGAGAAGGAAATAATGGCCAGTTATATTCTAACAGCATCCTTGAGCTACGCCCTCTGCCCGGTCGGAGCCGCCGTCCCGTGCTACGCCACCATCGTTCTCGACGAAGCCTTTTCCAAAAGCTCGCCCGCCGCCGCCGCGCGCATCATCGAGGCCCTCCGCGCTTTCGGCCTGCACCCGCTCTTCGTCACCCCCAACAAGGAAATCTCCCTGCTCAAGTCCCACACCCGATCCGCCGTCCTCGTGCACAACAAGAACAAACGCGCCACCCTCACATCCCTCACCTGGGAGGAAATCGAAGAGCACGCCCGCTCCCGGAAGAAGGATCCGTCAAATCAGACTGATCCCTCGGATCGGACCTCCACTCCGCCATGAAGCGCCCCGCCGATCTCACCCCGCGCTGGGCCCGCCAGTGGCAGAACCCCGACCTCCGCGAAGCCCGCTTGTTGGAAGAGTCCGCCTGGCCCGCCAGCCTGCCCATCGGCCGACCCACCGCCGCGGACATCTCCTCGGACTGGCAGGAAACCGCCGCCACCATCCGCCTCTGGCGTGAGCTGCGCATCGGCAGCGTCCTTTGGGAATCCATCACCTTCCGGGCCACCGGCGCACCGGTGGATCTCCCCGTCGCCTGGCAAATCGCCAGCCCGGACGAATGGATCGCCGCCGCCGGCGACCGCTCCGTGCGCGCCGAGTACGAGATGCTCCGTACCATTCTCGCCTCCGCCGATCCGCTTTTCCACAACGCTCTCGTCCGCGAGCGCTCGCTTTGGAAAAACAAAACGCCCGCCGAAACCCTCCAGGCCGCCCGGCTCGCCATGGCGCTCAGCCCCGGCTGCGTCGAGGGCAAGCCCCTCCGCGCCGTTTCCCTCGCCGGCATCGACAGCAAGTTCTTCGAACGCCACCGCCCGCTCATCGCCCGCCTGCTCGATCTCCGTTTCGACGGCGAAGCCAGCCGTCATGGCCTCGAAACCTTCCTCGATGCCGCGCGCGAAAACGACCCCTGGCTTCTCCTCGCCGACCTCGGCCAACCGCGCATCCTGCCATTCCCCCAGCTCCGTGTCCGCGGCATCGATCTCGCCACCCATGGTCCTGGAGCCCGGGACATCCTCATCGTCGAAAACGAAGCCTGCCTCCATCTCCTACCCAAGGATTTGCCTGGAGTCATGGCCATCCTCGGCACCGGGAACAATCTCTCCTGGCTCGCCGCCCCGCACTTCCGGGAAACCCGCATCGGCTACTGGGGAGACCTCGATACCTGGGGGCTCACCCTGCTCTCCCGCGCCCGCGGCCACGCCGCCCATCTCACTCCTCTGCTCATGACGCACGAGGTTTTCGAAACCCACTCCGCCTCCGCCGTAGCGGAAAAGGTGCTCGCCTCCTGCACATCGCCCGTCGGCCTCACTTCGGAGGAAACCGCCCTCTATCAGCACCTCCTCGCCCTCCCCAACGGCCGCCTCGAGCAAGAGTTCCTCCCCGCCGCCCGGGTTCATGAAGCCATCCACGGATGGAGGGCCGGATAGTTCCGGCGCATCACGCCAAGCCGGAAGCGCGGAGGGAGGAGCCGACGCGAGAACGGAAACGTTTGCCGGGGCAAGGAACTCCGACAAGCGCCGGCCGGGAAATCCGCGCGGTTGAAATCCCGGCCCGGGCAGAGAAGCTCACCTCATGCCGACGCTGCACGATACCCTGTGGAATCAAACGGTCGATGAACTCCGCTACCGGCTCAAGTTCCTCGCACCCGCCTCGAAGGCGACGAAGAAGGCGGACTTCATCGATCGCATCAAGGCGGAGCTTTCCGGCCCCGGGTTGGCGATGGCGATGGATCAACTCGACGAAACCAGCCGCCTCGCCGTGATTGAGGCGGTCCACAATCCCGGCCTCTTCCACGACGCTCCGCGCTTCAGCGCGAAGTACGGCCGCGACGCCGTCTTCTTCACCGTCCCGGAAAAGCCCGGCTTCTCCTCCCGATATCAGACGCCGCAGAATTCCACGCGGTTAAATCTGTTTTTCTACTACGATGGCCCCAGTAGATCCCGCGTAGTTCCGTCCGATCTGGCCGCGGCATTACGTCCCCTGGTGCCCGCTCCGGCGGCGGTCACCGTGCCGTGCATCCCGGAGCCCGTCGCAACGGAGGACCGGTGGGTCCGCCACACCGAGGGCGAGGCGCTTTCCGAACTCGGCGCGATGCTCCGCCTCGCGGCCACCGGCAAGCTCGGATTCGGCGGGAAAACCGGTATGCCGTCGAAGAACTCGCTGGCCGCCATCGAGACCGCGCTGACCAGCGGCGATTGGTTTCCGCCCGAACGGGTACACATTCCGAATCCGCAACCCTGGGATCAAGAAATCGGCCCGATCAAGCCGGTCGGCTGGACCCGCATGCTTTATGCCGCCGGGCTCGTTTCCATCGGCGGCTCGAAATCCCTCCTCACGCCGCAGGGGCGAAAGGCCGTGGCAAAGCCCGCTGGGGAGGTCATCGCAGCGATCTGGCGGAAATGGATCGCCAACAGGGACTACGACGAGTTCAACCGGATCGACGTCATCAAGGGGCAGTCGGTCAAGGGTTCTCTCACAGCAAGGGCACCGCGCCGTTCCGCCGTTTTGGAGGCCCTCGGAAAATGCCCGACGGGCGAGTGGATTCCCTTCGACGGCTTCTCCCGCTACATGCGCGCCGCGGGGATCTTGTTCGAGGTATCGAACGATCCCTGGAAGCTCTACATTGCCGACCGCGAGTACGGCGCGCTGGGCTACGATGGATTCGGCGGCTGGGATGTATTGCAGAACCGCTACCTGATGTGCTTCCTCATGGAGCACGCCGCCACCCTGGGCCTCGTGGACATCGCCTACGGGATCCCGGACCACGCCCGTCCGGTGGACAACTGGGGCATGGACGACTACCTGTGGCTGTCCCGCTACGACGGGCTGGAGGCCTTCCGCATCAATCCGCTTGGCGAGCACGTGCTGAGCGGAGGCAACACCGCCTTCCATCCCACCCGCCCCGCCGCGCAGGTGCGCCTCACCGTCCTGGGCAACCGCACCATCCGCGTGGCCTCCGGGAGCCTCTCCCCCACCGAGCGTCTCCAGCTCGAAACCTGGGCCCAGCCCGAAGGCGACGATGCCTTCCGGCTCGATGACTCCCGCGCGCTTGATGCCGTGGAGTCCGGCCAGGACCCCGATGGCTTTACGAAATTTCTCGAAGAGCGCGACGACCAACCGCTTCCGGAAACGACGCTCGCCTTCCTCATACAAGCCCGCGAGAACGGCGATGCCGTCCGCCAATCCGGCGGCGCCATCCTCTTCGAGTGCCGCGACGCCCGCACCGCCGATCTGATTTCCCGCAGCAAGGATCTCGAGAAACTCTGCCTCCGCGCCGGTGAAACCACCCTCGCCGTCCGCGAGGAGGATCTCGGCATGTTCCGCAGGCAGGTGCGGCTACTGGGGCTCGGGATCAAATGTTGAACCGGCTCGGCAGAAAACACCTGCCCGACACCCTGATCGCCGCCACCTGGTGGGCCGCGGGCATCAGCGAGGTGTTCACCGAGGGGTTTTGAAGTCTTCGACGCATTTGCCCTCCACACGGTCCGTGCGGGGGAATGAGTCTCGATCCCGATGATTCCCCGACGACGAAGCAAGCCCGCGCAGTCAGCGCGAATGGCATTGAGAACGGATGGAAGGATTGGAATGGCGAAGAATCCTACATCGCCTCCACTGGCACTCCGATCAGCGTCGAGATCGTCGAATAGATCGGCAGGTTTGTCTCCGACTCCATGCTGACGATCAGGCTGTACCGGATCCGTCGTTCATGGCAGTCGTGGCATTCGTGACCCTCCGGAAACTTGCGCGTGCGCCACCAACCCGTCACCGGCAGCACCGCGATCTGGTCCATTCTGGCCAAATAGGCTGCCGGGCCACGCCAAACATCTTGGTGCAGTGAGCCTTCGATGCGCCTGCCTTGTGTGCCGAGCACCCAACCGCTCCGATCCGCAAGCTCGGAGGAGGAACCGTCATCCTCTTCCTCCGCCGTGGTCCGCGCGTTCAGACCACTCTGAAACGCGAAGTTCGAATCGGTAGGCCCCTTGACCTCGAAGCGGAGTCCACAGTTTGCGTAGCGATACCGGCCTCGGGTCGGCTGCGCACGGGAGCCGGGATTCGGCTCGATGAAGTAGGAGAGCGTGATCCGCAAAGTGACATCGGCCTCTTCCGCGCCGAGCAAAAGCTCCGTCGGCCAGGGGAGTGAGTGGATGTGCCAGTCCTTCGTCGCGATGGAACTGCCGACTTTGTGAAATGGCTGAAGCTCGTTCTCGCAGACGATCGTCGCCGCGCTCTCGGCACTCGCCAGCGCCCGCCGCTCGTCCGGCTCTCCCCAACCGACCTGTCGCAGCAGCTCCTTGGTCTCCATGGCACTCATCCGGTGCGGATCACGCCCGTTGAGCATCCGCGCCGTCCATCGGGCCGAGTGTACGACCAGACCGCGGATCGTCTCCGGCCACAGTTCCGGGTATCGCTCCTGCAAGCGGGCACCCAGCCGGGCGGCCAAGGCTGTCGCGCAGCTGGTATCGGCAAATGTCGTCAGGAACGGCGTGGGAAACCGCGGAGAGGTTGTCAGAGGGCGGAGCGAATCGAAGGGGATCGCATCCCCCGATTCGTCACGACCCCAGTTGCCTCCCTCCATTACGATGTCCGGCTTGAAGGGCCAAAACTTCGTCCACTTCTCCGAAGTCCGGGATGTCGGACCCAAACCACCGGCGGCTGCGATGGCTTTCGAGCGACCGGCCTCGTCGGTCTCCTCAAGAATCTGGTCGAAGCGCGTCGTAGCTCCTACGGTCACAGCGTTCCATGCCTGGGACGGGATCCTCGATTCCTCCCTCCACCGCCAAGAGGCTGCCTGGATACTCGTAACCGTTCACGAGGTCTCGATAGTTTCCCGCCGCGGTGAAAAGCAGACGGCGCGGTCGAGGATCGGCTTCATCCGCCTCCATCGCCCCGGCGATCGCCGCATCGACGGCCGCCGACCACGAACTCGGCCGCCCGTCCGCATGCGGAGCGTCCGCCGTGATCGAATTGCAATACGACCGAAGACGGACCGCTTGGGACTCGGGGAGGGAAATCGCGGACTGCATCACCTAGCCGTAAAGCTCCGGCTCGTGATCCCCGGTGTTCTTGAGCACCTTGACCGATTCCAGTCGATGGCCTTGCCGCCACGCCTTGCTGGATCGCAGCAGCTCCACCAGATTCCCATAGAGCGCCAGCCCCGCCATCTGCGTGCCGTGGGGTGCCGCCGGATGGTCCGCCGTCCCGGACGGCGGATCCACCGTGTGCATGTCGTCCTTATGGAGCCCGGGCGCGATCAGCGGGTGCCCGCGGTTCACCCCGACGTCCAGAAGACTTACCACCCCGGCCGACTCGGGTGCGAAGTCGATCCGCTCCAACGCCTCCTCCTGCCAATCGGCTTGCTCCCCCCACGGCCATCTCGACGAGTGGCAGCGAACAGGTGCGCGGCGACCTCACTTCAGCCAGGCAGTTCAAAAGAGCCAACGATCCTTCCAGTTGTGCCCGGGTTCCACGGACGGGCCGGACCACGTGCTCGGGCAACTGCAGGCGGGAATTCCCGGTTTGGATCCCTTTCACTTCGCACTCACCCAGAAACTGCGCTTCCCAGTCGAACCCGCCCCGCCGGATCCAGACCTCCCACCAGCAATCCATGTCCGGGGCGGGCAGTGGTAGATTCTCGGTCCACAGCGCCTCCAGCGCCGCGTAGCCGATGGAACGCACGTTCGCCCAGAGATCGTCCCCGGTCATCGGCCCGTGACTCGGATTCCCCTTTCCGTAATTATCGACCTTCCCCTCGAAAGTCGTGAGCTTCCCGTAGGGCACGAAGACCGCCGCCCTGGTGATCTCCCGACCTTCGCTGCCGGTGGTCTGGGAATTGAGAAGCTCGATGCAGTCCCGCTTCCTCGTCGCCCTGATCTGATCGAAGCTCTCGACCTTCAACGGATATCCCGGTTCTGATTCGATCCGCAGGATTAGTCCGTAGTCGGACAATTTCTCCTCCGCGATCTGTTGGGCCGCGCCGGCCTCCTCAAAGCTCTCCCGCGCGCTCGTCAGGCCCTGGAGGAGAGTCCTTGCCTGCGAAACTCGGTTTTTGTCGAACCGCTTGAACCCGCTGCCGCCTCCAGCTTGAGGATGGGTGTAGGAATCCGGAATCGCCTTCCCGGAAAACGGGATGTGCGGATACCGAAGGTGGTCGTCATCTGGCATGGACCGCTCAGTGATTCAGGAAAAGCCGCCGCTCGGTAAGGGCGTCCACCAGCATCGCGGTGACCACCCGGCTCTTCCGATGGATGAGCATCCCTTTGACCGCCTCCTCGCATGCCCGGGTGATCTCAGCGTAGCTGAGTCCCTTCGCCGCCGGGAGGATCTACGGCCACGACAAGGTCGAGACTTTCACCCCGGCCAGACGGTCCTTGATCACCTGCCGGATCTCGTCCTCGCCGGGCAGCTCGAATTCGACCAGGTCGTCAAATCGCCGGTAGAGCGCCTTGTCGAGCCGCTGGCCGTGATTGGTGGCCGTGATTGGTGGCCGTGATTGGTGGCCGTGATTGGTGGCCGTGATTGGTGGCCGTGATTGGTGGCCGCGATAATCAGGCTGTAGCTGGACAACCGCTCGATGAACAGCAGGAAGGAATTCAGCAGGCGCCGCATCTCTCCCACCTCTCCCGGAGCATCGCGGGTGTAGCCGATCGCGTCGAACTCGTCGAAAAAGTAGATCGCCCGCGTTTCGTTCGCGGTGTCGAAGATGACCCGCAGCTTTGACAACGAATCGCCCAGGTAGCGGCTGATCAGCGTATCGAGCCGTATCACGAACAGCGGCAGCTTCAGCTCGGACGACAGGGCGCTCGCCGTCATCGTCTTCCCGCATCCTGGCGGTCCGGTGAAGAGCAGCCGCTGCCGCGGTCGCAGGTTGTGCTCCTTCAGCCGGTTCAGGTTCTGTTGCTCCGCCACAATCCGCTCCACCCGCTCGCGCAAGGTCGGCGTCAGCACCAGGTGCTTCACCCGGAGGTCGGAATGAACCGGTTCGAGCAACTCCGCCGCCTCACCCTGCGGCTGTGAAAGGGGAAGGATGTTCGCCTGCGCCCGTCTTTCCCCCTTCCGGGCCTTCGCCTGCTCGACCAGATCACGAATCTCACGCGCCAGCTTCGCATGCCCCGCCCGCGCCTCCGCCGCCGCCACTTGGAGCGCGACTGCGTAAAAACGCGCCTCGTCCCCGTGGCCGTGGCTCTGGAGAAGGGCTTTCACCTGTGCAGCTGATGCCATGCGGAGTGAGTCTTTAGGAAGCCCTAATTAAATTAAGTGGTGCTAGCCAGCCGGTATTCGACGGTGCCCGGCCATGGATACGGCGGTATCGGCCTGATGTCGATCATCTGCTCAGAGCGGCGATTACCCGTTTCCTTGGACTCGCATGCATCGGTTCCAAACCCGGGAGCAAACTCAACGTCCGCGACCGGCCTGTTTGCCCTCCGGAGGCACCTGTCGCATGATCTCCACCCAAAGAGGCAGGGCAAACTTGCCTCCCGACGCGCCGTGCAGAGTGGTAGGAATGTCGCAGCCCACCCACCCCGCACACGTGAACTCAGGGTCCGAACCCAAAAACCAGTTGTCCCGTGCTTCGTTGGTGGTTCCGGTCTTTCCAATCCAATCACGCCCGGGTTGGTTCGCTCGTTTGGCGGTGCCGTGGGAAAAGACCTCCGCGAGGCACTGTTTGGTCACCCGGCAAGCCGCAGGGTCCGCAACGATCGGGGTGCTCGTCGGGGCAGTTATAAATCAGCCCCCATCTTCCGCTTCAATTTGGGAGATGATGTGAAGCGGCGGGCATTCGCGTCCGTCGAGTCGGAAGATGGTGAACGCCCGGGTGATCCTGGCCAGCGATGAGGAGAAAGCCCCGATGTAGGATGTGTGTGACTGTATCCTGGTCCATTTTCGTCCCGAGCTTGATCGCCCTGGTCGCACACCTCGTCGATCACTCTTGTGCTCGAAGAATGGAAAGAGGTTATGGCACGGATTGCGCGTTCTGTCGATTCCGTGCCGGAGCTGGACGGATGATTTCAGGCACGAGATCAACATCGCGTCACCTTGTCCGCCGCCGGTGGGCGACAGCACGGTGGATGGCATCAAGGGTGGCGTCGAGGTGCTTGGACAGGTCCTCGGTGAGGAAGCGGAGGACGTGGCAGCCGTGTTCCTGAAGCAGCACGTCCTTGCGGCGGTCGCGGCGGTAGGCGGCGGGGTTGGAGAGGTGTTGCGGGCCGTCGATCTCGATGGCGAGCTTGAGGGCGGAGGCGTAAAGATCGACTTCCATCTCGCTCCAGCCGTCGAAGGGGATCGGCAGCTTGACGTTGAGGCGGAACAGGCCGGCGGTTTCGGTCAGGGATTCCAGGCGTTGGAAAAGGAACGCTTCCGCGGCGCTGCGGGCACGAGATTCGTCGGAGACGGGTCGGCTGGCGGCGACGAAGAGACCCGCCAACGGGACATCGACGCCATCTCGGATGAGCCGCCGGACACTGGCGGCGTAGTCGTTTTTCCATGCGGTATCGACCGGCAGCGGCACTTCGACGGGCCAGCCGGGCATAGCGCTGGCCGGGAGCAGGATCGTGTAGCCGACCGCCTCGTAGCCGGCGCAGCGCTTGTCAAACATGCGGGAAAGCATCGGCACGTCGAGGTCGGCGTAGTCGTGGATGCGGACCTCGCGTTTGCCGTCGTGCAGGCGGTGGAGGCGTCCGGCGTATTGGGCGATGGTGCCGCGCCACGACACGGGCATGGTGAGAAACAAGGTGTCGAGCCGCGGGTCGTCGAAGCCTTCGCCGACGAAGCGTCCGGTGGCGATGACCACGCGGGCTTCATCGGCGGGGATGGCGGCCAGTGTTTTCATCGCCGTGCGCAGGGCCTTGCGGCCCATACCGCCTTGCAGGATGACGAGATGAGGAACCTGCGGGCGAAGCAGTCCGGCGAGCGTTTCGAGGTGTTCGGTTCGTTCCGTTAGAACAAGGGGCGATCGCCCTTCGCGCAACGCGGCGATCACTTCGTCGCGGACCATTTCATTGCGCGGCGCGCAATCGATCAGTTCGGCGCAAAGGTTCTGGTATTCGAGGCGGCGGTCGGGATCGGGTTCGGTCAAAGATCGGAAACCGGTGGGCCGGACCAGCACATGGTGGGCGAACGGCCGGGCCTCGGCCTGTTGTTTGGCATCAACGCGGTGCCGGACCGGGCCGCACTGCATGAAGATGATCGGGTGATGCCCGTCCTTGCGTGCGACGGTGGCGGAGAGTCCGCAGACGAAGCGCGCTTTCGTCCGCCTGGCGACTTGTTCGAAACTTTGCGCCGAGAGGTGATGGCATTCGTCCACGATGAGATGGCCGTAGTCCGCCACGCGGTCATCGACCACCCCCTTGCGCACCAGACTCTGGATCAGCGCGACGTCGAGGTTTCCGGTGAGTTTCTTGCGCCCGCCGCCGAGCCGGCCGATGGACTTCGCCGGAATGTCGAGGAAGGCGGAGAGTCGTTCGACCCATTGCTCCATCAGTTGTTGCCGATGGACGAGCACCAGCGTGTTCACTCCCCGGGCGGCTATCAGATGAGCGGCGAGCACCGTCTTGCCGAAGGCGGTGGTGGCGGACAACACACCGGTGTCATGGGCCAGCATGGCGGCGGCGGCCGTTTCCTGCTCCGGGCGGAGCTTGCCTGTGAAAGCGACATCCAGCGGTTTGCCCGCCACGCGCTCGTCGCGGATCCGGGCCTTGATCTTGTGGGCTTTGAAGAACGCCCGCAATTCATCGAGGCATCCGCGCGGCAGACCGACGTGCTCGGGAAGGTCCTCGGCACAGCCGATGATACGAGGTTTGTCGTAGGTCGGTAGCCGCATGGCCTGGGCGCGGTAGAACTCGGGATTCTGGAACGCCGCGAGGCGCAGCAGGCGGTTGCGCAGCGGGGCGGTTAGCGCGTCCTTGGCGAGATAGATCTGATCGCCGAGAACCACTTCGACTTTGGATGGGAGCGGGCCTTCGAGCGGTGGTTCTCTGCGGCGGCGAGACGGTGGGGCATTCCATGGCTCCGGATCGTTCTCGTCGTCGGCGAGAACGAAGCGCACTCCGGTCACCCGGCCGCGCGTTTCCGCATCGCGGGCGAGGGTTTCCACCTGCTCTTTGGACAGGCGGCGGACGCTGGAAAGAAAGGCCCATTGGTCGGGCCATGGCTCCAGCGCGTCGTCCACGAACACGCTGTTGCCGTTCATGCGCGGCGTCTTTTGCAGCGGCAGCGCGATGAGATTGCCGAAGCCGCCTTTCGGCAGCGTGTCCTGATTCGGGAACAGCCGGTCGTAGGATGCGAGGCCGATCTCGGGCCGGCGCTCCATCGTTTCCGTCAGGAGGAAGGATCCGACCTTGCGGGCGAGGGTCGCGGGCACGGCTTCGGCGAAGAACAGCCAGACGTGGCCGCCGTTGCCGGAGCGGGAGCGTTCGAGGGCGGCGGGGATGTCGAGCTTGTGGCAGGTGGCCATCACCGCGCGCACGTCGTCGCCCCAGGAATCCTTGTCGAAATCGATGGCGAGGAAATGACAGGTCTCGTCGATCAGCATCGGATAGACTCCGGCGGTGAACGCCGCGCCGGACGAGTCCTTTCCCGAAAGGTGCCGTCGGATCACTTCATCGGTGACCGGCAGGAAGGCGCGATGGGGGCAATCGGCGCACTTGATCCGGGGTTTTTCGCAAACGCCGCGCACCCATTCGTTGCCACAGGCAGGGGCGTAGCCGGAGCGGCCGCTGCGCTGGCTCTCGAAACGCCGGGGATACACGTCGTTCCGGCCGCGGAACAAGGAGCGGAAGAGTGCCACCTTCTCCACCACCGGGCTGTGGTGGTCGATGCGGCCCTCCGCGTTCTGGATATCATTTCCCTGCATGGCACTGTGTGTCGCGGATGCATCGGGAAGTGACCTTCATCGCCTGCCGAATGTCAAAACCACGGTGCTATGGAGAAGGGGTTTTCAACCCCTTGGGTGGTGGGTGGAAGATGAAGGAATTGCAAATTCCTTCTCCGTAGGGTCACCGCAGCGCGAGGGCGTCGGCATCACGTCGGAGGTTGCGGTTTGTCACCCGCATTGCGTTTCCCCACCACCACGAGGTGGGTGGCATACGCTTCCTCGATCTTCGGTTCGCCGCTGCGGGAGAAGCGCAGGCTGTGGCTGCGGTGCCGATAGACGGTGAGCGAAGGCTTCAGATTCAGGTCGTGCGCATGAAAACGGAGCAGGCGGAGGATGCGGCCGGCCTTGGTGAGGTTGCAGCGGATCACGCGCTCCAGCACGGGAACCTGCCCGCGCTTCCAGCGTTCGAGATCCGTGGGCATCAGCAGGCCCATTTCGACGAAAAGATCGACGGGCGCGACGAAGCGCTGGCGGGCGAGGATGCGGGAAACCGCCGCCACGATCTTCGGGTAATCCTTGAACTCCCGGTAATTGGCGACGGTGGGCTTGGGAGGTTTGGACATCGAAAGTGCGGTAGGACGGAAACGAGAAAGAGAATGGCCGGGCAGGTCCAGGGTCGAGCGGAAAGGCAAGAGCGGATTGCTTGCGACAATTGATTTCCCCGGCGGGCTGTGGTTTCGTCCGGCCGCCATGGCAGCGACGCTTGTTCCAGATGCGACCGGACACTTCGGGAAGTTCGGGGGGATGTTTGTGCCGGAAACCCTGATGGCGCCTCTGGCCGAGCTGACGGAGGCCTATGAGGCGGCCCGGAAGGATCCGGCGTTCCAAGCGGAGCTGGATGACTTGCTGGCCAACTACTGCGGGCGACCGACTCCCCTCTATTTCGCGGAGCGGTGGACCGAGAAGCTCGGCGGGGCGAAGATTTACCTGAAGCGCGAGGACCTGCTCCATACGGGCGCGCACAAGATCAACAACGCGATCGGTCAGATCCTGCTGGCGAAGCGGCTCGGGAAAAAGCGAATCATCGCGGAAACGGGGGCCGGCCAGCACGGGGTGGCGACGGCGACGGTGTGCGCGCGCTTCGGGATGGAGTGCGTGGTTTACATGGGCAAGGTGGACATGGAGCGGCAGGCGCTGAACGTGGCGCGGATGCAGCTGATGGGAGCCGAAGTCCGGGCGGTGACCGCGGGGCAGGCGACGCTGAAGGAGGCGGTCAACGAGGCGATGCGCGACTGGGTCGCCACGGTCGATCACACGCACTACATCCTCGGCTCGGCGCTGGGGGCGCATCCGTTTCCGATGATGGTGCGGGATTTCCACCGGGTGATCGGGGTCGAGGCGCGCCAGCAGATTTTGGAAAAGGAAGGTCGCTTGCCCGACCTGCTCGTGGCCTGCGTGGGCGGCGGATCGAACGCGATCGGGCTGTTCCATCCGTTCATCGACGATGAAAGCGTGCGCCTGGTGGGCGTCGAGGCGGGGGGCCTGGGCATCCTGCCGGAAAAGCACGCGGCGCGATTCCAGGGCGGGAAGCTCGGGGTGCTGCAAGGCACGAAGACGTGGTTGCTGGCGAACGACGACGGGCAGATCGAGCTGACGCACTCGATTTCCGCGGGGCTCGACTACGCGGCGATCGGGCCGGAGCACGCTTACCTGCAGGACATCGGTCGGGCGGAATACACCTACGCAACGGATGATGAGGCGCTGGCGGCGTTCAAGGAGCTGGCGCATTGCGAGGGCATCCTGCCGGCGCTGGAGAGTTCGCACGCGATGGCCTACGTGTCGAAGGTGGCGGGCAGCCTGCCGAAGGATTCCATCCTGATCGCGAACCTCTCGGGCCGCGGCGACAAGGACGTGGCGCAGGCGGCGAAGCACTTGCTGGGCTTGGATTTTTGAACCGCAAAGTCACCAAGGGCTGCCGGGGACTTTGATCAGGATGGATAGGATGAACGGGATGGATGGGATTGGTTCTCGGGTTCTGTTTTTCAAACCATCCTATTCATCCCATCCATCCTGGTCCCTCAATTGGATATGATCCGGAAAGCATTTTTGTTAGGTGCGGGGCTTGGGACGCGGTTGCGGCCGTTGACGAATGTTTTGCCGAAACCGCTGGTGCCGCTGTTTCACAAGCCGATGGTCGGCTGGGCGGCGGAGCGGTGCAGGGCGGCGGGGATCGAGAGCTTCGCGGTAAACACGCATCATCTGCCGGGAAAATGGATGGACCCGGAGTGGGGCGTGCCGTGCGAAGGTGGCTGGCGGGAGTCAGCGCTTCGCGGGGGAAACGGGATCGTGGCGATGGAGGGGGACTGGATGGGCCGGCCGACGCATCTTTTCCATGAACCCTACCTGCTGGAAACCGGTGGCGTGATCCGCAACATCGAAGCATGGATCGGGGACGAGGACGTGCTGGTGCACAATGGCGACATCTACTCGTCGATGCCGTTGGAGCTGCTGATCGAGGCGCATGAGCGGTCGGGAAACGCGGTGACGTTGGCGCTGCGCAGCGAGGGCGCGGGGCGGCACATCGCCTTCGATGGCGAACGGGTGCGCGACATCCGGAACAGGATCGGACAGGGCGAGGGCACGCATCACTTCAGCGGGGTGTATTGCTTTTCGCCGGAGTTGCTGGAGTTCATCCCGAGGGGGGGAAAGGTCTCGGTGATCCCGGCATTTCTGGAACTGGCCAAACGCGGCCGGATCGGCGGGGTGCTGCTCGACGAGGGCGTGTGGTTCGACCTCGGCGACGAGGCCAGCTATCTCGCTGCGCACCGCGACCTCGGTCTGGCGGATGCGATTCACTCCGGGGCGAAGATTTCGCCGCAGGCGGAGGTGGAGCGGTCGGTGATCGGCCCGCGGGCGGAAATCGAGGCCGGCGCGGTGGTGCGGGACTCGGTCGTCTGGGCGGGCGCGCGGGTGGCGGCGGGAAAGGCCGTGGAGTCGCGGGTGGTGATGGGAAACCCAAATTGAAAGAGCGCCTACTTCAGGGAAATCACGCTGGCTTTCACGGAGATCGGCTCATCGCCGAATGTGCCTAGCGTGGTTTCGATCCCATTGACGACCGTCAAACCCGACACAAAATCGGACGCCCTTCTAAAATGGGCGAGGTGGATGGCGAGGTCGATGAGAGAGCCATTGCTGGACCGATTGGGGGCTAAATCGATCATCTGATCGCTGACTGAAAGATGAGCTTTTTCACCTGATCGGGTTAGAATCATGGCGTCGGCATTCCCGGCGCCAATGCTGCATTCAATGAGATGGGGTGAAATTATGCAGCCGGATGTTGAGATCTCCTTGAGCAGATCAAGGTTATCTTGAGTATCGATAACAAAAATACGCTCTCCTCTCGGATCATAGCCCGCAAACGCATTTGCTGTTTCCGATCGAAACCCCATCGACCTCAAGAGATCTTGCGCCTGAGTCAAGCCTTCGGGGATGATTTCCTTAACATCTTCAGGGATTGCGGTGATCATCTCAACCGGGTCGGAAAAGCGGGCAGCGGGGAACTTGAGACATTGAAAGAACAGGCCATTCGGCAGCGCGACCGGATCGGTGTGAGCGTGGCTTCCGGCCAATGGCAACCTGGCTGTGGTGCCATCTTCAGTTTGACGGATTTGCCCAGCTGGGGTTCCCCACCAAGTAACGAATTCCAATCCAAGGGTGACGGAGCTTTCGAGATCGTCCATTCTCCACTTGGCCACGCATAATGGTTTGGAGGCGACAAGGGTGACCGCGGTTTGGATTCCTACCTTTCCTGAAGGTAAGGCGCTTTCGACATGGACGGAAATGTCAGCAAGGGTTTGTTCGGAATTGAAGTTGGAGCAGAATTCCCAATGCACATCCCCCATGGTCGCCGATGACGTGCACCCGGAGCGAGACCTGATTTTCAGTGATCGGTGCTCACTGCCGGACTTGAAATCCAACGTGAGGATGGCCTGGACGGGCGTTGCCAGTTCGAAGATGGTGTGATCGAGGAGGTAGAGGTCGGCCGCGCTCCCTCGCGCGACAACTTGGCGACGCGATTGGTTCCAAAATACGAAGTCTCCTGGGAAAGTCCGCGGTTCGAGTACCTTCAACTGGCCGTCGTCGGCCGATGACGAAAACGGGTCGAAATTCGGATCCAGTGTCTCAGGAGCTAACACCGGAATCTTCAGGATGCCTGACAAGTCCCAGAGTTCATCCTGATTGGAAACGAGGTCGGAGTTTTCGATCGTGCCGACGGCTCGCGTAAGTTGATGCAAGCCGCCAACCTGAAGCAGCTCAAGGGGGATGTTCCAAGCCATCGTCTCGGCTTGCGAAAGCCCGACCGAGACGAAGCTGATGCAGACCAGTCGGAGCAGGGCCATGCGGTAGGCTGAACTCAACGGAACCACTTTGCAAGGATCCGGAGCCGGCAAGCCGACGTGAGGATTGATTTGGCTTGGCGAAGTTTTCACGGCAGGCTCACGGCAGCTTCACTCGAACCTGTTCTGATCCACCCATGTCTTCCTCTCTTCGCATGGCGGTCCCGTTGGTTCTCGGTCTGGTGATCGGGGGCGTGGGCGCATCGTTTTTCCGCGACAGCCTGCCGGGCGAAAAGGGGTCGGCGGAGGAGCGGGTGAGCGAACTCGAGGCCGAATTGAAGAAGGCGGAGAACCGGATCGCGGCCTTCGAGGCGGATGGGAAAACGGATCACCGCGAGCGGACGCTGCGCGAGGGGATCGGCGACATCGCCCGCAAGCTGCGCGACGGCGGCAAGGTGACGCCCGACGACCTGCTGCGGGCCACGCAACCGCTGGCGCGCGATCTTTCGCCGATCTTCGAGCGGATGCATGCGAAGCAGCTGCAGCGCGAATACGATGCGTTGGCTGGTGAGGTGGCCCGGAAGTATGACCTGACCGATGAGCAGCAGCAGCAGGTGAAGGCGTGGTTCGAGGCCCATGCGCAGGAGCAGGCCGAGCACTGGATGAACGTGGTCAGCCGCGAGGGGGCGACCATGACGGACCTGGCCGAGGCGGCCCAGAATGCGCGGGCGGACGACGGACTGGACGGCTTCATGAGCACGGTGCTGCAGGGCGAAAAGCTGGCCCAGTTCCGCTCCGACCGGCTGCACGAGAAGGCCGGGCGGGTGCAGGACTACGCCGACATGCGGGTGCAGCGGATCGACAACATCGTGGACCTCGATGAGTCCCAGCGCGACCGGCTTTTCGGCGTGATGGCGGCGGGCTCGCCGGACTACGACGCGTCGATGCGCTTCGAGGGGGCTTCAGGGGAAATCGAAGCCCGCCCCGGAGTCGATCGTGAGCAGGCGATCGAGTCGGTGCTCACGCCCGGTCAGCGGGAGGCTTACCAAACCTACAAGGATCAGCAACGCGAGGCGGCGAACAAGGAGATGTCCGAGTTCGGGCTGACCCTGCCGGCCGACTGGGACCCGCTGGACTGGCGATGATGGAAGGCGAGGTGACAGCGCGGCCGACGGCGATCGAGATCCGCGACCTGCGGGTCGACTACGGCGATTTCGTGGCCGTGGACGACGTCTCGCTGAAGGTTCCGGCCGGCGAAGTGTTCGGCCTGGTGGGCCCGAATGGGGCGGGGAAAACAAGCACTTTCCGGGTGCTGGCGACCTTGATGGAGCCGACTTACGGCGAGGTGTTTCTCGATGGGGTGGACATTCTGGAGGACCGCGAGCAGGCACGGCGGATCGTGGGCTACATGCCCGACCTGGCGCCGGTGCCGACGGACCTGAAGGTGTGGGAGTTTCTCGATTTCCATGCGGCGGCCTACGGGATCGGTCGTCGAAAAGCCCGCCGCGAGCGGGTGGCGGAGTGCCTGGAGGAGGTGCGCATGTCCGACCAGCGCAACGCGTGGTGCCACAAGCTTTCCCGCGGCCAGACGCAGCGCGTGGTGCTGGCGAAGACGCTGCTGCACCGGCCCCGGGTGATGATCCTGGACGAGCCGGCGAGCGGGCTGGATCCGCTGGCCCGGCGCGATCTGCGCACGGCGCTGAGGAACCTGGCGAAGACCGGCGCCACGGTATTTGTCAGCTCGCACATCCTCAGCGAGCTGGCGGAGATGTGCACTTCCTTGTGCGTGATGAACCGCGGCAAGCTGCTCGCCGCGGGCACGGCCGAGGAGGTGCGCCGACTGCTGGGAAACGCCGGCCGCAAGGTGACGCTGCACTTTGTTTCCCGCGTGGAGCATGCCATGGCGTGGATGGAGGGGAAGCCGGGCATCGGCGCGATGGAGCGCGAGGGCGAGCGGGTCACGGTGGACCTGGAGGGCGATGATTTCCTACAATCCGAACTGATGGCGGGGCTGGTGAACGAGGGTTTCCGGATGCTGAGTTTCGAGGAAAGGCGGTCGTCGTTTGAGGAGATCCTGGTGGAGGTGGCCGAATCGAACCGGAAATGATGAGCGAGGAAACGAGAGCCGTGCGGCATCCCTGGTGGAAGGTGGGGAGCAATCCGATCTTCCGCCGCTACTGCCGCTCGCGGCTGCGGCTGAGGGGCGGCGGGGTGTCGGTGCTGCTGGCCGTGATGATGGCGGGCTTCCTGTTCGCGATGTCCCGGTCGATCAATTTCCATCGGTTCCACCTCCATCCGGAGGACGCGGAGAAGGGGCCGCTGATCCCGCTGCTGGTGCTCCAGGGCGTGATTCTTTTCATCCTCGGGACCGCGCAGGTGGCCGGCGGGATGACGGCAGAGCGGGACGAGGGGACGATCGATTACCAGCGGCTGATCCCGATGTCGCCGCTGGCCAAGGTGATGGGCTACCTGTTTGGCCTGCCGGTGAAAGAGTGGGCGATGTTCCTGGCCACGATGCCCTTCACGCTGTGGTGCGTGTGGTTCGGAAAGGTGGACTGGGGCGTGATGGTGAAGCTGTACGGCGTGCTGCTGTCGTCGGCGCTGCTGTATCATTTCACCGGGCTGGTGACGGGGACGGTGGTGAAAAACCGGCGGTGGGCGTTCCTGGCCTCGATCGGGCTGGTGGTCAGCCTCTACACGATCATCCCGCAGCTCGCGAAGCTGGGACTGGTGACCTTCCGCTACATGACGATCTGGCCGGTGCTGGAGGAGTCGCTGCCCTCGCTGCTGCCGCAGGTGCCGGCCTCGATGGTGAAGGCGACGCAGCGGCTGCTGCCGACGGTGAAGTTCTTCAACCTCGATTTTTCGGAGGCGTGGTTCACGGTGTTTTCGCAGTTCGGGCTGATGCTGACCTTCCTGCGGATGCTGTGCCGGCGCTGGGGGCGGGCGGAGTCCCACTTGCTCGGCAAGGCGTGGGCGACGGGGTTCTTCGTGTGGATCCAGGTGCTGCTGCTCGGCACGGCCCTCCCGGAAATCGAGCCGGGCAACATTTTCCCCAGCCGCGGCGTGTCCCGGCTGGTGCCGCTGGTGGGCGAGAGCGCCCCGGAAAAAGCGGAGGCGGTGGCGCTGGTGGGGGTCTACGGGGTGTTCGCGCTGCTGCTGTTGTATCTGTTCGCGATGATGATCACGCCGAGCTCCGACCGGCAGAGGGAGGGCTGGCGGCGGGCGCTCAAGCAGGGGAAAACCCGGCTGCCCATGTTCGGTGATCCTGCCACGGGTTTCGGCTGGATGGCGCTGATGGCGGCCGCCGGGGCGTTTTCGTGGTACGTTTTCACCAAGAGCATCGTCGAATCCGCGTGGTATCCGGGCCAGGTGGTGCCGCCGGCGGTGGGCGGGTATTTCGCGGTGGTGCTGCTGGCGGCGGTGCTGGGATTCCAGGCGCTGCTGGAGACCCGCGGCGGGCGGACGGTTTTTCTGGTGTCCATCTTTTCCGGGGCGCTGCCGCTGATGGTGGGATCGGTGATGGGTGCGATCGACGACCGGCTTTGGCCGCTGGCCGTGTGGATCATGGGCGTTTCCCCGATCACGCTGCCGGTTTATGCGGCGGGGAGCGTGCTGCAGATCGCCGAGCTGCCGCCGCTGGTGGCACGGGCGGTGCCGAAGGCGTTCCAGTTCTGGACCTTCGTGGCGGGTCTGAACGCCGCCTGGCTGGCGTGGCGTTTGTGGCAGAGCCGGCGCGCGATGGCCGCCGAGGTGCTCGGCGCGTCCGGAGATGAAGAGCCGTAGAAGTCGCCGTCGCTTGCAGTTTCGGGGAATTCCATCGAGTCTGGGCCCGTGCTGCCGAAGGAATACGACACGGAAAAGGGAACGGTGCTGGTGAGGAATCCGCGGGTCGATGACATCCCATCGATGATCGCCCTCCACCGCCGCTGTTTTCCGCACATGGTGGCGGCGGATGGAGCGTGGGAGGAAAATGAACTCCGCTCACACCTGAATGTGTTCGAAGAGGGCCAGTTGGTGGCGATCGTGGACGGAAAGATCGTCGGCGTGGCGTCTTCGCTGATCGTTTCGATGGGCCGCAATCCGCTGCGCGCCCACACCTACTACGGCATCACCGATGATGGCTATTTTTACAACCACGACCCGCAGGGGGACACCCTCTACGGGGCCGAGGTGTACGTCGATCCGGAGGCGCAGGGACGCGGGATCGGCAAGGTTCTCTACGAGGCGCGGCGGGAGCTGTGCCGGCGGCTGAACCTGCGCCGGATCCTCGCCGGCGGGCGGCTCTCGAACTACGCCGACCACGCCGATCGGCTGACGCCGGAGGAGTACGTGTGGCAGGTGCAGGACGGGAAGATCAAGGACCCGGTGCTGGGTTTCCAGATCTCCCAAGGCTTCGCGGTGCGCGATGTGATGCCGAACTACATCCGCGACCCGCGCTCGAAGGACTACGCGAGCCTGATCGAGTGGCTGAACCCCGAATACCAGGCGAGCAGCGAAAAGGAGGGCACCAAGGTGCGCGTGGCCTGCGTGCAGTACTCGATGCGCAAGGTCGATGGCTTCGACGACTTCGCGAACCAGGTCCGCTACTTCGTGGAAACGGCGGGCGAGGACTACGGGGCGGAGTTCGTGGTGTTTCCGGAGTTTCTCTCGGTGCAGTTGCTCAGCCACCTCAAGCCGATGGGCTCGCGCGAGGGCATCCGCAAGCTGGCGGAGTTCACGCCGCAGTTCGTCGAGCTGATGGGCACGCTCGCCCGCGAGCAAGGGCTGTATTTGATTGCCGGCTCGCACCCGGTCGAGCAGCCGGATGGCCGCTTGGAAAACACCGCGATGATCTTCAAGCCGGACGGGACTTACGTTTGCCAGCCGAAGCTCCACATCACGCCGAGCGAGAAGACCTGGTGGGGCATTTCCGGCGGCGACTCCCTGGTGGTGGTGCAGACGCCGAAGGCGCGGGTGGGCGTGCTGATCTGCTACGACGTCGAGTTTCCTGAAGCTGCGCGGTATCTGGCGGACCGCGGCATCGAGGTCCTGTTCGTTCCCTACTGCACCGACAACCGGCAGGGCTACCTGCGGGTCAGCACCTGCGCGGCGGCGCGGGCGATCGAGAACCAGATCTACGTGGTGACCGCCGGCGTGGTGGGCAACCTGCCGGACGTGCCGGCGATGGACATCCACTACGGCCGCGCGGCGGTCTTCACGCCGAGCGACTTCGAATTCGCCCGCGATGGCATCCAGAGCCAGGCCGATGCGAACGTGGAGACGATGCTGGTGACCGACCTCGACATTTCCGACCTCTATCGGTCACGCCAGAGTGGCGCGGTGACGCCGGTCAGCGATCGCCGGCGGGATCTGTTCGAGTTCCAAAACAAGCTATCGAACGAGATGATCCAGGCAGGCATTGAGGAGGGCCGTTTGTAAAAACGAGGCCGAGCGTCGGCGGATGGAGGGGCGAAATGGAGCGCCACCGAAAGTTTTTTTCAGGTCAAATCGGCATGAAATTGGGGAAGGAACCGGCGGCGAGAAGTTGCTTTAGATGTCTTAATGAACTCCATAAGACGTTGATTGCCAAACTTTTGACCCGATAAGTCCGGGCGGCGCAATGGGATCAGGGAGCCACCCTACGCGATCCCGTATCCGTGATTCCGTTAATATTTGGCGTTTGTGACCCCCAAGGTCGATTGGTATTACAGACCCGTAAACCAAACGGCCCTCATGACCACCGCCGCCCAACTCAACGAATATCGCACCGCCTACTCGGCCGCCCAAGCGGCGGCGATTCGTGGTGGTGCCACGATTGGCCAGGCTGCTTCGCCTGAAGCGGAAGCCAAGCTGAGCAAGCTGCTCGCCGTGACCGCCGGCATGTTCGTCGCCTCGATCGCTTCCGTGGTCGGCGTGGGCATATGGATTTGCTGACCCTCTTCTTGGTTCGACCACCTCTGAGCCCACGGCTAATGAAAAGCGGCACCTCCCACGAGGTGCCGCTTTTGTTTTCCGAAGAGGATGAGCGCCTGCCGGAGGCGGGTCACTTGTCGACCAGCGCGAACTTGAGCTCGGCCTCGGAAGCGACCTCGCCATTGACCAGGCAGCGGCAGCGGGTGGAGCCGATCGAGCCGCGGATCTTGATGACCTCCGTCTCGATGTAGAGCGAATCGCCGGGCAGCACGGGGCGGCGCCATTTGACGCTGTCGGCACTCATGAAGTAACCGATTTTGCCGGCGTTTTCCGGCTTCCGGAGCATCAGCACGCTGGAAACCTGGGCCATGGCCTCAAGCTGGAGCACCCCCGGCATGATCGGGTGGCCGGGGAAGTGGCCGGGGAAGAACGGCTCGTTCATGGTCACGTTTTTGACGCCGACGCATTTGGTATCGCCTTCGAAATCGACGATCCGGTCCACCAGCAGGAAGGGGTAGCGGTGGGGGAGGATTTGGAGAATGTCGTTGATGTCGAGGACGGCCTCGCCGGAGGGAATCGCAAACGGCGCGGCCAGCGAGCGGACGCGGGCGTATTCGCGCTTGAGGGTGGCGGCGAGCTTGGTGTTCGGGCCGTGGCCGGGCTTGATGCAGATGACGTGGCCGAGGATGCGCTTGCCGGAGAGCATCAGGTCGCCGATCAGATCGAGCGCCTTGTGGCGGGCGAATTCGTTGGGGAAACGGACGGCTTCCTTGCTCATGACCTGGTCGCCCCGGACGACGACGGCGTTTTCCAGGGAGCCTCCCTTGATGAGCCCCTTGTCGAGGAGCGGTTTGACGTCCTCGTAGTAAACAAAGGTGCGGGCGGGCGCGATTTCCTTCTCGTAGATCTCCGGGGTGACTTCGGTGGAAAAATACTGGGTGAAGCGTCCCTCGGGGCCGACGTTGGTGACGGACACGCGGAAGGTCTTGCAGGGGACGACGGTGAGCAGGGAGCCGTCGCCGGTCTCGAGGTGGATGGGCTCGCGGATTTCCCAGGTTTTCCGCGGAGCGTTCTGGGCGACGATGCCGGCTTTCTTGATCAGCTCGACGAAGGGCGTGGACGAACCGTCGCCGATCGGCGGCTCGTTGGCGTCCATTTCGATGATGGCGTTATCGACGCCCAGCCCGCAGAGCGCGGACAGGACGTGCTCGACGGTGTGGACCTTGACCGAGCCCTCGGCGAGGGTGGTGGCGCGCTCGACGGTCTGGACCTTGTCGACATCGGCATCGATGAAGGGCTGGTCGGCGATGTCCGTGCGGCGGAACTTGAAGCCGTGGTTTTCCGGGGCGGGCTTGAGGGTCAGGGTGACCTTCGAGCCGGTGTGCAGCGAGGTCCCTTCGAGGGTGGCGGCGGCGGCCAGGGTGTGTTGCGCGTCGGCGGACATGGGGCGGAAGTAGCCAGCAGCCGACCGGAAGAGGCAAGGGTAAACCGCACCCACGGCGTCGGCAGTGCTGGTGCCGGCGGGGACGCTATTTGGCTTGTGGATCGCGGATCAGGACGTGGTTGGACTCGCGTTTGACGTCGAAGATGCCGATGGCCTCGAGCAGTCCGCTGAGCTTGGCGTAGCCCCAGTTGCGGGAGTCGAAGTCGGGGCGGCTTTTCTGGATGTGCGAGCCGACGCCGCCGAGCTGGGCCCAGCCGGCTTCCTCGGAGGCGACGGCCTCGACGGCATCGCGCAGCAGGCGGACGAGCTTGGTGTCGCTCTTGAGCTGGGCCGGCGCGGTGCGTTTGCCGGCGGCGGAGGTGTCATCGGACTTGGCGCCGAGGATCTCGGTGTAAATGAACTTGTCGCAGGCGGCGACGAAGGGCTTGGGCGTTTTTTTCTGGCCGAATCCATAGACCGAGAGGCCGTCCTCGCGGATGCGGGTGGCGAGGCGGGTGAAGTCGCTGTCGCTGGTGACCAGGCAAAAGCCGGCGAAGCGGCCGGTGTAGAGCAGGTCCATGGCGTCGATGATCATCGTGCTGTCGGTCGCGTTCTTGCCCTTGGTATTGGCGAACTGTTGGACGGGCTGGATGGCGTGCTCGGGGAGCTGCTTTTTCCAACCGCGGAGCTGGTCGGTGGTCCAGTCGCCGTAAATGCGGCGGACGCTGGCGGTGCCGTATTTGGCGACCTCGTCGAGGAGGTCGGCGATGTTGGCGGGCGAGGCGTTGTCGGCGTCGATGAGAACGGCGAGGTTCTGGGTGGGAGTGGACATGAGAATCGGTGGATGGAGCGGGTGAATTGGAACCCAGACCTGCGGCGGGAGGCAAGGGCGGGGCGGATTTCCCTCGCTACCGGCTGCTTGGTTCCTGCTACTTGCCCCATGCGGGCGGTGTGCGAATTCGAGGTGATCGACGAGTCGCCGGACTGGATCGTGGTGAGCAAACCCGCTCCCCTGGCCGTGCATCCCGCCAACGGCAAAGTCGAGCCAACCTTGCTCGGCGGGCTCGAGGCCTTGTTGGCGGCAGAGCTGGCTGGCGGAGGGCGGCTTTCGATCCTGACGCGCCTGGATCGGGAAACGAGCGGCCTGGTGCTCATCGCCAAAAACCCCGAAGCGGCCCGTGAGCTGGGAGGGCAGCTCGCCCGGCGCTCGGCGCACAAGGAATACGAGGCGATCGTCCACGGTTGGCCGGAGTGGGACGAACGTCAGGTGGACGAGCCAATCCTGCGGGCCGGCGAGGCCGGGGAGTCGGCCATCTGGCTCCGTCAGCGGGTGCATCCGGATGGGCGGGCGTGCTGCACCGGCTTCAAGGTGGCGGCCCGATTTTCACGCGAGGGGGCGGCCTTCGCGCGGATGATTTGTTTTCCCCTCACCGGCAGAACCCATCAGATCCGGGCGCATCTGGAACATGTGGGGCATCCGTTGGTGGGGGACAAAATCTACGGAACGGCGGGCGAGGCGTATCTGGCGCAGTTCGAGGACCGGCTCACGCCGGAAATCGAGGCCCGCCTGATGCTGCCGCGGCAGGCCCTGCATGCGCGGGCACTGGGGGTGGAATGGCGGGGGGCCGAGCTCCGCTGGGAGTGCCCGCTGCCGCCGGATTTGGCTCGGTTTTTCGAGGGGACGGATCTAGCTCAGAAGCATGGCTGAGCTGCGAGAGATCCGCGATTTCCTCGATCGCGAACTGAGGATCGGTGACATTCCTGACTACTCGGGCGCCGTCAACGGGCTCCAGCTGGAAAATGGCGGGGCGGTGCGCAAGGTGATGGCCGCGGTGGATGCGTCCCTGCCGGTGGTGCTGGAAGCCGTCGAATCGGGAGCTGATCTCTTGCTCGTGCATCACGGACTGTTCTGGCAGGGCGCTCAGCCCATCGTCGGAGGGCATTGGCGGAAACTCAAGGCGGCGATCGAGGGCGGGCTCGCAGTTTACTCCGCCCATCTGCCGCTCGACGTCCATCCGCAGTGGGGAAACAACTGCCTGCTGGCGGAGGCAATCGGTTTCAAACCCGACGGAACCTTTCTGGAATGGAAGGGCTTGCCGGTGGGATTGACCGGAGGCATGGAGATCAGGCGGGATGAACTCGCCGAGCGCTTGGAACGCGCGGTCGGGGGAGCCGTGCACGTTTGTCCCGGGGGCCCGGAGCGAGTCCTCAAGGTGGGACTTTGCACGGGTGGTGCCGGGTCGCAGGTTGCGGAGGCTGCGATGGCCGGCGTCGATGCCTTCATCACCGGCGAGGGCCCCCACTGGAGCTATCCGCTCGCCGAGGAAATGGGGATCAACGTCTTTTACGCCGGCCACTACGCTACCGAAACCTTCGGGGTGAGGAAGCTGGCGGAGGTGCTCGGCGCTGGATTCGGTATCGAAGCCGGATTCATCGACCATCCGACCGGTCTCTGAAATGGGCGATTCCCTGACAGCCCGGTTTTTCGAGAACTCCGCGATCCAATGCGCGCGGGACCTCATCGGGGCCGAATTCTTCTGGGGGGGCTGCCATGGGAGGATTGTCGAAACGGAAGCCTACCTTGAGCACGGCGATCCTGCCTGCCACACCTTCAGCCGGCCGAGCGCCCGGGAATTCGTCGCCCGCCACCCGGCGGGAACCGCCTACGTTTACCTCAACTACGGCGTCCATTGGCTTTTCAACGTCCTGACCAAGGATTCGGGAGGGGCTGGCTTCGTGCTTTTCCGCGCCATCCAGCCGCTCGGTGGACTGGAGCTGATGCAAGAGCGTCGCCATACCCGCCGGGAAATCCAGCTCTGCTCGGGGCCCGGGAAGCTCTGCCAGGCGTTCGGCATCCGGAGTGACGCCCACGCCAAAAAGTTTCTGGGCGGACCAGGGAAGGGGATTCGTCCGCGCACCGGGCCGGTCAAGATCGCGGCGGGAGCGCGCATCGGCATCTCGCGGGGCTCGGAATTCCCGTGGCGATTTGCCGAAAGGAATTCGCCCTACCTCAGCAAGCCCTTGATTTAAAGGGGGGTACGGGTGATGGGAATCGAACCCACGCCTCAAGCTTGGGAAGCTCGCGTTCTACCATTGAACTACACCCGCAAGGAACTGCCCGCGCCGTAACGGCCGGACCCGCGGAAAGCAACCCCATTTTCCGGCGCAGAAACGCCTTGCCGAAACCTTAAACCATTTTGAAAAAAGCCTTGCCGGGCTAACCGCTGGGTGGTTAGTAACAGGTCATCCGAAAGCGCGGGTATAGCTTAGTGGTAAAGCTCTAGCCTTCCAAGCTAGCTATGCGGGTTCGATTCCCGCTACCCGCTCCAGTACCAATCCAGTACCAAGCATCCTCTCCAATTAGCGTCATGAAACCAACGTCTCGACTCCTCGTTCTAGCTGCGGCCGCCTTCGGTGCGCACGTGGCTTCCGCAGCGGACTGCATTGAGCTGTCCGTCACCGTCAAGCACGCCGTCGCCGCCGATTCTTCGAAGGTTCTCGAAGTGGTCGAAAAGCAGGTGGCCGCCAATCCCGACTGCGCTTGCGAAGTCGTGAAGGCTGCGATTGCCGCCTCTGACGCAGATGCCAAGGCAGTTGCCTCCATCGTTGAGGTGGCAGCCTCGGTGGCCCCCGATCAACTTCGCCTGGTCGCCCAATGCGCGGTGGCTGTGGCCCCCGACTCGCTCAATGAGGTCCAGATGCTGATGGCCCGGATCGATCCCGGAAGCGGCGAGCCGATGATGAGCGATGCCAAGAGCCCCAAGGCTCCGATTGAAGTGAAGCCCGCTTGGAATCCTCTCGATTTCCCGGGTCAGGGCCCCGTCGGTCCCAATCCGGGCGGTCCTGGTGGCAACCCGCTGATTCCCGTCGGACCCCCTCCTACGGTGCCGCCGCAAACGGTTCCTCCGGTCATCGAACCCCCGACGGGAACGGTTCCGAACATGTATTATCCGCCGCTCTCCTGAACGATCCGTGAAAGTGGGGCGTCCATGAAGGCTTCGAAATTTCTTCGGCCCGCCTTCATCCGCTCCTCCCCCTTGCATCCACTTCTCTTAAGATCATGAAATCGAACTTTGCCGCCCTTCTCGCCGGTGCAGCCGCTCTGGGATCAGTGCACGCTGCCGAAGGCCTCTATTACATCGGATCCGAAGCCCAGGAAAGCCTCCCGCTCAAGTGGGTGGTCGGCGTCAACGCCATCTGGGATGACAATGTCACGCCCACCGCGGTCGGCCCCGGTGCCAATGACGAGGCGTTCAGCTTGAACCCCTATGTCGGGGTGTCCTTCGTCAACATCACTCCCCAGTCCACTCTCGATGTCTATGCCCGTTTGGGGCTCGTCTACTACATCGATCAGCCTGCCGCCATTGGCACCGACGATATCTACCCGCAGTCGCGGATCGGGGTGAACTGGACGCACCGTTTCTCGGAACGTCTCCGTTTCAGCACCCGGAACTTTGTCGCCTATGAGCTCGAGCCGGACTACGCTTACGGTTTCGCGACCTCCCGCCAGCTTGATGCCTACCTCTACTGGCAGACCGACAATTCCATCGGTTACCGCTGGACGGAGCGTCTGGCCACCTACACCGGCTTCAATGTCACCGGTCTTGACTATGACAGCGCGGTGACGAACTCCGATCGTCTTATCTGGGGCGTTTACCAGCAGTTCCGTTATCAGCTGTCGCCGCAGTCGGTTGCTACCCTTGATTACCGCTACAGCCAGACGGATGCCGACGGCCTCGCTGCTGATTCGTCGTCTCACTACATCCTTCTCGGTCTTGAGCATCGTTTCAGCCCGAACACGATCATCGTTGCCAAAGCGGGTGCTCAGATCCGGCAATCGGACGCTCTTTTCGGAAGCGATAGCACCAACCCCTACGCGGAGTTGGCTCTTCGCAGCCGCATCAACGATGTCTTTTCGATCCGTAGCTTTGTTCGGTATGGATCCGAGCCGTACGACACCGTCCGTCAAGTGGCCCTTGGGCCGCTTTATGACTTCGATGATCGTCGGACCCTCCGGGTGGGCGTGTCGGGAGAATACATGATCTCCCCCATGCTCAGCCTGTTCGGTGGAGTCGACTACATCGGTGCTCAGTTTGATGACGGACGCTTGGTGTCGGGTGTCGGCCCGCTCACCGCCAACAGCATCGATGAAGATCTGGTGAATGCTTATGTGGGTCTCTCCGTGAAGTTCGCTGACAGCATTTATGGAACGGTTAGCTACAACTACACCGACAGCAGCTCGGACTTCGTCGGATACTCCTACGACCGCAACCGCGTCAGCGTCGGAGTTCGTGCTGAATTCTGATCCCATTCCATTCGCTTAAGGTTTCTGAACTGATCTCGATTTCACTGTTCTCAAACTAGTCGAAATTTCAATGAACTCCCGCAATGACCATCATTGCGGGAGTTTTTGATTTGAAATGGTTCGCTTCCATCCGCAAATAGACGGCACTCGAATTCCATGACCTCTCCCAACTCCTCCAACTCCGAAGCCGGACTCCATGCAGTCGATTACTGGCAGGTAGTTCGCAATCGATACGGGATCATCCTATTGGCCTTCCTGTTGGTCTTTATGACCGCATTGGTCATCACCTACGTGATGCCGAAGCGATACGAGTCCAAGGCGGTTCTCCAGGTGCGGTTGAGCACCCCGGCGATGGAGGTGATGCCCGGGGTGGCAAGAGCCCCGTCAAACCTTTCCCAGTCCTTCTTGCAGACTGAGTTCAAGGTCATCACCTCCCAGAAGACCCTGGACATCGTCATCGACGAGCTCGACCTCACCAACCACTGGAATCTCGACCGGGAGCAGGTTCGAGATCAGCTGGCTGGGATGATCGACGCTCAGAACATCCGGGGAACGGACCTGATCGAGATCCAAGTCCGGGCACAGAATCCCCAAGACGCCCGGATGATTGCCGAGCGGGTTTCGAAGGCCTACCGCATTCGTCGGGGGGAGCTTGAAAACAAGCGGTCGGATCAAGCACTCTCGGAGCTCAGGGATGCGGTGATCGCCCAGGAGGACTTGGTGGAGGAGAAGCGTCAGGCCCTGACCACGCTGATCCGGACCGAAAAGATTCCCTATGTCTCCAACCAATCCGGGATCAACAACCGGACCTATACCGAAATCGATGATGCCCGGAGTGCCGCCGAGCGCTACGCGGAACTTGAGGCAGAGCGGATCCGCCTTGAGAGCCAGATCGAGACGCTCCTTCGCTATGACGGTGACCAATTGATGACTTATGCTTCGGGCTTGAATCTGCCGGAGAATGTCATTCGGACGCTTCATCCGCAGTATCTGGAAGCCCAGCGCTCAATGAACGCATTGAAGGCGGGCGGACTGGGAGAGAACCATCCCAACGTGAAGCAGCAGAAGGAGATCATCGAGGGTCTCAAGGGCCAACTGGAGGACGGAGTGCTCGCACTGCGGCAGACGCTCAACGCCCAGCTCGAGCTGACGCGGGAGCAGGCGGAACGCCTCAAAGTGGCCGCTGACTCGAAGGAGGAGGATGCCGTGACCATGGGCATTGCGCGTCAAAGCTTTGATCAGGCCCGGTCCGATTTCGAGACGGCGCAGGATTTGCTGGAGGAACTCAAGATCAAGGAGATCGGAGAGCAGATGCAGCGGCGGATTTCCGAGGATCCCGTGATCGTCCACGAAGAGCCGGTTGAGTCCCAAGCTCCGGTCAGCCCGAACATCACTCTGAACCTGGCTCTGGGTGCGATCGTCGGCCTCGTGTTCGGCGTTGGGATCGCTTTCTTGCTCGAATATCTCGATACCTCGGTGAAGACCTTGGAGGACGTGGAGCGCTATCTCCAGGTCCCGGTGCTTGCCGTGATCCCCAAGGACGTCGGCGTTCTTTACAAGCAAAGTGGCATGAGCCCGGACGCCGAGGCCTATCGAATCCTCAGGACCAACATCGAGTTCAATCGGAAGAATCCGGAGGACAACGCCATCACCGTGATTTCGGGTGGTGCGGGTGAAGGCAAATCCACCACTCTGGTGAACCTGGCCTACATTTGCGCGCAGGGCGGCTACACCACGTTGATGATTGATGCGGACCTTCGCCGCCCGCGTCTCCACACGTTCTTCGAAATCAACAATTCGGTCGGGCTGACGAATTACCTTACCACCGACCTGATGCTTGAAGATGTGATCCTCCAAACGCCGGTCGATAATCTCTATTTCATGCCGTCCGGCATCCTGCCTGCGGACGCGGCGGGTATTCTCAACTCGCGCCGGATGTCCGAACTGATTCAGGACGTGAAGCAACGCTTCGACCTCGTCCTGATCGACTCTCCTCCGATCCTCGGCGTGAGCGACGCCTCGGTGCTGGCGAGCGAAGTGGACCTCACCATGATCGTCGTCCAGCACCGGAAATTGCCGCGCAACATGCTGCAGCGGGTGAAATCGACGGTCGAAGGCGTCGGCGGGCATGTGATCGGTGTCGTGCTGAACAATGTGGACGTTCGGAGCGACAGCCAGTACCAGTATTACACCAGCTACTACACCTACTACGCACCCTCGGACGCTCCCGCGCCCACCAGCGGAGCCAAACCCAAGTCGTCGACGAAGGCTCAGGCGACGCGGACTTTGGATACCAAGGAGCACGACGACCTCTATTAAGCCCGATCCGGATTCGACCCCATCCCGCACGATGAAAACATTCCTCTATCTACTCCTTTGCCTGTTCGCCCTTGAAACCCAGGTTCAAGGCCAGACCGCCATTCAGGCGGGGCGTGCCATTGAGATCCGCATTCTCGGGGTTCCGCCGGAAGAGGCGGCTCGGGTCAACAACACCTATCCGGTGTCCGAGTCGGGCTTTGTCCGGATGCCGTTCATTGGCAACGTGAGGGCCGCCGGGTTGAGTCCTGAATCACTGGGCCGGAGTATCGAAGCGAGCTATCGAGCCGCCCAGATCTATACCAACCCCACGGTGCAGGTGATTTCGAGCAGTGACGAGACGGTGGCGGAATTGATGCTGACCGTCGGGGGCTACGTCCGCAGGCCGGGGCCGGTGAAGTATTTCCGGGGCCTTACCCTCTACAATGCGATTCAAGCGGCGGGAGGAGCCAATGAATTCGGCAGCATGTATCGGGTAAAGCTGCTGCGCGACGGCAAGATCCGCGAATACAACATGTTCGAGATTCAATCGAAAACCGTGCCGGTGGAGCCGAACGACACCATCGAGATTCCTCAGAAGAATATCTTCGGCCGGTGAGCGGGCGATGAACCGAAGCTCCGCTGGACGTTTCATCCGAATCATTCAAGGGGGGATCCTCGCTGCGGCGGGGATCCCGTTTTGCGTCCGGGCGGAGGTGCCTTCCGTGCCGGAGGAATTGATGCAATCGCTTAAGAGCGAGGATTATCCGGAGCGCGTGGCGGGTCAGCGGCGGCTGCGATCCTGGATGGAAAGCCACGGACGCGATGGGCTCGAGTCGTTGCGCCGGGCTGTGTCGGATTCTACGGATCCCGAGGTCCGGTCGATGATCACCGAAGTGCTCAGGTCGGAGGTGCTTGATGCCTTGGATCGGAAAGGGCCGGGCTTTCTCGGCATCGCCATGGGACCCGCTGAAGAAGGAGTCCGGGTGGGGGCCATCACCGCGGGGATGCCCGCGGAGAAGGTGGGGATTCAGGTCGGAGACATCATTCTCGCGGTGAACGACATCGCCTTGGCGGATGCCGATCCCCCGAGCCAGTTCAGGCGTCTCGTGGGCGGAAAGAAGCCGGGCGACGAGGTTGTTTTCCAGGTCAGGCGAGGGGCGGACACCTTGGAGATCCGGGCCATCCTGGCGCCCCGGCCCCTGAGCACTCCTCTTCCCAATGGGAACATCGACCCGGATCTTGAGGCAGCCGCGCGCGAGGCGAAATTCCGCGAATGGATGGAAATGCGGGGGAATGAAAAAATCCCGGATTCGCGACGCTAGTAGGGGTGGAGCCTCAGGGGTTTTGGATTCGACAACCCCGCGCGGTGTGCGAGGCTCCTTCCACCCTTGCTCTTAAGCTTAATCGCATGATCGGAATGAAATCCCAGGCAGCGGCGGCCCTGGCCGTCACCGTGGCAGGAACCTTGGCAGCTTGCGCCCAGCAGACCGACTTCAACCAAGTCGGGTGCCAAATGGCGATCATGCTTCAAAACAGCCACTTCGACCGTGCGAGCCAATCGTTCAAGGACTTGAGCGATGATTTCCTCGCCACCTACCTGCGCGACCTCGACTATGGGCGGATTTATTTCACCCAGCATGACGTGGATCGCTTCGAAAAGCAGTATGGTGATCGCTTGGCCACCATGCTTTTGGAGAAAGACAGCATGGAGGCCGCCACCGACATTTACGAAACCTTCGTCAAGAGGGTCGAAAGCCGCGTGGCGCAGGCCAACGAGGTCCTTTCCGAGGACAACATCGATTTCACCAAGCCCGAGACCATCATGCGGTCCCGGAAGGAGGCGGCCTGGCCCAAAGATGAAGCGGAAGCCAAGGATCTCTTCCGGAAACAGGTCAAGGAAGCGCTTCTCTCCGAGCGGCTCCGCCGCGAAATGGTTCTGAAGCTGGCCAAGGAACAGTCCAAGGAAGAGCTTTTCAAGGACGAGCGCAGCCCGGAGGACAAGATCAAGCTCCGCTATGAGCGTTTCCTCCACACCGTGCGGGACGTGGATGAAGAGGACGTCGCCACGTACTTTCTGAGCGCCGTGGCGAAGACGTTTGATCCCCATACGGACTATCTCAGCTTCAAGCAGATGGAGCGGTTCCGCGATGACATGCGCAACCAGTTGGTCGGCATCGGCGCGCTGCTGCAGGCCGAGGAGGACGGGGCCACCAAGATCATGGGAATCGTGGTGAACGGGCCCGCCGACCGGGCCGGCGAACTCCGTCTGAACGATCGGATTGTCGGCGTGGATCCGAACAATTCCGGCAACCCCGAGGACATGGTGGACATCATGTTCATGAAAATCGACAAGGTGGTGGATCTGATCCGCGGCAAGGAGGGCACCGAAGTGCGGTTGAAGGTCGAGCCGGCCGGCGGCGTTCCCGGCGATTCCGAATTGCTGGTCATTCAACGCGGCAAGGTGGAACTCAAGGATGAACAGGCGACGGCCGAGGTGATTGATCGCGTCGGCGAGGACGACGAGCACCAGCGCATCGGCGTCATCACGCTCCCCTCTTTCTATGCGGACTTTGACGGCGGAGACACCCGCTGCTCGGCCGATGTCGAAGCCCTTCTCGACCGGCTGAACAAGGAAGAGATCGATGGCCTGATCCTCGACCTCCGCAATAACGGCGGCGGGGCTTTGGAGGAAGTGCGGCGCATGACCGGCTTCTTCACCAAGCGGCTCCCGGTCGTGCAGGTGAAGAACACCTTGGGTCAGGTCCAGGTGAAGGAATCCGAGAACCGCCGCCCGATTTATTCCGGCCCGATGATCGTTCTCACCGACAAGAGCAGCGCTTCCGCGAGCGAAATCCTCGCCGGAGCCCTGCAGGACGATAACCGCGCCGTCATCGTCGGAGAGTCCTCGACCTTTGGGAAGGGCACCGTGCAGCAGCCGATGGACATCGGGCGCCACATGCCTTTCTTCGCCGACCGACAGCGGGCGGGGACCCTCAAGGTCACCATTCAGAAGTTCTACCGTCCCTCCGGCTCATCGACCCAGAACCAAGGGGTCATCCCCGACGTGGTCCTGCCAAGCCTCACCGACGCCTTGGAAATCGGGGAAACCTACCTCGATCACGCACTCGATCACGATGTCATCCGGCCCGCTCCGGGTTTCGATCCCAGTCCGAAGAGCGACTTGTTTCTTCCGCATCTCCGCGAGATGAGTGCCAAGCGGGTTGAGGAATCGACCGACTTTGGATACGTCCGCGAGGATGTGGCGCGGGAAACCAAGCGCCGTGCCGAAAACGAAATCTCGCTGGTGATGGCCGACCGGGAGGCCGAACTCAAGGATGCCGACAAGCTGCAGCACGAGCGCAACGCCGAGCGTCGCAAGCGCTTTGCGGACATGGAGACCACGGACAAGAAGGATCTCACCTTCTACAAGCTGACCTTGGATGATGCCGTGGAAGACAAGCCCATGAAGGTGTTCGATCCGGCCGAGGAGAACAGCGGCTACATGCGCCGCGCCAAGGACAAGACCGAGGAACTCGATACCACCCCGGAATGGCCGAGCGGCCTCGATCCCTACAAGCGCGAGGCTTTGTCGATCATGGGGGATCTGGTTGACGTCACGCGCGACGCGAAAATGGCCGGCATGCTGAAGTCGTCGAACCTTCGCTGATGAGCCCCGGTGCGAGGCTTGGCGCAGTCCGCGATCGGGTGGCCCGCGCGTGTGAGGCTGCCGGTCGCGATCCGGAGGAGGTGAAGCTGCTTGCGGTTTCGAAGACCGTCGAAACCTCGGGAGTTCGCCCGATCTATGAGGCAGGACAGAGGGCCTTCGGGGAGAGCCGCCAACAGGAGGCGGAAGAGAAGATCAGGGCCCTGCCGGACGACATCGAGTGGCATTTCATCGGAACGCTGCAGCGGAACAAGGTGCGGAAGGTGCTCGAAGCCGGGTTTGCGGTCATCCACAGCATCGATTCGCTCAAGCTGGCCCGCCACGTCGATCGGATCGCTGGAGAACTGGGCATCCGTCCGATGGTGTTTCTCGAAGTGAACATCGCAGACGAAGACTCGAAAGGCGGCTTTTCCCCCGACGCGCTGCGGTCCGGACGAAGCGAGATCCTGGCCCTTGAGAATCTGCAGGTTGCCGGTCTGATGGCGATTCCGCCCGAGGAGGAACTGCCCGAGCGGGCGAGAGCGTGGTTCCGGCGGGTTCGAGAGCTTCGCGATGAGTTGGCCGGAGATTCCGGTTCCGGTTGGAGCGAACTCTCCATGGGAATGAGTGGCGATTTCGAAATGGCGATCCTCGAGGGTTCAACCTTGATCCGCGTGGGAACCGCGATATTCGGAGCGCGCAGCGACCCAACATGAAACTGGAACATTGTGCAGTGATCGGCGGAGAGCTGGCTCTTGCCTTCGACGACGGATTTGAGGCCTACCTGCCCTTGCTTTTCCTCCGCCGCGCCTGCCCGTGTGCGGAGTGTCAGGGGGAGCCGGATGCCCTTGGGCGCGTCGTGGTTCCCGAAACCTCGATCGGCGATCGCGGCTGCGAGATCGCGGGCATGGACCAGGTCGGCGGATACGGGCTTCAGATCCGTTGGGCCGACGGTCATTCGAATGGCATCTACAGCTATCCGTTGCTCCGCCAGCTGGCCGCCGCGCTGGAAAACTGAGCGTTCCCCTCGGTTCCCGGCGACCGTTAGTTGGCCGATGCAGGGAGGATTTTTTCCGCCAGGCGGTCGATGCCGTCCTTCGCGAGCGAGCTGTCCGGGTAGATCGAGCGAGCCTTGAGATACCAGCTCAGTGCCGAGCCAATCTGGGAGTCGGTCCGGTTCTCGAAGCCCCGGGCGCGGTCGAGCGCCTTGGTGAAGTCGGCCACGTTGGGGGCCAGCTGCTCAAGCTCCCGGCCGAGCTTGGGATCGTCGGGAAATTCTTCGCGCAAGGTGGCGAGCTGCTCCCAGGCCGCGTAGGGCTGGCCCATTTTCTCGAACTCGGAGGCCTTCTCCAAGGCGCCGTCGATGCGGAAGATGTTGCCGACAATTTGCTTGAAGGCGTCCTCACGGGTCGCGTCGCCCTGGATGGCGGGTGCGATTTCATATTGCCGGCGGTGGATCTCGCGGAAGTTGCTCTCGCTGAGCAGGCGGTCGAAGTCCTGGCGGATCCTCGCGAGCCCGCTGCCTTGCTCGACGAGTTGGTCGAATTCTTCGAGCTTGGGATTCTGCGGCCACACTTCCATCGCCTTCTGGATTTCGGTGGCGGCCTTGTCGTTATCGCCCTGCGAGGCGGCGAACTTGGCGGAGTCGATGTGCATGTTGCTGACTCGGGTGAAGGCGGCGATGGCGGCCTCGGCCTTGGTGGGATCGAAATCCGCGGCGGTTTCCTTCAGTTCATCGACCAGCTCGCGGGCGAGGGTGTAGTCCTTGGAGTCGAGTGCGGCGATGAGCTTGTAGGACTGACGGACGTATTCGAGGATGCGGCGCTTCTTCTCGCGCGCCAAGGTCTGGACCGAAGGCATGAACTCACCGACCATGTAGGCTTCGCTCAAGCGCTTCGAGGCGCTTTCGAGTTCGCCGCGCTCAGCGAGGAAGGAAAAGGCTTCGACGCCCTTGTCGATATCCCGGATCGCCTCGTTGGCGAGCGCGTCGATCGCCGCCACGGTGGGGCTGGTGCCGAAAGTTTCGCTGAGCATCTTGGAGACCTCGGAGTCCTTTTTGAGTCGGAGCCGGTTGTCGCCATCGGAAAAAACCTGGTGGTAGAAGCGGGCGGCCATCATCACGTGCTGAAAGCGGCGCTGGACGAAGAACTGGACCATCAGGGCCTGGTATTGGGCTTTCGCTTGGATGAGCTGGACCTCGTTTTTGGCGATGTTCGACTTCTTGAGAGCCTCGATTTCCGCGATCCGTCGGACGGCTTCCTGGTATTCCAGCGATTGCATCCCTCGGCCGGGAGTTTCCGCAGGCTTGGATGCAGTGCCGGGGGTGCCACCCTGGGCATTGGTCTTCGACTCGTTGGTCTTCGCAGTTTGGTTCAGCGAGCTGTCCCGGTCCATGGCGCTCTTCCAGTCGGCATCCCCGATGACGCGTTGCTTCTCCTGCTCCATGGCCTCGTTGAGGGCACGCGTCTTGGCCACGTCTTTTTTGGAAAGCACGGCAGCGTAGATCGCTTGGGAAAGCGAGTCACAGAGTTTGGCATCGCCGGGATAAGTGGAGGCGCGGGGCAGCAGGGCAACCGCGCCGGAGAAATCCGGCCCCCCTTCGTGGTGGGGCGAGATCTTGGCGAGGATCTCGGCGATGGTGTCGCGATATTCGACAGCCTCTTCCGAATCGTCGGCGGGTTCGTTGAGGTAGCGCTCGAAGCGGGCGGAAAGCAGGCGGTTGTCGGTGGCGGCCCAGCTGTGGCCGTTCCAGCTGACGAGCTCGCTGGAGGGATCGAGGAAGGGCAGCTCGTTGCCGGCAACGGGCTGGCTGTTCGGCTGCTGGGGCTCGCGTCGGATGACCGTGTCCTGCGCGGGGCCGTCGGGGTTTTTTTCCGCGGCCGGCGGCGGGACATAGACTTGGGCGACCGCCAGCGAGGCAGTGAGGCAGAACAGGGCAGGAGTTTTCATGGCGGTGGCTCAGAGCGGTTGGATTTCCTCGGCCACGGCGATGCCGCCATCGCGGAACCGCACCCGGAAGGCGTAGTCGCGACCGCGCTCGATGTTGATGTCGGAAAGGTTGGCGGGGATCTCGATGCCGAGGAATTTCGGGGTCGCATCCTGGCCCACCTGCAGGGAGATGAGCTGGCCGCGGTCGACGGTCCAGGTCAGCTTGCCATCGACCTTGCCATTGACGACGTAGCTGTTGCCGCGCAGGGCGTTGGCGTTTTCCTCGACCTGCGCCATGTCGAGGGGCGCGCCGTCCAGGTCCGAGGCGGCGGAGCGCCCGCCGAGCAGGAGTTTTCCCCCGAAAAAGGCGGCAACGAGGAGGGCGACGACCCCCACGATGAGGGCGGGCTTGGGTCCTGAACTGGCGCGGCGTGGCATGAGATCGATGGAATGAAAAAACGGGCGGACGGGAAAATCAATGCTGCCAATGGTGCCGGCGGGTGCCGATCCAGGCCGCCAGCAGCCCGGCTGCGATATGGAGACCGAGGGTGAAGAGGCAAGTCTCCCGCCCGGACAGGGTGGTGTCGATGACCGACTTGACGGCATTGAGCACTTTCCCATCGAGGGCGCTGACGCTGCCGGACCACGCCCAGTAGGCCGAAATGAAGGGCCGGGTGAACTTTTCCACATGCTCCGGCAAGGCGAGGACGGCCCCGGAAAGCGGGAGCTGGAAGCCGACCAGATAGATCGACAGCAGGGACGCCTGCTCGGCGGTCTTCATGAGGGCGGAAATGGCGAGGCAGACGGAGGTCATGGCCGCATTGACGAGCAGCAGGAACATCAGGTGGGTCCGGAAGTCGCCGCGGAAGCTGCCGAAGAAGTTGACGAACGCCGCCATCCATACGGACTGCACCAGGACGAGCACGCCGAGGAAGATGATCTTGCTGGTCAGGTAGGCGGTGGGTCTCACGCCGCCGAACTTCTCCTTTTCGAAGATGTTGCGCTCGCCGGCTATTTCGCGGGCGGAGTTGTTTGAGCCCATGAGCGACAGCAGGATGACCTGGAACATGATAATGCCGCTGACGGCGGACCCCACCTTGACTTGTTCCTGGCGGACCATGCGTTGCTCCTGGATCTCGGCCTGGAGGTTTTCCTGCCGGGAATCGGAAAGCGAGGCGATCGGGCCCTCCGCCTTGTCCGAAAAAAGGGTCACCAACAGCGGAAAGCACACGATGATGGCGAGCTGGAGGAAGATCTGGCCCTTGTCGCGGAAAAAGATCCGCCAGCGGCGGGAAAGAAGCGTGCCGAGCTGGGCGAAGAAGCCGGGACCCCGGACCGTGGGTTCCGGCGGGGCGGGTTCCCCCGGCGAGGCGGCGCCCGACTTCTCCTCCGCCGGCGCGCCCCCGGCGAGGCGGATCATTTTTCCCTCGTAGGCGTCGCGGTGCTTCATCCACGAGCTCTGCCAGCGCTCGCTCGGCTGGGTGGCGAGCTTGGGATAGACCTCCTCGGTGTCATCGACGGAAAAGTAATGCGTCAGGTGGCCCGGCGGTCCGTGAAAGGCCACGCGGCCTTCGTGGAGGACCAGCACGGAGTCGTAGAGCTCAAGGTGGGCGAGCGAGTGGGTCACGGAGAGCACGATGCGGCCGTCGTGCCGGGCGAGATCGTGCAACAGCCGCACCACCTCCCGCTCGGAGCGCGGATCGAGGCCGCTGGTGACCTCGTCGCAAAGCAGGAGCTTCGGATCGGAAACCAGCTCCATCGCCAGTCCCAGCCGGCGTTTCTGGCCGCCCGAAAGCACCCTGACCTGGCGGTCGGCGATGGCGGTGAGCCCGGTTTCCTCGAGGACGCGGTCGATCCGATGGTCCAGCTGCTCGGCCGAGGCGGTGCGCACGCGCAAGCGGGTGGCGGCTTCGATGGACTCATCGACCGTGAGGGGTTCGTAGGCGATGGAGAACTGGGGCACGTAGCCAATTTCCGAAGGGTCGAAATCCTGGTCTTCCGAGAGGTTCCGGCCTTCCCAGAAGAGCGAGCCGGCGGATTCCGGATTGAGACCGGCGATGGTCCTCAAAAGGGTGGTCTTCCCGCAGCCCGAGGGTCCGACGATGGCCATGAAATGGCCTTTCGGCACTTGGATGGACACCTGGTCGACCAAATTGAGCGGGTTCCCATCCTTGGTGATGGCGAAACAAACTTCCTGAAGTTCAAGCACGACGACGATCTCTCCTCAGTTTCGCGACGAGGGAAGCCGATCTTTCGTTCCGGAGGAAGGAATTCGACCCGATGCCGGACAAATCCGCCCCAGCTGTGTCAAGAATGCACAATGCGGCGTGCGTTTTGCCACAGTGCGACGCTTTGACCGCCACCCTCCGGCAGCGGGAATAGTCCGGCACCGTTGGCAACCTGTTGATAGAAAGGGCCTCCCTCCACCCGCATCGCTTGGCATCCGGCGCGGCACGTCCATTGCTGGCAGGAAATGGACGAGACTCACCGAAGTAGGTGACAACAATGTCATTACAAAGTCGGGCGTGTTTTTCGGAATAATTTCACCACCCGTGGCGTTTAACCTCAATAGAATCCCGATTTTCAGCATTTCAACCTCAACCTGACAACCGACATGGAAAGCGACTCCAATTTGAAGCTGTACCTCCGCGAAATCTCCAAGACACCGCTGTTGACGCCGGAGGAAGAGGTCGAGCTCGCCGCCCGCATCAAGAAGGGCGACAAGAAGGCCCGGACGCACATGATCAATGCGAACCTGCGTCTCGTGGTGAAGATCGCTCAGGACTATTCCGGCTACGGCCTGCCGCTGTCGGACCTCATTTCCGAGGGAAATATCGGCCTGATGAAGGCGGTCGAGCGTTTCGATCCGAAGAAGGGCGGCAAGCTCTCCACCTATGCCGCCTGGTGGATTAAGCAGTCGATCAAGCGTGCCCTGGCCAACCAGAGCAAGACCATCCGCCTGCCCGTTCACATGGTCGACAAGATCGCCAAGATGCGCCGGATTTCGACGATGCTGGCCGAAGTGTTGGGGCGCGAGCCCACGGACGAGGAACTGGCCGAGGAGATCGGCTTGCCCCGCCGCAAGCTGGCCATGCTGAAGCAGGCGTCCCAGCGTCCGACCTCGCTCGATGCGCCGGTCAACGAAGGGGAAGCCACCCAGTATGGCGAAATCATCGGCGACGAACGTGCCGAGAATCCCCTCGATGCCCTCACCGACAAGAACCTCCACGGCGAGCTGGATGACCTGCTCGCGATTCTGGACCAGCGCGAGCGCCGCATCATTGATGAGCGCTTCGGTCTGAACGGCAAGAAGCCGATGACCTTGGAAGAGGTCGGACGCGAGTTCGGGGTCACCCGCGAGCGCATTCGTCAGCTCCAGAACGTGGCGCTGACCAAGATGCGCAAAGCGCTCCGCCGGAAGGAAGTCCCTTTGCCGAAGCCGGTGGAAGGAGTGGCGGGCTGATTGCTCCCCCTTGATCATCATTTACAAAACAGGCCGCGGTGGGTTTACCGCGGCCTGTTTGCTTTAACGAAATCCGTCGGGGTCCGACTCGACGAGCTCAGTCATTATCATCCTTGTCGTCGCTGGCCGGATGATTGCCTCCCTGGTAGCCGATGGCGGGCATCACGCGGCGCACCAAGCGCCGGATGCCGTTCTCGCCGGCTTCGAAGTCGGACTCGGCGTCGCGCAGCGCCTTTTCCCAGGCGGGAGCGAATCCCGGTGCCTGCTCGCGCATCTGGCGCACGGCGGCCTCCATGATCTGGTATTGTTTCACTTCGGCCCGGCCCGGCTTGGTCTGGAGGGTGGCGTTGGAGATGCGGAGATTCTCGTTCTGCTCGCGCAGCACCTTCAGCTCGTCCTGCAGCGCCTGGTTGCCTTGGGCATTGATCTTGAGCTGGGTGTTGAGGTGGCCCTGAAGCTCCCGCAGCTCGTTTTCCAAGCGGCGGATGTCGCGGGAAAGCCGGAGCTTGGTGGAGAGACCGGATTTCCAGGCAAAGAAGGCGAGGATCAGGCCCAGGGCGAGGCCCCAAACGAAGGGCTGCTTGATGAATTCGGCGACGTTTTCCATGAATGGGGAGATTACGGTTCGGAAGGGGATGCTTGCGCGGCGTCCACGATCGTGAACTGGGACACCACCTCGTCGGTGAGGTCAACAGGGTCCTTGGCGTATACGACGAAGGGAAGGGAAGTATTCGTCTTTCCCGACAGATCGAGCAGAAGATCGAAACCCTTCTCACGGGCCAGCCCGGCGGCCGCTTCCTGAATCTTCCCGAGTTGGTCGGTCATTTCCGAAACCATCCGCTCGTTGACGGTCTTCAGCTGCTCGGCCTGGTAAAGCTGCACTTCGCGGCGCAGCGAGGCCTCCTCGTCGCGCTTCACGAGGTATTGCTGCTGCAGGCGCTCGCGGCTGAGGCGATCGAGGTCCTGCGACTTGGCGAGCTGGCCCTCCAGCTCTTCCAGCTTCTTGACCGCTTCCGCCAGCGCGGCGAAGCGGGGGTCCTTGCCGATCGCCCGGCGGGCCTCGGTGGCACGGTCCTCGATCTCGTGGGAAACCTGGAGTTTTTGGTAGATGTCCGAGATGCGCACCCCGGCGATTTTCGGGGCCGCACTGGCGCATCCGAAACCCAGGGCCATGATGGCAATTGCGACCCGCAACATGCCGCGAGCATGCACCCGGCCTGTTGGCCTGTCTAGCATCACCGGGCCGGTTCACGATTTGGCCCGCTCGGGCGGCGTCGGTTGCGTCCGTTGCGACTTACCTCTCCGGCTGCCGTCGGAAAATGCCGAATGCACGGCGGAGGCCGTCGGGGAAGCGGTGCGCGGTGGATGCAAGTGACTGATGATCAGTTCTTGATGAGTTCAATCCCACGAAGGCACCGGGCCTGCGATTGGAATCCCCGTAACAACGAAAGGACCTTATGCTCAAATGGACTCTTATCTTTCTCGTGCTGGCTCTCATCGCTGGCGTTCTTGGCTTCACTGGAATCGCCGGCGCTGCTTCGCAGGTCGCCCAGATTCTGTTCGTGATCTTCCTCGTGCTGCTGGTGATTTCGGCTCTCAGCCGGGCCTTCCGGGGTGGCACACCCTGAAGCACTGGCAGGACGCTTCCAACCCGCACTCCAACCCCATCACGCGCCATGATCATTATGAAATCACAGCTTCTGCTCGTCGGGCTGGCCGGAGCCGTTCTTCCTCTCATCTCCTGCGAACCCAAGTCTCCCGCCGAGGACAAGGCGGATGAGGTGGGGGACCGGGTGGAGGAGGCGGTGGACGACGCCAGCGACGCGGTGCACACCGCGGAATGACTTCCGCCGACGGGACGGATTTTTTGCACGGGGAGGCCTTGCGCCTCCCCGTTTCATGGCGTCTGGTTGTTAGGCCAATGAAGACGCTTCTCGGACTGATCACGCTGGGTTTCGCCTGTCTGCCTGCTTGGGCAGCGCTACCGGACCCGAACTTCGACGAGGACGGTTATCTCACCTTCTATCTGGATAACGATCTCTTCGCGGGTCGCGACCGAGACTACACGAACGGCGCCCGGCTGGCCTGGATCTCGGGCAACGAACCCGTGGAAAGCCTCATCGGCGTCCAGCGCTATCTGCGGCGTCTCACGGGCGACCCGCAGAGCTTCGGGGTTTTCCAGACGATCACCGGTTTCGAGGACCCGAAGTCGATCGTATACAACTACGGGTTCTCCCTGACCCAGCTGATGTATACGCCGCAGGACGCCATGCCATACACGCAGCCGCCCTACCAGCGGCGCTACGCAGGCTGGACCGGGCTCGGCTTTTCCCTCCATGCCAAGGACGAGAAAATCCTCAACTCGGTGGAACTGAGCATCGGTGCCACCGGGCCCGCGTCGCTTGCCGAGGAAACGCAGGACTTCATTCATGACATCCGCGGGGCCACGAAGTTCAACGGCTGGGCCAATCAAATCCCCTCGGAACTCACCGTCGATCTCAGCTTCATCCAGAAGCGCCGGCTCGACTTTGCCAACTTCCGCTACGGCGTGATCCGGGTCGATGGCATCACCGAGTGGGGCGCGCGCCTTGGAACCTTCCGCACCGACACCCACGTGGGGGGGATGTTCCGCATGGGCTACAATCTGCCGCCGGACTTTTCGGATCCCAGACTGTCGCCGACCGCCTACACGCATCACTACTTCAACTCGGGCTTTGACTACGATAGCCACTGGTCGGTCTTCCTGCTGGCGGGCGGCCAGCTGACGGCGGTGGGCCACGATGCCACGCTCGACGGTCCCCTGTTCAGCGATTTCAACACCGGCATCGAGCGGAGGCCGTTGGTGGCGGAGGTTTACGCCGGCTTCGGGATCCGCTACCGGCGCGTCGAGTTCAGCTACGCGCATACCTGGCGGACCGAGGAGTATACGACCCAGCGCGGCCTCGCACAGATCGGAACCATCGGCATCAAGCTCCGCTTCTAAAGCAAGTCGGGCATGGTCGTCTTCCGCCGCTACCTCTCCGCCCTGTGGGGCAGCATGGGCTTCGTGCCCGGCTTGATCGCGGCCGCTTCGATGGCGCTCGGAGTCATTCTTTCCGGCGCGGTCGGGCGCAGCCTGCTGGATTCGGTGAAAGAGCCGGCCTTTGATCCCCAGTCGGCCAGCGCGGTGCTGACCAGCCTGGCCGGCGGGGCCATCACGGTGGCGGCGGTGGTGCTCTCCATCACCATGGTGGTGCTGTCTTCCGCTTCGTCCCAGTTCGGCCCGCGATTGTTGCCGAACTTCATGCGCAAGTCCGGCACCAAGCTGGCCATGGGCGGCTTCGTCGGCTCGTTCGCCTATCAGATCGTGGTCGCCTCGGCGCTCGGCCTCGGCGAGCGCGTCCCCGACCTCGCCGTGTGGGTGGGCATCGTCGGCAGCCTTGCGGCCTTCGCCATCCTGCTGGCCTTCGTGCAGATGGTGTCGCGCTTCATCCAGGTGCCCTACATCATCGATGAGGTCACCCACGACCTGCACCGCGCCTTGGAAAAGCTCGCCCGCCATGGCTCCGCGGAGCCGATGGGGGAAATGCCGGGCGGCACCGGCCAAGCGGTGACCGTGCGCTCGGATCGCGATGGTTACGTGCAGCTGATTGATCTTGACCGCCTGGTGCAGCTCGCGACCGAGGCCGGCGGCTGCATCGTTTCCCGCGTGCGCGCCGGCAGCTTCGTCCCGGGGAATGGAACGCTGGCCTCGCTGCATGGCACCTCCGATCTGGAGGTGCACAAGGTGCGGGCCTGCTTCGGCCTGGGGCCGAACCGGTCGCAGGCTCAGGACGTCGAGTTCGCCATCCGGCAGCTCGTCGAGATCGCCGTGCGCGCGCTTTCACCCGGGATCAACGACCCGCATACCGCGATCAATGCCATCGACCGGCTGGCCGGGGCTTTCGCCGACATCGCCGCCTGTGGGGTGAGAAGCGGGCTGCTGCGCGACGACCAAGGCAAGGTCCGGCTGCGGGTCCCGCTGCCCGGCGTGGACGACCTCTTCGATGCGGCCTACCATCCGCTGCGGCAGAATGCGCGTGCCGTCGAGGCGGTGGCGATCGCACTGCTCGATAGCTACCGTGCGCTGGCCGATCTTCCCAAGCTGCATCCCGACGTGCGCGGCGCCGTGGAAAAGCATGCCCGGCTGCTGCTCGAGGATTTCGAGGTCGCCAAGCCGTCGGAATATGATCTGCAGGAGTTCAGGAAGCGGTTCGACGCTTTGATGGAGCTGCTGGCGGCTCAGGATTCTTCGGCGGCGTAGGTCCAGATCTCGACCAGCGTCGGATGGTAAAACGGCGTTTCTAGTAGTTCCGTGACCGTCATGCCGCGCCCCACCGCGAGCTGCATCACGTGGGCCGAGTCGATGACGCCCGGACCCACCGCGTGGGCACCGACGATGCGTCCGCCGTCTTTTTCCGAAATGATCCGGACGTATCCGTGGCGGATGCCGAGGATTTCGCCCTTTCCCTCGTCGGCGAAGCGATAGGTCTGCTCCCGGAGCTTCCGGCCTTTCATTTCCTCCGGTGCCGGATCAAGGCCGATCGAGATCGCCTCCGGGCGCGTGAACACCGCCTGCATGCCGAGGTGCGAATGCCAGCTGGCCCGCGGGCGCGAGGAGTTCTTGAGCAGGCGTGCGGCGTTGCGTGCGGCGGTCTGTCCCTGCATCACCGCCACATGCACCACGGCCAGCGGGCTGGCGCAGTCGCCGGCGGCGAAAACGTGCTCCCGGTTGGTGGCGGCGTGCTCGTCGATCCGGATGCGGCCGTCCTCGCATTCGATGCCGGCCTTTTCCAAGTCGAGCGCGGCGGTGGCCGGATGGCGGCCGGTGGCCACCAGCAGCGCGTCGGTCCGGAGCGATTGTCCGGTGGAGAGCTGGACGTGGAAACGGTGGCCGTCGTGGTCCACGCGGGTGGCCTCCGTCTCGAAGAGCGTGCGGATGCCGCGCTCACGGCCCGCGGCCTCGACCGTGCGGCCGACCTCGGGGTGGAAGTGGTGGAGGATGCCGGCCGAGCGGGCCAGCACGGTGACTTCCGAGCCGAGGCCCTCGAACAGGTGGGCGCACTCCATGCCGACCGCGCCGGTTCCGATGATGGCGATGGAGCCGGGAAACGAGGGCAGCCGGGTGACCTCGTCACTCGTCCAGAAGGGCGTGGCGTCGAGGCCGGGGATGTCGGGGATGGTGGGAGTGGAGCCGGCGGCGATGACGAACGCCCGCGCGCTGAGGGTTTCGCCGGAATCGAGCGCGAGGGTGTGGTCGTCGGTAAAGCGGGCCTGGCCGCGGATCAGGGCGTAGGGCGCGTCTTTCATCTCCGCCTCGCGGTGATCGATGAAGCCGCCGATGACCTGGTCGAGCCGACTTTTCAAGGCCGGGAAATCGAGTTCCGGCTGGCCGGCGCGCACCGCGAACTCCGATGCCTGCCGCACTTCACGCATGCGGTCGGCGGTGGCGATGAGGGTCTTCGAGGGCATGCAGCCGCGGAGGATGCAGAGGCCGCCGAGCGGGCCGGGCTTTTCCACCAGCGCGGTGTCCAGGCCGAGGTCCGAGGCCGTCCGGGCGGCGGCATGGCCGGCGCTGCCGCCGCCGAGCACGATGAGATCCCGGCGCTTCATGGCAGGTCGTCGGAGCGGTGGGCCAGCTGGCCGAGGACGGACTCCGAGAGCTCGAACTCGATGCGCTCGAGCTCGCCCGGGTAGTCCCGCATGGCTGTGAGCATCCGCAGCCAGGAGGCGTCCCGCGTGCCGCCGGCCGGATGAGAAGCGGCGAGGGAGCTGACGGCCTGCTCGAGCCGGCCGGCGCGCGCCAGGGCCAGCGCGCGGTCCAGAGGGCCGCTGCCGGCCTCGGTCACGGCCTGCACCGCCGCGCGCAGCTCGGCGGGTTTCACGGGCTTCATCAGGAAATCGACCACCCGGTGGTGGATGGCGGTGACGGCGGAGTGGACGGTGATGTACGCGCTGCATAGTACCACCGGCGTGTCGTCGCCGCGCTTGCGCATGGTCTCGATGACGGAAAGGCCGTCGACTTCCGGCATGCGCAGGTCGAGGACGATGGCGTCGAACTTTCCTCGGGCGAGCATTTCCAGGGCCTCGGCTCCGTTCGAGGCGGTTGTGGCGAGCATCCGGGGGTTGGTGAGAGCATAGGCGAATCCCAGCCGCAGCGTGGGCTCATCGTCGACGACGAGGATCCTCGACTGCGACCGTTCGGTCGTCCTGTTGTTCTCAGGCGTTGGGGACATCGATGAAGAATTCGGTTCTGGGCTGACGGTCGGTTTTTTCGGCGAGGCCGATGCGTCCTTCGTGGGCGCGCATGATTTCCCGGGAGATGAAGAGACCGAGGCCGATGCCATCGGTGCGCTGGCCGGGGGCGCGGTAGAAGCGCTCGAAGATGCGGTTTTCGGATTCCTCGGGGACACCCGTGCCGTCGTCGATGACGGAGAGCCGGACGTGGTCGGCGCCGGCGCGGGCGAGGCGGAGGTCGATGCGGCCGCCGGGCGGGCTGTGTTTGATGGCATTGGAGACGAGGTTGTGGACGACTTCGCTGATCCGCATGGGATCGGCCATCACCAGGGGGAGCTTGTCCTCCGCTTCGATCGCGAGGGTGAGCCGCGAGGAGGCGGCCTTGCTTTCGAAGAGGCTGGCGCTGCGGTGGGCGATGTCGGCCAGGTTGACGGGGTGGAGGTCGAGGTGGGTGGAGCCGCTTTCGGCGCGGGAGATGTCGAGGAGGGTGTTGAGGGTGGTGAGCAGCCGCTCGCAGTCATCGCTGGCGGAGGAAAGCATGGTCCGCTGCATGTCGGTGAGGCGCCCGGTTTCCTCCTCCAGCAACAGGTGGAGGACCATGCGGATGCCGGTAAGGGGCGTCTTGATCTCGTGGCTGACGGTCGAGAGCATGTTGGTTTTCATGTCGTCGAGCCAGCGGATGCGGGTCACGTCGTGGAGCAGCACGGCCCAGCCGGCGTAGTCGTTGCCGTTTCCCTGCCCGGCGGAGAAACGGAAAATACGGGGAAGGTAGTAGTGCTCCGTTTCGTCGATGCGGAACAGCAGCGCCTCGCGCGGATCCTCGGGCAGGTGGTGGGCGCCCTTGTCCTGGCAGGCGCGGAACAGGCGCAGGACCTTGCCGGGCAGGCGGGTGCCGAGGCCGACGGATTCGTTGAGGTCCTCCGCGGCGGGGTTGAGCTGGACGGTCTCCCCGTGCATGTCGAGGACGTAGACCGGCGAGGGGATGGCGGAGAGCAGGGCTCGGTTGACGAGGTTGTTCTTGAACAGTCGCTCGTCGGTTTCGCGGCGGCGGACGCGGAGCTCCTCGGCCATCGAGTTGAAGGTTCGCACCACGGACGAGAACTCGCTGCTGGAGGGGGGGGCGGGCAGGGTGAGTTCGAAATTTCCCATGGTGACCTGCTCCATGGAATCGCGCAGGCCCACGACCGGCTCGACCAGGTGCCGCAGGAGCTGGAAGTAGATCAGGACGGCCATGCCGGTGCCGAGGACCACCATGGTGGCCAGGAAGGCGGTGTTTTTTCCCGACTCCTCGGCGAGCGCGGCACTGGCGTTGAAGAGCTGCTCCTCGGCGAGGTGGGTGAGGCTTTCCCCGAGGTCGGTGATGCGCTGGGTGTGCGCGCCGAAGGTGCGCAGCAGGTCGGCTCGCTCGCTGCGCTCCGTCACGGTGTTGGACAGGAGCCGTTCGTAGTCGGTGAAATAAAGGCCGAGGGCGTCCCTCAGGGCGTCGATGGTGCTCTGCCAGCGCTCGTTTCCGCCGCCAAGCACCTGGAGGATGCGGATGGACTGCTGCAGCTCGGTCCGGGTGTCATTGAACAGCTTGGGATCGAGCGGCTGCTCGGGCGCGGGCCCGGCGAGAGTGGTGACGTAGGTCGAGTTCAGCATCGACGTGTAGCCGCGGAAGCCCTGGGCCACGTCGATCGCCTGGTAGTCCTGTTTGAGCCGCGACTGGAACCGCCCGTCGGCGTCGTTGAGAATGACCAGCGCCGCGGCCCCGGTCGCCCAGAGGAGGATGACGAGGGTCAGCAGGCCGAGAAGAAGGCGGGTGCGGAGCATGGGGTGGGCTCAGGAAATGCCGAAGCGTTTGCGCTTCCGATAGAGGGTGGCTTTGTCGATGCCGAGGATGGCGGCGGCTTCCTGCAGGGTGGGGGCCCATTCGAGGATCCGTCGCATGTGGGCTTCTTCGAGTTGCTCGAGGCTGAACTCGCCGCCGACTGCCGGGCCGTTGGATCCGGCCCTGCCGGAGGCGATCACTTCGGAAGCTTCCGGGCGCGGCAGGTCGATCGGCTCGATGTATTCTCCGCGGGCGAGGATGGTGGCGCGCTCGATGGCGTTGCGCAGCTCGCGGAGGTTGCCGGGCCACGAATGGGTGGCGATGACGCGCATGGCCTCCGGGCTGAAGCCGCGGATCTTGCGCCCGATCTGGTTGGAGAAGTGGATCAGGTAGTTCTCGGCGAACCGTACCAGGTCCTTCGGTCTTTCCCGCAGGGACGGGACGCGCACGCTGATGACGTTGAGGCGGTAGTAGAGGTCCTCCCGGAACTCGCCGGCAGCGACCTGCTCGGCGAGGTCGCGGTTGGTGGCGGCGATGACGCGCACATTCGACGGGCGGACCTTGTTTTCACCCAGCCGCTCATACTCCCGTTCCTGAAGCAGGCGCAGCAGTTTGGGCTGGATCTCCATCGGCAGCTCGCCGATTTCGTCGAGGAAAAGGGTGCCTCCCTCGGCGGCGTGGACCTTGCCCCAGGTGTCCTTCACGGCCCCGGTGAACGAGCCCTTGATGTGGCCGAAGAGGGTGCTCTCGAGAAGCTCCCGGGAAAGGCTGGGGCAGCTGACGGTGACGAACGGCTTTTCCCGCAGGTGGCTGCGGTGGTGGACCTCGCGGGCGATGACGCTTTTGCCGGTGCCGCTCTCGCCGAGGATCAACACGGAGGCCGGCGAGGCAGCGGCGCGGAACAGGGTGTCGAACTCCTGCGCGGTGCGCGTGTCCTCCGAAGCAAAATCGAGCGGCGGGGTGTTGAGGCTGGCCTCGGTCTTGAGCTCGCGGACGGTTTCCTGCAGGCGCACCACCTCGCCCTCGGTCGCCAGCGCCTTGCGGGCCTTGACCACGATCGCCCGCAGCTGGTCCGGCGTGAACGGCTTCTCAAGGTAGTCAAACGCCCCGGCCTGGGTGGCTTTCACCGCCGTCTCGATCGAGGCGTGGGCGGTGAAGATGGTGACCAACTGGCGGGGGTATTTTTTGACGATCTCGGCGAGCAGCTCGAGGCCGTCCTCGTCGCCCAGCCGCAGGTCGAGGAAGATCAGGTCGAACTTCTCCTCCTTGAGACGTCTCATGGCCGCCTCGCTGCAATCGACCGACTCGACGTAATGCCCCTCGTGCTCCAAGGCCATCGAGGTGGTCATTCGAATGGAGCGCTCGTCGTCGATGATTAGGATATCCATAAAAGGTTTGCGTTTCTCAACATGAACCATGCCTTTCGCTCGACGACTTGAAAGTCGCTCGATGCGAGCCGATTAGGTCATGCAGTTGAGGATTCACATCGAGTTTCCTGCTGCAAAACGCAAATCGAAAGCAGGTAATGTTGCAAAACGCGTCAGCGGCCATGGGGGGGCCGCTGACGAAAAAAGGACCGGACCCGCGAAAGGCTCAGGCCTCATGACTGCGGAGCATCCACGCGATTTGTTCGTGATCCTGGATCAAGCCGGTCACGAAATCCTCCGTGCCTGCGTCGCCCAAGTCGGAAAGCTTGTCGATGGATTCCCTCAGTTCGCGAATGACGCTCTCGTGGTCGGCGCGCAGGACGCTGATGGCATCGAGGCCGTGGATGGCTTCGCCGGAGCATTCCTTGAGCGACGCCTCGTCGAGAAACTCCTGCATGGAGCCGGGGCTGACCTCGCCCAGCATGCGGACGCGCTCGGCGGTTTCATCGATGGCCTTGGCCAGCCTTTGGTACTGTTCCTCGAGGAAGAGGTGAAGCGAGTGGAAGCGCGGGCCCACCAGGTTCCAGTGGAAATTCCGCGTCTTGAGGTAAAGGACGTGTTGGTTGGCGAGGATGGCCTTGAGGATCTCCGCCGACTTGCCGCGCTGCTTGGCGTCGAGCCCGATCCGGATCGCGGTCGAGTCCTTGCTTCCCGGCTTCGAAGACGTCTTGTTGGAGGATGGGGTGGATTTCATAGACACCGCGTTTCAGCAAGCGCCGCTCCAGCGCCGCTGTGGCCGGCGAATGCCGGTATCTCGGGGAAAGCGAGGCGTCGCAGGGGGTCGACGGAGAGCTAGCTCGTGCAAGTTGCACTTGAAGGAATGGGGTTTTTGCATTCCCCACGGTTAGGCCGGCGGCGACAACCCATGTTTTTTAAAGGAATCCGGCGTGGCCTACGGTTTGCGAAAGCGGACCGCGATGAACTCGAAGACTTATTTGCAAAACCACTCCGGACCGCGACTCGCGGTGGTGAGCCTGCTGTTCGCCGTGCTTTACGTGCTGACCTGCGCGCTGACTTCCTGTTCGACGGTGGCCGGGGCCGGGCAGGACGTGCAGAAGCTCGGCGGCGAGATCCAGGAAGCGGCGCACGACGCTCAGTAATCGCGCTCCAGCAAGTAGGCGGCGATCTGGCGAAGCCGGTCGCCGCTTTTCTTGAAGGGCCCGAGGGCCTCCATGGCCTTGCGGGTCAGCTTCGCGGCTTCCTTGCGGGCATTTTCCAAGCCGAGCACGGCCGGGTAGGTCGCCTTGGAAACGGCCTCGTCCTTGCCGGCGGTCTTGCCGAGTTTCTCGGTCGTCTGCGTGACGTCGAGGATGTCGTCGATGACTTGGAACGCGAGCCCGAGGTGGTAGCCGAAGGAGGTGATCGCCTCCAGCTTCGCCGGCGTGGCGTTGGCGCTCATCGCCCCGAGGCGCAGGCTGCTGGTCAACAGGGCGGCGGTCTTCGCTTCATGGATGCGGACCAGCTCGGCTTTCTTGAGGTCGCGGCCCTCGCCTTCGAGGTCCAGGACCTGCCCGCCGATGAGTCGGGTCGAGCCGCCGGTGATGGCCAGCTCGGCGATGAAGGCGGAGGTCGGATAGCGCGGGGTCGGCTTCGTTTCGGAAAGAACGAGGAAGGCCTCGGTCAGCAGCGCGTCGCCGGTGAGCACGGCCATGCCCTCGCCGTAGACCTTGTGGCAGGTCGGCCGGCCGCGGCGCAGGTCGTCATCGTCCATGCTCGGCAAGTCATCGTGGACCAGCGAGTAGGTGTGCATCAGCTCCACGGCGCAGGCCGCGGGAAGGGCATCCTCCTTTTCCCCGCCACAGGCCTCCGCGGCGGCCAGGGCGAGCACCGGGCGCAGGCGCTTGCCGCCGGCGAAGAGGCTGTAGCGCATCGCGTCGTGGAGGCTCGACGGTCGCTGGCGTTTGCTCGGCAGGAAGGCATCGAGCGCGGCATCCACTTCGGTCGCCCGATCGGCGAGGTAGTCCTTGAGGTCGGACATGGGGATCAGAGCAGCTCGGCGATCTGGACGGCGTTGAGCGCCGCGCCCTTGCGGACCTGGTCGCCCACCACCCAGAGGTCGAGGGCGTTGTTGAAGACGAGGTTCTTGCGCAGGCGGCCGACGAGGCAGTCATCCGTGCCGGTGGTGTCGAGCGGCACCGGATACAGGCGCTCGGCGGGGCTGTCGCGCACGGCGACGCCGGGCTTTCCCTCATAGGCGGCGCGGGCGGCCTCGACGCTGACGTCCTGATCGAACTGGGCGGTCACGGAAATGGAGTGCGAGCGCAGGACCGGCACGCGGACGCAGGTGCAGGACACGCGCAGCTCGGGGAGACCGAGGATCTTGCGGCCTTCGTGAAGCATCTTCAGCTCCTCCTTGGTGTAGCCGTTGTCGGTGAAGGCATCGACCTCGGGGATCACGTTGTAGGCGATCTGGTGCTGATAGACCTTCGTTTCCACCGGCTGCCCGGTGGCCAGCGCGGTCATCTGGCCCTCCAGCTCGAGGATGCCCTGGGCGCCGGAGCCGGAGACGGCTTGGTAGGTCGAGGCGATGACCGACTTCAGCCCGAAGGCCTGGTGCAGCGGCGCGAGGGCCATCAGGGTGATGATGGTCGAGCAGTTCGGGTTGGCGATGATGCCGCGCGGTGCGTCGAGCGCGGCGGCGCCGTTGATTTCCGGCACCACGAGCGGCACGTCCTCGTCCATGCGGAAGGCGGACGAGTTGTCGATCACCACCGCGCCGGCCTTGGCGGCGGAAGGCGCGAATTCCTTGGAAATGCCGCCGCCGGCGGAGAACAGGGCGATTTCGATGCCGTCGAACGAGTCGTGCGTCAGCTCCTGGATCTCGATTTCCTCGCCGCGGAAAACGGTGCGTTTGCCGGCGGAACGAGCGGAGGCGAGCAGGGTGAGGGACTTCACCGGGAAGTTCCGTTGTTCAAGGCACTGCAGCATTTCCACGCCGACGGCTCCGGTGGCCCCGACGATGGCGATGTTCTTCGGTTCGTTCATGATGGCTTTCGCGAAAGGGCGGACAGCATACGGACGCCGGACGGTCTGGCAATCGAATCGTCAGCGAGCGAGCGGGGCCCTGCCGGCCGGGGATTTCCACTTGCGCGGGAAACCGCGGCCGTTAGAGTGCGGCTATCCTGAGCTGATGCGCCCAGGCCGCTTAATCGTAGAATCCAACAACATCACTGAGACCATGAAAATTGCCAAGATCGTCCTCCTTGCTGCTGCCGCTGCCGGCACCTTCCTTGCCGCTTCCTGCTGCGAAAGCGCGCCGGCTCCCGCGGCCCCGACCTACGTCGCTCCCAGCAAGTAATTTCCGAACCTCCGCCGGCCCGGCCGGTGGAAATGACTTTGAATCGGGGCGGACTGCTTGACAGTCCGCCCTGATTTTTGGAGAGCAAGTCCAGCCAAACTTGAAAAATCCAATGATGCTTCGAATCTTCGCCGCCGTCCTCGCTTCCGTGTTTGCCTTTCTGAGCGCCTCCTGCTGCTGCACCAGCGAGCCGACCGCGCCGCCGCTGCGCCCGCTTCCGGCCTTCAGCGAAGTGCCGGCCGCCGAGGTGGATTATTCCAAGTAAGGCGCCCGATTCCGCGGCTCATGGCCGGCGGAATTTTGAAAAATTTCCAGGCTCCGCGTCCGAGTGCATCGGATGCGGGGCCTTCTTTTGTGTCCGGGCCGCCTTTGGCTTGATCTTCGCCGGCGGCGCGGAAGGTTGGTCCCGTGGGATGGCAAGCTCTCGGCGACTCGGCATGGCTCTATCGCGTGGGCGATGACGGGGCCGACGTCCGGCTGCATCATGCGCTGGCGCTGGCCGCCCGGCTGCGGGAGGTGGCGATCCCCGGCGTGACGGACGTGGTCAATGGCTACGACACGGTGGCGGTTTTCGCCGATCCCGCGATCGCCGAGGAGGTGGGCGAGGCGGTCCGCGAGGTGACCGCCGATCTTTCCCCAAGCGAGCTGCCGGAGGGGCGCCTGGTGGAAATCCCGGTCCGCTACGGGGGCGCGGATCTCGAGGAGGTGGCGCGCCGGCTCGGACTCGGCGTGGACGAGGTGATCACCCGCCACTCCGCGGCCGGGTTCACGGTGGCGACGGTCGGCTTCGCGCCCGGATTTCCCTATCTGGCCGGCCTGCCGCAGGACCTCCGTCTCCCGCGCAAGGAGACGCCATTGATGGTCGAAGCCGGCTCGGTGGCGATCGCCGCGGGCCAGGCCGGGATTTATCCCATCGCCTCGCCCGCCGGCTGGTGGGTGCTGGGAAAAACCGCGGTGCCGATGTTCGATGCCGCCGCGCCGGAGCCGGGCCTGCTGCGGCCGGGCGACCGCGTGCGCTTCGTGGCGGTGGATGAGCTGGCGAGGCCGCCGCGGGCGGAAGCGCCTTCGCCGGAGGGGCCGATCGAGGTGCTGGACCCGGGTGCCATGACCACGATCCAGGACGAAGGCCGCCCGGGCTTCCGCCGCTGGGGCGTGGCTCCCGGCGGCGCGGCGGATCCGGTGGCCATGGCGGTGGCGAACGCGATGGCGGGCAACGCCGCCGGCGCGGCGGTGCTGGAGGTGTGCATGATGGGCCCGAGGCTCCGGTTCCACCAAGCGGCACGGGCCGCCTGGTGCGGCTGGTCCGGCGGCGCGAGGAGCGCGGACTTCGCCGCAGGGGAGGAGCTGGATTTGAGGGCCGGGCTTGGCTCGGTGCGCGGCTACCTCGCGATCGCAGGCGGGCTCGACGTGGAGCCTTGCCTCGGCAGCCGGTCGACCGACCTGCGCGGCGGCTTCGGGGGCCGCGTGGTGATGGCCGGCGATCGGTTGCGGGCCGGTCGCTCCGCGGGCGGCCCGGCACCGGGGGCGTGGCGGGTCGGCTGGCCGCCATGCCTGCCGCCCGCCTCGGTGATCGAGGTCCGGGTGATGCGGGGTGTGCAGGCCTCCTGGTTCGGCCCCGCGGAGCTGGCGGGGTTTTTCGCCCGCGGATTCCAGATCAGCCCGCGGGCCGATCGGATGGGGATGCGGCTCGATGGCCCCCGGGTCACGCCGCCGGAGCGGGAAATGGTTTCCCAACCGGTGGTCCCCGGCTCGGTGCAGGTGCCGCCGGACGGCGTGCCGATCGTGCTGCTCCCCGAAGGCCAGACGCTCGGCGGCTACCCGCAGATCGCGCACGTCATCGCGGCCGACCTGCCGCAGCTCGGCCGGTTGTGGCCGGGGACGACGCTGCATTTCCGCGAGGTCGGCCCGGCGGAGGCGCTGCAGGCGTGGCTGGATCTGAGGGCGGAACTCGCGCGGTTGCGGACGGGCCTGGATTTGCTTAAACGGGGCTGATGCAGCGGATCGACCTCAACGTGGACCTCGGCGAAGGCGGCGATGCCGACGCCCGCCTGATCGCGCTCGCCAGCTCGGTGAACATCGCCTGCGGTGGCCACGCCGGCGATGCCTCCACGCTGCGCAGCGCCATGGAGCTGGCGGCCGGCCGCGGGGTGGCGGTGGGTGCGCACCCCGGCTGGGAGGATCCGGAGCATTTCGGCCGCCGGCCGCTCGATCTGTCCGCGGCGGAGCTGGCGGCCGCCCTGGACCGGCAGCTCGGCCGCTTCGCGGAAATGGCGGCCACGCTGGAGATCGTCATTTCCCACGTGAAGCCGCACGGGGCCCTGTATCACCAGGCCGATGCCGAGCACGGCTACGCCGCGGCGCTGCTGGACGCGATGGAACGCCACGCTCCGGGCGCGGCGGTGACGGTGCCGCCGCGGGGCTTGCTGCAGGAAATGGCCGGCGCGCGGGGCGTGGCGGTGATCCGCGAGGGCTTCGCCGATCGGCGATATGGCAGCGATGGCCGGCTGGTGCCACGCAGCGAGCCCGATGCGGTGCTCACCGATCCCCACCAGGCCGTCAGCCAGGCCATCGAGCTGGCCCCGAGGGTCGATACCCTCTGCGTCCACGGCGACGGGGCGGCGGCGCTCCGCATCCTGACGGCGGTGCGCGAAGGGCTGCTGGCCTCGGGATGGTCGATCCGGCCGCCGCAGCCGGCGCTCACGCTCCGGTGATCTTTTCCCACGGTCCGGTGATGCCGACCGTGAGGCCGCGGACCTGCATGTTGGCGAACAGCCACCGGCCGTCCGGCGAGAAGCAACTGCCGGCGAACTCGGTGTTGTCGAGGCCGTTGCGGGCGATGGTGAACATGCGGCCGTCCGGCGTGATGCCGCGCAGGCAGGTGCGGCTGGCGAAGCGGGCATCGACCAGGTCCTCGCACACCACCAGGCCGCCCCACGGGCCGGCGCAAAGGTTGTCGCCGTTGGTCAGCAGGTCGTCCTCGCCGGACTGGATGAAAAGCGTCAGTTCGTCCGGCTGGTCGGCCTTGCCCGAGGGCTTCAGGCGGAAGATCTGTCCGCGGCGGGCCGGGCCGCCATCGGTGCAGCAGATGAAGATGCCCTCCTTGGTGAAATGGATGCCCTCCCCGCGGGCGAAGCGCGCCGCGCCGCCCTCGAAGCCGCGGAAACGAAGGTCGTCCTTGGGGGCTTCCACCTCATCGAGATCGATCCACGTCGCCTGCATCGCCTCGCCCTCGACCGGCCAATTCGCAGCGGGGTCGTAGTGGCGGAGGTCGGACTTGGGTTTGCCGGAAATCGCCAGCGCCTGCAGCCGGCCGCGGGTGAAGTCGTTCTTTTCCCCCGGGATGAACCGGTAGAGCAGGCCGTCATTGCGGTCCTCGGTGAGGTAGAGGAAGCCGGTCGCGGGATCCAGCGCCACCGCCTCGTGGCGGAAGCGGCCGAGCGCTTTGAGCGGCACCGGCTTTTGCAGGCCGGGCTCGGCGGTCGCCCTGACTTCGAAACACCAGCCGTGTCGCTGGCCGCGCGGCGTCACCAGATCTTCCGGCTCCTCGCAGGTGATCCACGAACCCCAGGGCATCGCCCCGCCCGCGCAGTTGCGGTCGGTGCCGGTCAGCGAAAGAAACTGCCGCACCACCCTGCCCTCCTGCGGGTCGAAGACGATGTTCGAGGTCCCGCCGAAATGGGGCTCGCGGCCGTTTTCCCCGGGATCGTAGCACAGCGCGGGATCGAGCTTGTCGGGCAGCCGCAGGTTGTTGTCGAAGGGCCCGATGCCGGACATCGAGAGGGCCAGCTCGTGATTGCGGACCAGCACGATGGTTTCCTCCGGCCCGGGAAAAGCCGCCATCCCGTCCGGCACGCCGGGGACGCGGAAGCCGTCGGCCATCATCTCGCCGCGCTTCGAGAGCAGCACGTAGCGGAAGCCTTCCGGCAGGTCGAGGATGCGCGCCGGGTCGGGGACCAGCGGGCCGAGCAGCTCGGCATTGCGCCCCGGCGCGGAGGCCGAAAGGGCCACGCGCTGGAGTCCGATGAAGGCGAGACCGGTGGTGGCGAGGAAGTGGCGGCGCGAGATCATGGGCGTGCGGAGGAATCCGTGGCGGACATCCGACCGCGGCAGGCCGGCCGCGTCAAGGGGCGGCATCGTGACGAGCATGCCGCAGAAGCCGGGAAAAACTACGGTAAGTTCCCCCGTGCACCGTGCGCGATGGAGGTTTGACAGGCCCGCGCCGCTCGTGCTTGTTCTCATTCACAGAAACTCGAATTCCAAAAAACTCCCACATGAGCGACCAAGACCAGCCGTCCAAGCACACCTCGAGCGTTCCACTGAAAAAGGAAACCGTCCGCGTGACCCTCAAGGCCGCGGACGCCCCCGCAGCCACTCCGGGGGGTGCCGCCCCGGCTCCGGCCGCTCCCAAGCCGACCGCGCCGAGGCCGCCGACCGCCGCGCCGGCCCCGCCGACCGCCACCGCTCCCGGCGCACCGAAACCGCCCGCTGCCGCGCCCGCGCCGACCCGGCCGGCCGCCACCGGCCCGGCTCCCGCGCCAGCGCCGACCATCCAGCTCAAGACCGCGGCTTCCGCTCCCTCGGCCCCCGGTGCCAAGCCCGCCCCGGCACCGACCATCAAGCTCAACACCCCCGGCGGCGGCTCGCCATCCTCGCCGAGCCTGCCCAAGGCCACCATCCAGCTCCAGCCGCCGACCAAGCCGGGGGGGGCGACCTCGCCCGCCGCTTCCCAGATGGCCACCATGGCCGTCGAGGACGAGGACGAAGCGGAAGGCCTGGACAGCCCGGTGGTCGTCGGTCTCTCCATCCTCACCGCCATCGCCGCCGCGGTGGTGCTCTTCCTTCAGGTCTCCACCGCGCAGTCCTGGCTCGGCCACAATGCCGAGGGAGGCACCCAGGAAGTCGATTGGTCGCAACTGTTCTAATCCTTTCCCCGTCCTACTCCCATGATCCCACCCATCATTGCTTTGGTCCTCGCCCTCGTGGTGGCCTTCTTCGCCTTCCAAACCTCGACGGTGAACACCAGGATGGCCGACTCGCCCACCTCCAGTTCCATGTCCTCCGCCGCCAGCGACGACGACTCGGCCGCGGCCGATGACATGGAAGAGACGTCCGACGAGGCCCCGGCCGAAGAGGCCGTCGATCTCGAGTGATCCGGCTCCATTTTTTCTTTCAGCCCGGCCTCCTTGATGGATGGCCGGGCTTTTTCATGCCCGGAAAGGGCGGGCCTGCCGGCCAAATCCGCAAAAGTTGACATCCCGTGGCCTCGCGCCATGGTTCGGGCATGGCTCTGCAACTGAACGACAGCAATTTTCAAAGCGAGGTGATCGATTCCGACGTGCCCGTCCTGGTGGACTTCTGGGCGGAGTGGTGCGGCCCCTGCAAGATGATCGGCCCGGTCATCGAACAGCTCTCGAGCGAAACCGAGGGCAAGGCCAAGGTCGGCAAGGTCAACGTCGACGAAGCCCGCGAACTCGCGGTCAAGTACGGCGTGCGTAGTATCCCATTGCTCCTGTTCTTCAAGGGCGGCGAGGTGAAGGACCAGATCGTCGGCGCCAACGTCACCAAGGACCAGCTCAAGCAGAAGCTGGAGGCCCTGGCCTGATCCCGCGGCTGGATTTTCAAAACGCCGGCTTCCCACGGGGAGGCCGGCGTTTTTCTTGCTCAGGCCCCGCCGTCCGGACGCTCGGCGGAGGCTGGCCCGGTCGCGCCGAAAGACGCACCGCCGGCCCTCCTCCACCGGGCCGCGGTCGATGGCCGGGAAAAAAGGGGGGCCAAGATGCCGCTTCGTCCGTTAGACAAGAAGCCGGGGCTGTGCCATGGGTAGGGCAGAGTCATGTCGGTCGAATTCAGGGACTACTATGAGATCCTCGGCGTGCCGCGGGATGCGGACGAGGCCGCGATCAAGAAGGCCTTCCGCAAGCTGGCGCGGGTGCACCACCCGGACGTCGCCAGCGACAAGGCGGGAGCGGAGGAGAAGTTCAAGGAGATCAACGAGGCCTACGAGGTGCTCGGCGATCCCGAGAAGCGCAAGCGCTACGACACGCTCGGCGCGAGCTGGAACCAGCCGGGCGGGATGCCGCCGGATTCCGGCGGCTGGGGCGGGGGCGCTCCGGGCGAGGGCTTCGAGTTCGAGTTCGGGGGCACCGGATTCAGCGACTTCTTCGAGCGCTATTTCGGAGGAGGCATGGGAGGAGGTGGCTTCGCCCGCGGCGGCGGCAGTTTCCGCGGAGCGGCGGGACCGAGCCGCGGGCAGGACATCGAGGGGGACCTGATGGTGACCCTGCCGGAGGCGATGACGGGATCGGTGCGGACCATTTCCCTGCGGCGGATGGACCCGCGCACCGGCCAGACGAGCTTGGAGGAGGTGCAGGTGCGCATCCCGGCGGGCATCCGCGAGGGCCAGCGCCTGCGGGTGCCGGGCCACGGGGCTGCCGGCAGTGGCGGGGGCGGCGCGGGCGACCTCTACCTCCGCGTTCGGCTGGCGGCGGACCCGGATTTCCGCGTCCGCGGACACGACCTGTATCTCGATCTGGCGCTGGCCCCCTGGGATGCGGTGCTGGGCACCACGGCCGCGATCCGCCTGCCCGGCGGAAAATCCGTGCAGCTCAAGGTGCCCGCCGGCAGCCGGACGGGCGACCAGCTGCGCCTGAAGGGCTACGGACTGCCGAAGAAAGCCGCGCCCGGCGACTTGTATGTCGTGCTGGCCATTGATGCGCCGCCCCGCGTGACCCACGAGGAGCGGGAGCTGTGGGAGCGGCTGAGGGAGGTCTCGAAATTCCAACCGGGAAAGGGCTGACATGAAGCGCTACGAACCGGATCCGCATGCCAGGCACACGATCGAAACCGTGGTCCGCCTGACCGGGACCTCGCGGCGGAAGATCGTTTTCTACTGCCGCCAGGGTCTCGTCGAGACGTCCGATGACGGACGCTTCGACGACGAATCCGTGCGGCTGCTGCAGCGCCTCGAAACCCTGCGCCGCGAACATCGGATGAACTGGGCCGCGATCCGGATGATCGCCCGCCTGACGCGCGAGGTGGAAGCCCTGCGCGGCGAGTTGCGGTTCCGGCGCTAGGGAGAGAAAAGCCGGACTCCGGAACCAAACGACCTCGGATGTCGCGAAGCGCATGGGGTGGTTGGAAAGAAACGTTTCATTATGGGCGTTGAGGGTCGTAGCATCCGCTCAACCCATGACACTCCGAAACCTTCTGTTTCTCGTCGCCGTGCTGGCGGGATCCCTCGTCCGGGCGGACGAAAAGCCGGCGGGCTATCTTTTCACCTCCTTCCGCGGCAGCGGGGACGGGCTGCACCTCGCCTACAGCTTCGATGCGATGGACTGGACCGAGCTGAAGCGGGTGTTCCTGAAGCCCGAGGTCGGCTCGAAGCTGCTGCGCGATCCCCACATCCTGAAGGGCCCTGACGGGCTCTTCCACATGGTCTGGACCAGCGGGTGGCACGACAAGGGCATCGGCTACGCCACCTCGAAGGACCTTCTGGAATGGTCCGACCAGAGGTTCCTCCCGTTGACCGGGAAGATCGACGGCGTGGAAACCACCTGGGCGCCGGAACTTTACTGGCTGGAGGGAGAGCAGTCTTATCTGATCGTCTGGTCGTCGGCCGTGCCGATGGTCGGGAAACACGGGGCCCAACACCGGGCATGGTACTCGCTGACCAAGGACTTCAAGTTGTTCTCCGAGCCGCAGATCTTGTTCGACCCCGGCTTCAACAACATCGACACGACCCTGGTGGAGATGAAGGGAAAGTATGTGCTTTTTCTCAAGGAAACCGACGACCAGGAAAAGGGCGTGTGGGGCGCGATCCGCAGCGCCATCGCCGACAAGCCGCTCGGGCCCTACCGCCTCCTGAAAGAGCCGGTGATCGAAAAGGAGCGGGCCGAAGGACCGGCCGCGGTGGTGATGGACGGGCGGGCCACCGTTTATTTCGACTACTACGTGGAGCACCGCTACGGCGCGCGCCGGTCGGGCGACCTGAAGCGCTGGCAGGACGTCACCGGCGGCACCCATGTGGTGGAGGGCCAGCGCCACGGCTCGATTCTTCCGGTCTCGGCGGAGGTGCTCGCCGGCGTGCGTGGCGAGGAAAAGGAGGCCATCGCCTCGGTGCCGAAGCGGGCGCTCGACCAATACACGGCCGACCCCTCGATCCGGGCCTTCGGCGACACCTACTACATTTACCCGACTTCGGACCGGCCGAACTGGAACACCTTCGAGTTCGCCGCATGGTCCTCGAAGAACCTGGTCGATTGGAAGAAGGAGGGCGTGTTCCTCGACCTCAGGAAGGACATTGACTGGGCCGACGTGAGAGCCTGGGCACCGGACTGCATCGAGCGCGGCGGGAGATACTACTTTTACTTCTGCGGCGATGGAAAGATCGGCGTGGCGGTTGGCGATTCACCGACCGGACCCTTCAAGGACGCGCTCGGCAAGCCGCTGTTGAAGCGCGGGGGCAAGGTTCATACCAATACCATCGATCCCTGCGCTTTCATCGACGATGACGGACAGGCCTATCTTTACTTCGGAAACGGCCAGCCCTGCCAGGTGTATCAACTGAAGAAGGACATGATCCATCTCGATGGCGATCCCGTGGACCTCCAGCTGCGCGACTTCCGCGAAGGCATCGTGGTCTTCAAGCGGAAAGGGAAATACTACTTCATGTGGTCCATCGATGACGCCCGCTCGCCGAACTACCGGGTGGGCTGGGGCTGGTCGGACACGCCCACCGGGCCCGTCGAGTCGCCGCACAGGGATTTCATCGTCCTGCAAAAAAACGGCAACGCCGTGGCCACCGCCCACCACGGTGTGGTCAACGTGCCGGGCACCGACCGCTGGTTCGTGGCCTACCACCGCCACGCCGTGCCCGGCGGCGGCGGTTATAAGCGGGAGGTCGCGATCGTTGAAATGAAGTTCGATGACGAAGGCCGCATCCTGCCGATGGACCCGCTCGACCGCAGCTTCGAGCCGGGCACCGAAGGCGTGACGATTCCTCCCCAGCACTGAGAACCCATGAGAACCCTTCCACGACTCCTCGCCGCCGCGGTTCCCGCCGCCGGTGCCATTCCGTTGGAGATCGATGCCTCCAAGCCGGTCGCCGCCGCCAGCCCGATCCACTACGGATTGATGACCGAGGAAATCAACTTCTGCTATGACGGCGGGCTCTACGCCGAGCTGATCCGCAACCGGAGCTTTCAGGATGACAAGGAAAGCCCCGCCCACTGGTCGGCCATCGGCACGGCGGAGATCGGCATCGATGATGGGGTGCCCTTCAACGAAGTCATTCCAATCAGCCTTCGGCTTGAGGCCAAGGCGCCCGGCGATGGCCTTGGCAACGAGGGCTACTGGGGCATTCCGGTGCATCCTTCCACGACATACCTCGCCCGCCTTCAGGTGAAGGGCGGCGAGGGCTTCAGCGGGTCGCTCAAGGTGGCGATCGTCTCCAACGACGGCACCACGGAATTCGCCAGCGCGGCGACGCCCGAGATCGGCCCGAAGTGGCAATACGTGAACGTCGAGTTGGCCACCGCGCCCGACGCCCCGACCACCGACCAGGCGAAGTTCGCGATCACCGCGGAAAAGCCGGGGACCTGCTGGTTGTCGGTGGTGTCGTTGTTTCCTCCCACCTGGAACGACCGGCCGAACGGATTGCGCAAGGACCTCATGCAGATGCTCGTCGACCTGCAGCCGAAGTTCCTGCGCTTTCCCGGCGGCAACTACCTCGAGGGCGACTTCATCGACACCCGCTTCAAGTGGTGGGAAACCATCGGCCCGATCACCCGCCGGCCCGGCCACCCCTGCCCGTGGGGCTACCGTTCGTCGGACGGCATGGGGTTGATGGAATTCCTGCTGTGGTGCGAGGACATGGGGGCCGAGCCGGTGCTCGGCCTGTATGCCGGCTATTCGTTGAAGGGCGATCATATCAAGCCCGGCAAAGACCTTGAGCCCTTCGTCCGGGAGGCGCTGGATGAAATCGAGTACGTGATGGGGCCCGCGACCAGCCGGTGGGGCGCGCAGCGGGCGAAGGACGGTCATCCGGAGCCGTTCAAGCTGCGCTACGTGGAAATCGGCAACGAGGACTGGTTCGACAAGTCCGGCTCCTACGACCAGCGCTTCGCCCAGTTTTACGATGCGATCAAGAAACGCCACCCCGACCTCAAGTGCATCTCCTCGATCGGCTCCGAACAGCCGAAGGAAAAGAGGGTGAAAAGCCGCCGGCCCGACGTGCTCGACGAGCACTTCTACCGCAAGGCGCACGAGTTCCTGAAGATGGACCGGGATTACTACGACGGCTTCGACCGCCGGGGCCCCGAGATCTTCGTCGGCGAATGGGCCGCCCACGAGACCCCCTTCGCCCCATGGGAGCCGCCGTCCAGGGACGCGCCTCCGACTCCGAATATGACGGCCGCCATCGGCGATGCCGCCTTCATGACGAATATGGAGCATCACTCCGACATCGTCACCATGCAGGCCTACGCGCCGCTGTTCGTGAACGTGAACGGCCGCCAGTGGAGGCCCAACCTCATCGGCTACGACGCCGTCTCCTCCTACGGCTCGCCCAGCTACTATGCCCTCCGTATGTTCAGCACGAACTTCGGCGGCGAGATCCTCGATGCCACCCTGCCGGAGGATTCACCCGTCTACACATCCGTCACCCGCGATCGCTCGGCCAGCCGGATTTTCGTGAAGCTGGTGAACTCCTCCGAGCAGCCCCAAACGCTGGCCGTGACCCTGACAGGCGTGCCCCGCGTGGCGGAAAGGGCAGCCACCGAGGTCATGGCCGCCGGCCCCGAAGCCACGAATACCATCGATCAGCCCACCGCCGTAGTGCCGGTGAAAGGGGAAATCGACGGCGTGAAAAACGAGTTCGAATACGAAATGCCGGCCCACTCGATCGTCGTGCTGAAACTCTGGACCCTTTAGTCTGGAGCGGACCTCGGATCCCGTGGCCCGGGATCCCCCCATGGCCCGGGGCGCAGGGGATCGTGGCCGTCGGCGGACTCGAAAGCTGGGCTGGGTCCGGCACCGGCCGCGGCCCGGCCGTCTACCGCGCCGGGTTCACCGGAGAAGCCGCTCTCCTGGCCGGGGCATTGGCGGGCCGGCTATTCCCCGGGAAACCCTGGCCCCGCCGCAGCGCCGGGGTGCGATTGTCGATTGACCCGTGGCGTTCCGGGTGTTGGCTGGGTGTGAATTTCCATGCTCCTGCTCGTCGCCTACGTCCTCCTCGCCCTCGGCGTGTCGTTCATCTGTTCACTGCTCGAGGCGACCCTGCTCTCCGTCACCCCGCCGGCGATCGAGACCGCGAAGCAAAGGGGCAAAAAATGGGGCGACACGATGGAGGCGCTCAAGGGCGACATCGACCGCCCGCTCTCCGCCATTCTCACCCTCAATACCATCGCCCACACCATGGGGGCCGCCGGCGCCGGCGCCCAGTATGCGAAGCTCTACGGCGATGCCACCGGCGGCGTGTTCGCCGGCATCCTGACGCTGGCGATCCTGGTCTTCACCGAGATCATCCCGAAGACGCTCGGCGCCCGCTACGCCTCCTTTTTCGCCCCTCCATCCGCCTGGCTCCTGGTGTGGCTGCAACGCCTCCTCGGCCCGCTGGTCTGGCTGTGCCGGCAGGTCACGCGCCTGCTGACCTTTGGAAAGGCCAACCAAGGCCCGGTCCACCGCGAAGAGCTGATCGCCGTCGCCAACCTCGGCGAACGCGTCGGCGAAATCGGCAAGCACGAGAGCGCCGTCGTGCGCAACATGCTCCAGCTCTCCCAGGTAAGCGTCTCCCGGATCATGACGCCGCGGACGGTGATGTTCACCCTGCCCGGCGAGATGACTTTCGGGGAGTTTGCCGATGAAATCATCGACCAGCCCTTCTCGCGCATCCCGGTCTATGGCGTGAACCGCGACGACATCCTCGGCTTCGTGCTGCGCTCCGATGCACTGCTGCGCTGCCTGCGGGCCCCGGAGGGGAAAATCTCGGAGATCGCCCTGCCCGTCGAGGCCACCCCCCAGCAGATCGGCCTGGACCATCTGTTCGAGCGCATGCTGCGCGAGGGGCGGCAGATGATGATGGTTCACGACGAGTTCGGCGCCATCGTCGGCCTCGTCACCATGGAGGATTTGCTGGAAACCGTGATCGGGTCCGAGATCCTCGATGAAACCGACCGCGAGGCGGACCTTCGCGAGGTCGCCCGCGAACGCTGGCGCACCCGGCTCTCAAAGATGGCCCCGGCGGCCAAGGGCTGAGGTTTTCAACGGTTGCCAGATCGCGAACAGTCCAAGCGTTCTTGATTGCCTGATGCAGGCAGGTTTGCCGGGCCGGGCGTCGGACGGCTTTCTCTCCAGCGCAGAGATCAGGCCCGATGCGTGCGCCAGCGGGGCGCCCACGAGGAATCTTCGGCAATCGACGCACTGAGCCGCGGGAAAAACGGCGACATCGGCGACTGGTGCAGCTTCATCGAATCCGCCGGCCAGTCGTCCTCCAAGCAATCGACGGAGGAGCTGGTGATGCCTCGTGCGAAAAAAGTGGACGACGGGGTGAGTCGCCGCGGAAGCGCGTGGGCCGCCCCAACGGTCACCGGTCAGCAAGGGATCCACGGTGGGTGGAGCGGGCGCCCTCGACCAGGGGCAGCGGCTGATCGCGGCAGGGTCAGCCGGGTCCACGTTTGGGGTCGGGCGCCCAAGCTGGGGGTGCCAGGGAAAGCCTTCCCGGCCGTCCGTTCGACACGGCCGGCGCTCCGACCGGGAGGCATGGGTGATGGGAACGGAGGGTGGGATCGGAGGGATCGGTGCTGGGCTCGGAGAAAACACTCCCCGGACGAGAGGAAACTTTCGCAGGAACGGAGAAAAGACTCCTCATCAAGGATACAAAACAAATCCAAGAGGAGGGAACATTCCGGAGAAGAGAGTAAAGACTCCGAAGAAGAGAGGAAAGTGTCTCGATTTGAGATGGATGATTCGCCGTCCGAGAGGTACCCTTCGCCGGCCGGGAGGTATGGTTCGCCAATCGGGCCGGCGTACGTGCCATGCCATCCCGACCTTCCAAGCATCCTCCCGAAGTCATGACCCTCGACCACGTCCTGCTCGCCGTCAGCAATCAGCGCCGCTGGCAGATCTTCATCGAGCTGGCGAAGGGTGAGCCCCTGCCGGTCAGCGAACTGGCGCGGCGGCTGGGCATCGGGCAGTCCGCCATGTCCAAGCAGATCGGGGTGCTGCGCGACTGCGGCGTGGTCGTGAGCCGCTACGGCAACTATGCCCTGCGCCCCGGGCTTCTCTCCGCGGACGGCAAAACGCTCGACTTCGGATGGGTGGTCCTGCGGCTGGATCGCTACTGATGGGTCGGCCCAAAGCCGGCGAGATCCATCCACATGCCGAAGCGGGCCCGCCGCTTCCTCACGGTGCTGCCGGGGGCAGGCGAGGAGCGCTGTTCAGAGGCGCGGCGAAGCCAAGTACACCAGCGATCCTCGCCAAAACACGATCTTCCCTCCCCTTGGGGATCGACCCCGGGGTCGACATGCCAAGTCTGCCGGATCCCCCACTGTTTCGTTCTTTTGCTATCTTAATAACCTGAAGGTCAATCGATTCCGGCTTATCCGGGGTTGAATGAGTAGATCATTAAGGTAATGGAGGCAAGGGAAATTATTTCCAAAGAAGTTGACATTGGAGAAGTGAATTCGATAGACGACGGCCGCATGAAGACCTTCGTTAGGGCAGGCGGCTTTGTTTTGGGTTTGCTGGCAATGTTTGCTAACCAGGTCTTAGCCTATCTTCCTCCGATTGACTTCGAGAGCCCTAATTTTGTCCCGCTTCAGTTGGTGGATGGCCGGTCGGCCCCAGCGGGGGATCCTTTGCAGGGTTGGAACCTGATCTCGGGAAATGCAACCATCAGTCCCGGTGGTGAGGGAGTTGCAGGGGGCCAGGCCTTACAGCTCTCGCAGAACTCGAGCTTGGAGGAGACCCACCTGCGGAGGCTTATTGACTGGGATCCCGGTGAGGAAATCGCTTTCGTGGATTTCTCAATTCGTCCTCCCGCCAATAGCTGGGGGAGCATGGCTTCGATTCATGTCAATGGTTCGCAAATCGCGTTCCAAAGGGGGGATTCCGACACTCAGGGTGAAATCTGGGTTTACCATGGCAACGACGATGCCTCCGATCCCGATGAGATGGAGCAGTGGTTGGTGGCTGGTCCTGAATTCGGGGTGAATCCGACCACCCGTCTTTCTACGTCTTACCTGCGGATCACGCTGCGCCAGGACACGGGCAGGAAAGTATGGGATCTGTTTGTGGATGGGAAATTAGTGGCGGTGAACCTTGGGTTTGACGGCCGTGGACCCGTTCTGCAAGCCCTCGATTTCTTCGGGAGCGATGCGTCGAAGGTGTTGATCGACAATCTTTCGGCGGATCCGAGTAACATGCTTTTTGCTGACGCGGATAAGGATGGGCTCCCTGATGCCTGGGAGGTGGCTCACGGATCGGATCCCAATCTTTATGATCGTGACGCCCTCAATCCTGCTTCAGGAAAAAGCTGGCTGGATGAGTATCTGGAGTCCCTGTGGGAGTCGGGGACCGAGGGGCTGGTGGCGAAGGGAGGGGTCACACACCCACCCATCGGCGTGGTGCCTCCATTGACTATTCTTGGTGCTCACCAGCCGGTTGGTGCATTGAAAGGATCTCTCTCGGTCGCGGGCGATGGCTCCGCGGCGTATTCAATTCCGATCGATCTGCCCAAGGGCACGGGCGGAATGGAGCCGAAGTTGTCCCTTGATTATTCCAGTAATGGAACCAATGGCATTGCCGGACTTGGCTGGTCTCTCACCGGCCTCCAGCAAATCACGCGGGGCGGTGCCTCCTACGCCAAGGATGGGGTGGTGGATCCCGTGGACTTCGATGCCAACGACCGGTTCTTTTTCAACGGCGAACGTCTGGTGCTGGTCGCGGGCACCTACGGCGCGGATGGCTCGCAGTACCGCACCGAGATGGATTCCTTCGCGCGGATTACAGCCCACGGCC